>JBIKWI010000310.1:0-2772 GCA_044356395.1 Tagaea sp. | reverse complement strand
GGCGAAGCCGGTCATCAGGTACGACACGAAGCCGAGCGCGTTGGCCGTGCCGTAGTCGCCGACCGAATTGATGCGCCAGGCCATGTTGACCGTCAGCATCGACGGGCTCTGGCCCGACAGCATCAGTGGCACCGACAGCACCGACATCATCGTGACGAACGACAGCACGAGGCCGACGGCAAGCGTGCGCGAGACCTGCGGCACCAGGATCTCGACCAGGATGCGAAGGCGCGAAGCGCCCAGGTTGCGCGCCGCCTCGATCGTCGAGCGGTCGAGCCCGGCCATGGCGCCCGACACCATCAAGGCCACGAACGGCGTCTGCTTCCACACGAAGGTGATGACGATGCCGCGCCAGTCGAGGAAGCTCTGCGCCTGCTCGATGTCGATGATGCCGAAATAGACGAACGTCATGTTCATCATGCCGTTGCGCCCGATGAAGGTGCGCATGCATTGGGCGGCGACGATGAACGGGATGAAGAGCGGCCAGCGGTAGAGGAACGACAGGATTGCCTTGGCGAGCGGGCTTTCGCCGAGCGTCAGGTAGCCGCCGATGGCGACCGAAAAGAGTGCGATCAGCACGCACGACAGCACGATGATGACGACCGTGAAGGCCGTGTCGAGCCGGTAGAGTTCCCACGCACGCCCGAAATTGGCGAGCGTCCAGGCGGCCTGCTTGTCCTGGAAGGCGCCGACCAGCGAGAAGCCGAGCGGATAGATGAACAGCGCCGCCACGACGAGGAGTGCGGGCACCACGAGCAGGATCGAGATGTTGCGGTTGGGACCCATCGGAAAAACGGGACCGGTGCCGCGATGGCGCCGGTCCCGATCCTTCAGATCAGTTCAGGACGACTTTCTCGTACTGCTCCTGGATCTTGGTGAAGTAGTCCGCCTGCGGCATCGGCTTGCCCATGGTCTTGAGCATGTCGGGCGGCACGTCCTTGAACAGCTTCTCCCAGATCTTGGCGTCGAGATGCTGCTGGACGTGGTTGGCGTCGATGCCCGGCAGCCAGTTGAAACGCTCGACGATGCCCTTGGCCTGGACCTGCGGCGAGGTGGCGAGTTCGACGAACTTGCGCGCGACCGCCGCGTGGGCCGACTTTTCCGGCACCACATAGTACATCGGCTGGCCCGGCAGGCCGGTCTTGAGCAGCGTCAGTTTCAGCTTGGGCGAAAGACGCCCTTCGGCCTGCCAGGTGTAGAACATGTCCATCCACACCGGACCCATGTCGATCTCGCCGCGGTTGAGCGCGTCGAGCGTGCCGGCATTGCCCGGCGTGATCGTCGAGGTCGCGTTGAACGCCTTGAGCTTCTGCAGCGCCGGCGTCAGGGCCGCCACCGTCGCGTCGTCATAGGGACCTTCGATGAGCTTGGCAGGCTGCGGCGCATAGGCGTAGAGCCAGCCGAACACGAAGCCGACGCCCGACATGCCGCCGCGGATGCCGTTGTGCCCGAAGCGCTTGGGATTGGCGGCCGCGTAGGCGACGAGGTCGTCGTAGGTCGCCGGCGCGGTCTTCACCTTGTCGGGGTTGTAGGCGATGGCGATCTGGCTGTTGAACATCGGGATCACGTAGCCGTCGACATTCACGCCCAGCGCGTTCTTCGTCACGTCGTTGGTCGCCATGCCGCCGGTCGAGACCTGCGTGCGGTACTTCGACAGCATGCCGTCCTTGACCATCTGGCCGGCCATCTTCTGGTGCACGACGGCAACGTCGACATCGACGGTGGCCGAGTTCGCCTTCTTCTGCGCCTCGAGGCGCTCCCAGATGCGCTGCGAGCCGGCGTCGCCGGGGCCGGTACCTACCGCGCGGACCTTCACGCCCGGGTTGGCCTTCTCGAACATCGGCCCGAGGAACTCGGTGATGTAGTCGACCATGTTCTGGTCGCCTGCCGTCATCACGTTGAGATTGACCTGCTGGGCGCTGGCCCCGCCCGTCGTCGCCAGGATGGCGCCTGCCGCCATCGCGGCGGCCATCATCGTCCGTCTTTTCATCAGTTCCTCCATCTTCGACCGGTCTGGTTCTGCCGTCGGGCTTCCGGTCCCGCCCGTCGGCTTGTCTTGTAAGGCTGGCCCCGTGTCAGTTTCGCGACACCGGTGCCGGGTAGAGATGCAAGGCTTCGGCGGGCACGCGCACGGCGACCTTGCTGCCCAGTTCGCGCCTGTCCGGGTCGTCGACCATGTACTGGCTGTCGCCCACCGCGACCGCATAGCGCCACACCCCGCCGGGGTACGATGCCTGAACGATGCGCCCCGGCAGCATCAGGGCGCCGGCATCGAGCGAAGCACCATCGGCAAGTTCAGCCGCTTCCGAGCGGAAGTGCGCGACAAGCTCGCCGCGCTCGAACCCGTCGGGTGGCGCCTTGCGCAGCGTTGTGGCGCGGTTGCCGGGACCTTCGGCGATGTCGATGGAATCGCCGCGCCGCACACCGGAAAGGCGCACCACGTTGGTCGCCCCCATGAAGGCGGCGACGAAGGGCGAGTTGGGGGCGTTGTAGATCGTCTCGGGCGGGCCGACCTGGGCGATCGTGCCGGCATCGAGGATCACGATGCGGTCGGCCATGACCATGGCCTCCTCGCGGTCATGCGTGACGTGGATCGCGGTGATGCCGAGATTCTTCTGCAGCGCCTTGATCTCGTGGCGCACGTCCTCGCGGATGCGTGCGTCGAGATTGGAAAGCGGCTCGTCGAGCAGCAGGATCGACGGATCGACCGCCAGCGCCCGGCCCAGCGCCACGCGCTGGCGCTGGCCGCCGGAAAGCTGGGCGACGTTGCGC
>JBIKWI010000309.1:0-2778 GCA_044356395.1 Tagaea sp. | reverse complement strand
GTCAACTACCGCGAGGCCTACGGCATCCACGCGTCGAACGGCATCCTGTTCAACCACGAGGGCCCGACGCGCGGCGAGACGTTCGTCACGCGCAAGATCAGCCGGGCGGCGGCCGCCATCAAGCTCGGCATGCAGAAGAAGCTCTATCTGGGCAACATCGACAGCTTCCGCGACTGGGGCCACGCGCGCGACTACGTGGAAGGCATGTGGCTGATGATGCAGCAGCCGGAGGCCGACGACTACGTGCTCGCCACCGGCGAGACGCAGACCGTGCGCCAGTTCGTCGACATCGCCTTTGCCCAGATCGGCCGGCCGATCGAGTGGAAGGGCAAGGGCGTCGACGAGAAGGGGCTCGACGCGAAGACCGGCGAGATTCTCGTCGAGATCGATCCGCGCTATTTCCGCCCGACGGAGGTCGACTACCTGCTCGGCGATCCGACCAAGGCGCGCACCAAGCTCGGCTGGAAGCACAAGACGAGCTTCCGCGACCTGGTGAAGGAGATGGTGGAGTCCGACCTACGGCTCGTCGAACGCGAACGCCACCGCAATGACCGCTCGGCCTGAGCCCTTCAGCCTCGCCGGCAAGCGCGTCTTCGTCGCGGGCCATCGCGGCATGGTGGGGGCCGCCCTCGTGCGGCGCCTCGCGTCGGAGAACTGCACGGTCCTGACGGCACCCAAGGCCGAACTCGATCTCACGCGCCAGACGGCCGTGGAAGACTGGCTCGCGCGCGAAAAGCCCGATGCGGTCTTCCTTGCCGCCGCGCGCGTGGGCGGCATCCACGCCAACAATTCGCGGCCCGCCGAGTTCCTCTACGATAACCTCGCGATCCAGAACGCGGTGATCCACGGCGCCTTCAAGGCCGGCGTGCGGAAGCTGCTGTTCCTCGGCTCGACCTGCATCTATCCGCGTCTCGCACCCCAGCCGATGCGCGAGGACGCGCTGCTGACCGGCCCGCTCGAGCCGACCAACGAGTGGTACGCGATCGCCAAGATCGCCGGCCTCAAGATGTGCCAGGCCTACAAGAAGCAGTACGGCGTCGACTTCATCGCCTGCATGCCGACGAACCTCTACGGGCCGAACGACAACTACGACCTCGAGATGGGCCACGTGCCCGCCGCCACCATCGCCAAGGTGCATCGCGCCAAGCTCGCGGGCGACGCCAGCGTGCCGGTGTGGGGCGACGGCTCGGCCCTGCGCGAGTTCATGCATGTCGACGATCTTGCCGACGCCTGCGTGTTCCTGATGAAGACCTATTCCGGCCTCGACGCGTTCAACGTGGGCACCGGCAAGGAAGTGTCGATCGCCGAGTTCGTGCGCACGGTGTGCAAGGTCGCCGGCTACGCCGGCACGCTCGCCTTCGACACCGCGAAGCCGAACGGGGCGCCGCGCAAGCTCACCGACCCGTCGCGCCTGATGGCGCTGGGCTGGCGGCCGAAATACGAGCTCGAGCCCGGCCTCGCCCACGCCTATCGCTGGTACGTCGAGAACGTGGCCAGGGCTTGACGAGCGATAGATACTGTTTCCCTTTTTGAAACAGTCTGTTGATCCGGGACGCCGGAATCCTCCGGAACTGTCATCGAATCCCGCACAATTCTGTGGTTGGCTGTGCTGCCGGTAGCCGGGTCCAGCACGATCCGTCCACGGCAACGAGAGGGCGGCCAGATGGATTCGACGGAATTCGCGCAGGCGGCAAGGACTCACACCGCCTATCTGATGGGACGATCTGCAGATGCCAGGCTCGATCTCACGGGACACCGCCTCGACGGAATCGTCGCGACCAATCTCACGCTGTCGGCGGCCATCCTGCGCAAGGCTTCGTTCGTCGGCGCCACACTGCGCGACTGCGACATCTCGCACAGTGACCTGCGCGATGCGGTCCTCGTCGACTGCGACGTCACCGGAAGCTCGCTGCGTAGTTCCGATCTTCGCGGCGCGATGCTGAACGGCGCCAAGCTCACGAGTTGCGACATGCGCGAGGCCAATCTGAACGGCTCGCCCGACGCCCGGACCAGCATGGCCGCCGCGGATCTCGCCGGTGCGCATCTGGGCTATGCGAAAGCTCGGGGCGCGGATTTCTCCGGAGCCTCGCTGATCGGTGCCGAGTGCGCGGACGCGGAGTTCGAAGATGCATGTTTCCGCGGCGCCGACCTCTCGGGTGCGCGGCTCGACGGCGCCAATCTGAAAGGTGCCGATCTGACGGGTGCGCGGCTGTGCGGCGCCTCCCTTTCCGGGTGCGATCTGCGCGGCGCGCGGATCTCCGGAGCAAACATCTCCGGTGCCCGGCTCACGCGGACAGTGCAGGAAGCATGGCAGAATCTCGCCACGCGGTCGCCGGCCTTGACGGCCGACCGGGTCCAAGAGGTCGCCGGTCTGCATGTCGAATGGCTCATGTCATCGGGTGCTGCCGGCAAGCGCGCGTCGTTCAACGGCGAAAATCTTGCAGGCGTGAATCTTCAGTGGCTCGATCTTCGCGGCGCGAACTTCGATGACGCCGACATGTCCGGTGCGTGCCTTTGCGGCGCGACGCTCGGCGCTGCATCCTTCGTGCGGACCTGCCTCGATGGCGCCGACCTGTCGGAAGTCGATCTCGCCGGTGCAAACCTGTCCCATGCATCGCTTGTCGGAACCAACCTGTCGAAGGCCCGTCTATCGTCCGCCGAACGCGTCGATGCGAACGGACGGGTGATCGGCCGGGCACCGGCGGCCAGCCTCGGCGGTGCGACGATGATCGGTGCCAATCTCGATGGCACCGACCTCGAAGGCGTCGAGCTGTCCGC
>JBIKWI010000132.1:0-9935 GCA_044356395.1 Tagaea sp. | reverse complement strand
GTCTTCCTGCAGATCATCCCGAAGATCGCCATCGCGCCGCTGTTCATCATCTGGTTCGGCTTCGGCTATTTCCCCAAGCTGCTGATCGTCTTCCTGCTGTCGTTCTTCCCGATCGTCGTGTCGAGCATCGCGGGCTTCAAGTCGGTCGATCCCGAGATCATGGATTTCGCGCGCACGACGGGTGCGGGCGGCTGGAAGATGTTCGTGCGCATCCGCCTGCCGCAGGCACTGCCCGAGATCTTCACGGGTCTGAAGGTGGGTGCGGCCCTTTCGGCGACCGCCGCCCTCGTCGCCGAGTTCGTCGCGTCCGACCGCGGCCTCGGCTACCTGCTGCTGCAGTACAACGGCAATCTCGAGACGCCGATGGTGTTCGCCATCATCGTCGTGCTCAGCGCCATCGGCCTGGCGCTCTACTACACGGTCGAACTCATCGAGAAGCTGACCATCCCCTGGCACGTTTCGCAGAACGCCGCCGGGCCCACGCCGAACTGAGCCCATAAAAAAAGACGACAGGAGGAAACCAATGAAACTTCGAAACCTGATCCTGGGCCTTGCCGCCGCATTCGCGGTCGTGGCGGGCCCCGCATCGGCACAGGAGGCCGTGTCGCTGCGCCTCAACTGGTATCTGGGCGGGCTGCACGTGCCCTACTACTACGGCGTCGAGCGCGGCTTCTTCAAGGCCGAGGGCATCGACCTCACGATCAACGAGGGCCGCGGCTCGGCCAACACGGTGCAAGTCGTCGGTGCCGGCTCGGACACGTTCGGCATGGCGGACTCGTCCAGCGTCGTGTCGGCCATCGCCAAGGGCGTCGAGATCAAGTCGGTCAAGTCGCTGCTGAACTCGACCGGCTTCGCGGTCGTCTCGCTCGCCTCGACCGGCATCAAGACGCCCAAGGACCTCGAAGGCAAGTCGCTCGCCGTCTCGCCGGGCGATCCGCTGGGCCAGCTCTTCCGCGCACTCGCCGCGCACAACAATCTCGACATGAGCAAGATCCGCTTCGTGCAGGTCGATCCGGCGGCGAAGGTCGTGACGGTGCTGGAGAAGCGCGCCGACGCGCTCCTCGGCGGCGCGGACGACCAGTACTTCCTGATCAAGTACCGCGGGCAGGAACCGGCGGCCCTGCGCTATGCCGACCACGGGGCGAACATCGTGGGCATGACGATCCTTGCCAGCAACGCCACGATCAAGGCCAAGCCCGACATGATCCGCCGCTTCCTGCGCGCGTCGGTCAAGTCGTGGGAAGAGGCGCGCAAGAACCCGGATGCCGCCGTCGACGCGGCGATGAAGGTGAAACCCGACCTCAACCGCCAGTCGACCAGGGACCAGATGATGGTCGATTTCGAACTACTCGACTCGCCCAACAGCAAGGGCCGCATCGGCCGGGGTGCGGAAGCCGACTGGAACCAGACGATTGACCTGCTGAGGAAGTACCGCGAACTCGAGACCAAGGAGACCTGGACCGCGTTCCACACGAACGAGTTCCTGCCGCAGTGATCGACGGCGGTTCTCAAGAAACCGTCACCGCCCCGGCCAGCGCCGGGGCGGCTGACGCGCATATCGAGATCGAAGGCCTGCGCCATGTGTTCCGGCGCGAGGAGAAGACCACGCATGCCATCGAGCGCGTGGACCTGAAGATTCCGCGCGGCGAGTTCGTCGCGATCGTCGGCGCGTCCGGCTGCGGCAAGAGCACGCTACTGAAGATCGTCGCCGGGCTGCTTTCGCACAGCGAGGGCTCGGTCAAGTTCGAAGGGCAAGAGGTACGCGGGCCCCAGACGAGACTGGGCATCGTGTTCCAGAGCCCCGTCCTGCTCGAATGGCGCAACGTCATCGACAACGTGCTGATCCAGCTGGAGCTGCGCGACATCGACCCCAAGCCCTTCCGGGCGCGCGCCGAACAGCTGCTGCGCGACGTGGGCCTCGGCGACTTCTTCGACCGGCTGCCGCGCGAACTTTCCGGCGGCATGCGCCAGCGTGCGGCCATCGTGCGCGCCCTCATCCACGATCCGCCGCTGGTGATGATGGACGAGCCGTTCGGCGCGCTCGACGCGCTGACGCGCGAGCAGATGCGCATCGACCTCGAGAAGCTGTGGCTCGCACGCCGCCAGACGATGGTGTTCGTCACGCACTCCATCGGCGAGGCGGTGGCACTTGCCGACCGCGTCGTCGTGATGACGCCGCGTCCGGGCAAGATCGACCGCATCGTGCCCATCGACCTGCCGCGCCCGCGCGACAAGGACGTCATCGCGGGCAAGCGTTTCGCCGAATATGTCGAGGAGATCACCGAGCGTTTCATGCGCCACGGCGTGATCCGCTACTGAAGGAGTGTTTCCGATGCTGAAGCGTCCGTTCACCGGCGTGATCGCCGCCCCCTTGCTGCCCATGCACGACGACCAGTCGGTCGACTGGGCCACGCTCGAACGCTACATGGACTGGATCGCCGGCCAGAAGCCGGCCGCCATCGCGATGAACATGGACGCCTCGGAAGTGGTCTCGCTGACCGAGGAAGAGCAGTTCGAGGTCGTGCGCGTGTGCCGGGCCGGTATCGGCGGCCGCGTGCCGTTCCTGTCGGGCATCGTCGCGGGCTCGACGAAGGCGGCGGCGGCCAAGGCCGCGAAGCTGCGCGATGCGGGCGTGGAAGGTTTCGCGATCTTCCCGCCCTTCCCCACCTTCTCGGGCGCACCGGTGCCCGAAGAGATGATCGTGCGCTACCACCGCGCGATCGCCGAAGCCTCGGGCCTGCCGATCATCTGCTTCCAGTTCCCGAAGAACTGGGGGCCGGACTACACGCCCGAGATCCTGCGCGCCATCGCCGAGATCCCGCAGCTCGTCGCGATCAAGGAATCCTCCTTCGACGTTGCGCAAACACTGCTTACCATCGACGGTGCGGCGAAGCTCAAACGGCCCATCGGCGTGCTGACGGGCAGCGACACATTCATTTTCGAGGCGATGGTGATGGGCTGCGACGGCGCGCTGATCGGTTTCGGCGGCACGGCCACCGCCGAACTGGTCGCCATGCATGCGGCCGTGAAGCGGGGCGACATCTCGGCCGGCAAGGCGATCTGGGACAAGCTCGGCCCGCTGGCCCGCTGGTGCTGGCGCCCGCCGATCCGCGATTTCCGCCCGCGCATGAAGGAAGCCCTCAAGCTCCAGGGCATCTTCCCGTCCGCCATGTGCCGCGAGCCGCAGCTCGGCGTCGACGATTCCGACCGGCGCGAGATCGCGGCGATCCTCGCCAAGGCCGGCATGCTGGGTACTGGCATGCGCAAGGCCGGTTGACGCGGAGTTGACGGGTGTTGACCGTCAACGCGCATCCCGTTGGAATTGCTTGAAAGCCGGTTGACGGTTACCGATTTGCCTGACCGTCAGCCAAACTTTGCGGCCGTCATTTTCACGATGTCAAACAGCGCACGACCGGAAGGTCCCGGCCGATGCGAGGCTTATATCCTGATGAAGGATTAAATACAACTATAAATACTTATGTAGTCATTCGGTATGAAAGTCGTGGATGCCCGGCTTTCGCCGGGCACCCACGAATTGAAGCAAAGCGTCGCCGCGCGCAGCGCGGCGGCAGTTTCAACGCGGCGCGATGACCTGCGTCCTGAGCTTCGCCAGAAACGCCCGCTTGTCGCGTTTCACCCATGTCGCGTACTCCCACGCAGCCGGCGTCGGCACCAGCGTGCCGCTGCCGTCGTCGACATAGAGGAGTGCTGCGACCGGCTTGCCGGCGGCGACGACTTCGACCTTCGTGCGTCGGTAGCCATCGCCTTCATAGGCATCGAGCAGACGCCCGGCGGCGGCGGACAGGCCCCGCGCGAGCACGCCTTCGATCTCCGCTTTCGGATCGGGGCGCGCGATGGGAAAGGTCACGCCCTTCGCGGCAAAACGTCGCCAGCCGGGCAGCGTGGCGGGTTCGACCGCTTCGGGCGCAAGCCGCCCCAGCACGGCCCGGCGCACGTCCGGGTCGACCAGCGTACCGTAGAAGAAGAAACGCATCAGTGCCCGGCAGCCGCGTCTTGGGGCAGGGCCACGCCCGACTTGCCGAGCTGGGCTTCGAGGTCGACGCGCAGCCTTGCAAGGGCCGCCTCGCTCTTCGCCTCGCAGCGCGCCACGAGCACGTCCTGCGTGTTCGACGCGCGCAGCAGCCACCAGCCGTCGGCGGTGTTGACGCGCACGCCGTCGACGTCGCTGAACGTGGCGCCTGCGGCCTTCAGGCGCGCGGCCACCTCTTCCACCACGCCGCGCTTGCGCGTGTCGGCGCAGGGGAAGCGCAGCTCGGGCGTGTTGACCACGGCGGGCATGCGGTCGCGGAACTGGGCCAGCGTCGTGGGCCCGGTCGACAGGATCTTGAGCAGGCGCAGGGCCGCATACATCGCGTCGTCGAAGCCGTACCAGCCGTCGGCGAAGAAGATGTGGCCCGACATCTCGCCCGCCAGCGGGGCTACCGTCTCGACCATCTTGGTCTTGATGATCGAATGGCCGGTCTTCCACATCAGCGGCTTGCCGCCCATGCGCGCGATCTCGTCGAACAGCACCTGGCTTGCCTTGACGTCGGCGATGATCGTCGAACCCGGCAGGCGGGCAAGGATCTCGGACGCGAGCACGGCGATCAGCTGGTCGCCCCACAGGATGCGGGCCTGCCCGTCGACGACGCCGATGCGGTCACCGTCGCCGTCGAACGCAATACCAAGGTCGGCCTTCTCGCGCAGGACCGCTTCCTGCATCTGGACGAGATTCTTGGCGACCGTCGGATCGGGGTGGTGGGCCGGGAAATTGCCGTCGATCTTCTCGTTGAGCAGGATGTGGCGGCCCGGCAGGCGCTTGACGACCGCGACGAGCACGTCGCCCATCGAGCCGTTCCCGGCATCCCACACGACGGTGAGCGGGCGGGCATCCCTGGGATAGTCGCGCAGCAGGCGCTCGATATAGGCGGCGTGGACGGCGATGTCGGAAACCGTGCCCTTGCCGGTGGCGACGTCGCCCGCCGCCGTGCGCTTGCCCATCGCCTGGATGTCGGCCCCCCAGAACGACGCCTTGGCCAGCATCATCTTGAAGCCGTTGTAATCAGCCGGATTGTGCGAGCCGGTGATCATCACGCCGCCGTCGAGATGATTCTCGCGCACGGCATAGTAAAGCTGCGGCGTGGGTCCGAGCCCGCTGCGCAGCACTTCAAGTCCGCAATCGGCGAGCCCGGCCGCGACCTTCGCCGCCATCGCCGGCGACGAATGCCGCCCGTCCCAGCCCACCGCCACGCGCTTTCCGCCCTTGTCGACGAGGGCCGAGCCGAAGCCGCGGCCGATCGCGTAGGCGTCGGCCTCGTGCAGCGTCCTGCCGACGATGCCGCGCACGTCGTATTCGCGGAGGATCGTCGCCTCGAAGGCGTGGCGGAAGGTCATTCGCCGGCCCCTGTCCCCTTGGCGGTGCGCGGACGGCCGATCGAGTGGTAGTCGAAGCCCGCGGCCGCCATGTCGGCCGGCGAATAGACGTTGCGCAGGTCGACGACGACCGGCGCCTTCATCAGCTTCTTGACGCGGTCGAGCTGGAGCGAACGGAACTGGTTCCACTCGGTGACGATGACCAGCGCGTCGGCCCCGTCCATCGCGGCATAGGCATCGGCCGCCAGTTCCACGCCCGGCAGCATGTGCTTGGCCTCGTGCATGCCTTCCGGATCGTAGGCGACGACGCGGGCACCGGCCGCCTGCAGGGCCGGCAGGATGTCCAGCGACGGGCTGTCGCGCATGTCGTCGGTGTTGGGCTTGAACGTCAGGCCGAGCACGGCCACCGTCTTGCCCTTGACCGAGCCGCCGCATGCCGCGACGACCTTTTCGGCCATGCGCTTCTTGCGCCGGTCGTTGATGTCGACGACCGTCTCGATGATGCGCAGCGGGGCCCCGTAGTCCTGTGCCGTCTTGACCAGCGCCAGCGTGTCCTTCGGGAAGCACGAGCCGCCGTAGCCGGGGCCGGGATGCAGGAACTTCTTGCCGATGCGCCCGTCGAGCCCGATGCCCTTTGCGACGTCGTGCACGTCGGCACCGACCTTCTCGCACAGGTCGGCGATCTCGTTGATGAACGTGATCTTGGCGGCAAGGAACGTGTTGGCCGCGTACTTGATCAGCTCCGACGTCTCCAGCGACGTGAAGACGATGGGCGTCTCGATCAGGTACAGCGGCCGGTAGAGCTGGCGCATCACCTCGCGCGCGCGCTCGCTCTCGCAGCCGATGACGACGCGGTCGGGGCGCATGAAGTCGCCGATGGCGGCACCCTCGCGCAGGAACTCCGGGTTCGAGGCGACGTCGAACTGCGCGTCGGGGCGCACCGCGCGGATGCGGCGCGCGACTTCGCGCCCCGTGCCCACGGGTACGGTCGACTTGGTCACGACGACGGCATAGCCGGTCAGCGCGCGGCCGATTTCCTCGGCCGCCGCGTAGACGTACGACAGGTCGGCATGCCCGTCGCCGCGGCGCGACGGCGTGCCGACCGCAATGAACACCGCATCGGCACCCGGTACTGCTTCGACGAGGTTCGTCGTGAAGCTGAGGCGGCCGGCCTTGACGTTCGTCTCGACGAGCTTGTCGAGGCCCGGTTCGAAGATCGGGATGCCGCCCGCCTTCAGGCGCGCGATCTTGGCTTCGTCCTTGTCGACGCACACGACATCGACGCCGAATTCGGAGAAGCAGGCTCCCGTCACCAGACCCACGTAGCCGGTGCCGACCATGACGATACGCATTTTGACGACCCTCGCGACGAACCCCAGGACCCACGCGCGCACAACGCCGCGCCGGCACGGCCCATTCCCTTGCAGGCGGGCGCGCGGGTGGGTACCAAGACAGCGGCCGGAAGTCGAGTGATTCGACGCCCGAATCCCGACAAGCCTTTGAAATGCCTTAATTCACGCCCGGCAGCCGCCAGACGTTCAGGCGTACCGCTTCACCACGGCCTTGGCGGCGGCACCGAGGTCGGCGCGGTCGAGCGCGAAGGCGATCTGGGCCTCGAAAAAGCCGATCTTGTCGCCACAGTCGAAGCGCTGGCCCTCGAAGCGGAACCCGTGGAACGGGCTGGTGCCGATCATCGGGATCAGCGAGTCGGTGAGCTGGATCTCGCCGCCCGCCCCCTTGGTCTTGCGGTCGAGGAAGCCGAACACGGCGGGTTCGAGGATGTAGCGTCCGATGACCGCGAGCGTGGAGGGGGCCGCCTCGGGCTTGGGCTTCTCGACGAGGCCCTTCACCTGCACCAGCCGTCCGTCGTCCTTGCCCGGCGACAGGATGCCGTAACGCGAGGTGTGCTCCTTGGCGACGTCCATCACCGCGACCATGTTGCCGCGCACTTCGGGATAGATGTCGCACATCTGCTTGAGGGCCGGCGTCCTGGCGAGGATGAGGTCGTCCGCGAGGAGTACTGCGAACGGCTCGTCGCCGACGAGATCGCGCGCACACCACACCGCATGCCCCAGCCCCAGCGGCACCTGCTGGCGCGTGTAGGCGACGTCGCCCGCCGGCGGCAGCCACGCGCGCAGCGCTTCCAGCTCGGCGGTCTTGCCGCGGCTTTCCAGCGTGTGCTCGAGTTCGTAGGAATGGTCGAAATGGTCCTCGATCGTCGTCTTGCCGCGCCCGGTGACGAAGATGAATTCCTCGATGCCCGCCGCGCGCGCTTCCTCGACCGCATACTGGATCAGCGGCTTGTCGACGACCGGCAGCATCTCCTTGGGCATCGCCTTGGTGGCCGGCAGGAAGCGGGTGCCCAGACCGCCGACGGGGAAGATGGCCTTGCGTACGCGGAGCTTCATGGATCGGGGTTCCCGGAAGGGTGTTTGCGTCCGCCGCCATAACGCGCGAACCGAGGGGCTAATGCCATAGCCGGCCCGCCCCCGCAAGTTTGCCCCCTACTCGCCCAGCATCACCCGCTTGGCCTCGTTGATCTTGGCGGCGAGGTAATCCGACCCGCCATGGTCGGGATGCACCTTGAGCATCAGGCGGCGGTGGGCGGCCTTGACCGTTTCGATGTCGGCCGTCTCGGGTACGCCGAGCAGGCGGGCGGCCTCCGCCCGGTCCATCGGGCCGGTAGCCGGGGCCGGTCCGGGTCCGGCGGACGCCCCCCGCCAGTCGGGATGCGTGCGGTCGAGATAGGCTTCCAGCAGCTGGCCCGCGTCGGGGTCTGCGAGCCGGCATTCGGCCAGCAACGCCAGAAGTGCGGCGGCGTCGAGTTCGGAAAGAAGCCGACCCTTGTAGGTGCCCTCGCGCACCAGCCCGTCCATCGCCCCGGTCGCGTGATCCAGCCGCATGGCGAGCCAGGCGGTCTCGACGTCGGAGCCTTCCTCGCCGGGTTCCGCCGACTTCGCCCGGCCGATGCGCCACGAATTGAACAGGCGCGCGAGCTGCGGCATGAAGAACGTGCCGAGGGCCAGCACGCTCCACAGCCGTCCCGTCACCAGCAGCCACAGCGCGCCCACGGCGCCGATCCCCGCGCCCGCGATCTTGGCGCCGGCGACGATCTTCTTCGGCGGCGTTTCGGCAAGGCCCTTGAGCAGCGCCCAGACGACGAACGCGATCGCCAGGCCGAGAAGCATATAGAGCAGGAACATCGCGCTACTTCACCTGCGCGAGCAGCCGGCCGGCGGCCGCCCCGCGCAGCTTCGAGAAATCGGCGAGGGCCGCGCGCCCGCCGGCCGCGAAGGCGGCGGCGGCGGCGAGCAGCTCTTTCAGCATGTCGGCGGCACCCGCGTCGAACGGGCAATAGGCACCACCCGACAGGCGCGCGACGGCCTCAAGGGCGGCGCGTGCGACGGGTTCGCCGCCCTCGTGGAAGACGAAGACCGGCACGCCGGCGAGGCCGAGCTGGCCGGCAAGACCGGCGAGCGTGTCGGCACTTTCCTCGACCGCGTCGCCGACGAAGACGACCGCGTTGACCTTCCGGCGCTTGGTTTCGGCGAGCGCATGGCGCAGCACGTTGGCAATCTGGGTCTCGCCCGACGCACAGCGCACGCGGCCCATGCGCTCGACCAGCTCCGCCCCGCTCGATACCCACGGCGAGGCGACGAAATCGACGAGGCCACCGTAATGCACGAGCTGGATCTCGATGCCGCCCAGATCGCGCGTGGCGAGGAACATCTCGCCCTGGATGCGCGCGGCCCGTTCCCAGCTCGGCTGGCGGCTGGCGGTCGCGTCCATCGCGAAGACCAGCCGGCCGCGCCGTGCTGCCGCCGCGGCGGGAACGGGCAGCGACTTGGCTTTCGCGAGAAAGGCCGCGACGTCGGATCGCGTCGATCTGGTCGGGAGGTTCCGGTCGGACATGACTCTAGAGATAGGCGTCCGGACGGCCCGGCGCTAGGGGGAGGCCGGCAAGGCCGTCGGGACGGCTACGGGTACCGGCGCCTCGCGCAGGCCGATCGCCTGGATCATGCCGCGCACTTCCTGGCGGCCGGCGACGTGGCTCATCGTCAACGGCGTCTGGATGCCGCGCTCGCGCAGGTCGAGCAGCGTGAGGCCGGACAGGAACAGCTCGCGGAACACGACCCGGTCGCCCAGCCCCACCGCCTGGCGGAAGCCGAAGCGGCGCGACAGCGCGTCGAGAGCGGACCCCATGTTGCGCTTGTTGCGCGCGTCGACCGCGTGCAGGCGGTTGCGCACGACGATCCAGTCGATCGACTCGCCGTTGCGCTTGGCGCGCACCTTGCGCTGCTCCCAGACCATCGCGCTATAGGCCGACGGGCAGATGATCTTCAGCGTCACCGGCTCGACCTTCGCGATCAGGTCGAGATCGATGAAGCTGTCGTTCATCGGCGTGACCAGCGTGTCGGCGTACGAGTGCGCCACGCGGCTCAGCGTCTGGTCGGAACCCGGCGTGTCGATGACGATCGCTTCGCAGCGTGCCGAAAGCTCGCCGATCGCCGCCTCGATGCGCGCGGTCTCGTCGGCGATCGCCTCTTCGCCCATCAGCTTCG
>JBIKWI010000015.1:0-33616 GCA_044356395.1 Tagaea sp. | reverse complement strand
GCCGCCGACGTCGCGCGCATCCATCACCGGCACTGGATTTTCGTCGGCTATTCGTTCGAAGTCGCCAATCCCGGCGACTGGATGACCTATTCGCTCGCGGGTGCGGAAATCGTCGTCGCGCGCGGGCAGGACGGCGTCATCCGCGCCTTCCATAATGTCTGCCGCCATCGCGGCTCGAAGGTGTGCCTGACCGAGCACGGCCATTCGAGCGTGCTCGCGTGCCCCTACCACAAATGGACGTACCGCCTCGACGGCGGCCTGATGCTCGATACGAAAAAGGAGTTCGGCGTCGACCGGTCCGAACTCGGCCTGCGCCCGGTCAAGCTGATCGACGCAGGCGGCCTGCTGTTCTTCTCGCTTTCCGACGACCCGCCGGACTTCACCGAGGCCGCCGACACGATCCGGCGCAAGATGAAGCCGCACGCCATCGAGCGCGCCAAGATCGCGCACACGGTCGAATACGTGGTGAAGGCCAACTGGAAGGTCGTCTTCCAGAACAACCGCGAGTGCTACCACTGCCCGGCCAACCACAAGGAATACAACACGGCCGCCTACGACGTGCAGCGCGACAATGCGGTCGTCGACCCCACGCTGCTGCCCGGCATGGAGGCGATCATCGCGAAGGCGAATGCGCGCTTCGCCGCACTCGGCCTCGACACCGGCGACGTCAGTTCGAACATGACGGGCGTGAACTGGCGCTGCCACCGCACGCCGGTGCGCGAAGGCTTCGTCACGCAGAGCATGGACGGCAAGATGGTCTCGCGCCTGATGGGCGACATCAAGGAACCCGACAGCGGCACGCTGCGCACCACCGTGTTCCCGAATTTCTGGCAGCACACGAACTGCGATTTCGCCGCCGCCGCACGCCTCACGCCGATCGGTCCGGGCGAAACGCATGTGCGCGGCTACTGGCTCGTCGACGGCACGGCCGTCGAGGGCAAGGACTACACGCTCGACAAGCTCCTGCCGATCTGGGACATCACCAACCGGCAGGACTGGAAGATCTGCGAAGACCAGCAGGCGGGCGTGAGTTCGCCCGGCTATGTCCCCGGCCCCTACTCCACCCTGCGCGAGCGCAACGTGACCCATTTCGACGACTGGTACATCGGAGAACTGCGTGGCTGATCTTCCCGGCCACGCGCGCATCGTGGTCATCGGCGGCGGGGCGATCGGTTGCTCCATCGCGTATCACCTGGCGAAGCTCGGGCAGCGCGACGTCGTCGTGCTCGAGAAGGCGGCCCTTACCCATGGCTCGACCTGGCATGCCGCCGGCCTCGTGGGCCAGTTGCGCTCGAAGCGCAACCTCACGCGCCTCATGCAGTATTCGGCGCAGCTCTACGGCAAGCTCGAGGAAGAGACCGGCCAGGCGGTCGAATGGAAACCGGTCGGCAGCCTGCGGCTCGCCTCGTCGCAGGAACGCTGGAGCGAGCTAAAGCGCATGGCGACGACGGCGCGCAGCTTCGATTTCGAGCTGCACACGCTGTCGCCCAAGGAAGCGCAGGACAAGTTCCCGCTGATCTCGCTCGACGGCATCGTGGGTGCCGTGTTCGTGCCCAACGACGGCTCGGTCGATCCGTCGAGCCTGACGCACGCCTACGCCAAGGGCGCGCGCGCCAACGGCGTGAAGTTCGTCGAGAACGTCCTGGTCAAGGGCTTCGGGACGACGGGCAACCGCATCACGAGCGTGCGCACCGACAAAGGCGACGTGACCTGCGAGATCGTCGTCAACGCCGCGGGCATCTGGGCGCGCGACGTGGCCGCGATGGCCGGCGTGAAGGTTCCCGCCGGTGCCGTCGAACACCAGTACCTGATCACCGAGAAGCGCGCCGACATGCCCAAGGGCCTGCCCACGCTGCGCGACCCCGACAAGATCTTCTACCTGAAGCCGGAACCCGGGGCGCTTGCCATCGGCGGCTGGGAACGGGGCACGCCGACCTTCGGCGCCAAGGGCATGCCGTTCGAGTTCGGGCGCGAACTGCTGCCGCCCAACCAGGACCGTCTCGAAGCCTTCCTGCTCCCGGCGGCCGAGCGCCTGCCGATCCTGAACGAGATCGGCATCCGCACCGTCATCAACGGCCCGATCCCGATCTCGCCGGATGGCGAGCCGATCATGGGACTTGCCCCCGAGCGGGACAATTTCTACGTGGCGTGCGGCTTCACGTCGGGCATCGCCGCGTCGGGCGGCGCCGGCAAGGCGATGGCGGAATGGATCGTCGCGGGCGAACCGTCGATGGACCTGTGGGCCTTCGACGTCCGCCGCTTCGGCGCGCACCACATGTCGGCCAAGTACCTGTCCGAGCGCAGCGTCGACAGCTACTGGCGCTACTACCAGATCCACTACCCGATCGAGGAACTGGAAAGCGCGCGCGGCGGGCGGCGCAGCCCGCTCTATGGACCGCTCAAGGCAAGGCGCGCCGTCTTCGGCTCGCGCTTCGGCTGGGAGCGCCCGAACTGGTTCGCGCCCGAAGGAATCGAGCCTATCGACCGGCCGTCGTTCGAGCAGCGCCCGAACTGGTTCGCGCACGTGGCCGGCGAGTGCAAGGCGGCGCGCGAGCGCGCGGTCGTCATCGACCAGAGCTCGTTCTCGAAGTTCGAGTTCACCGGTCCCGGCACGTTCGCCGCCCTCCAGCGCATCGCGGCCAACGATCTCGACAGGCCGGCGGGCAGCCTCGTCTACACGCAGCTGTGCAACGCGCGCGGCGGCATCGAGGCCGACCTCACCTTCGTGCGCCTCGACGAGAACCGCTTCTACATGGTCACGGGCAGCGCCTTCGGCGTGCGCGACATCGCGTGGATCCGCGGGCAGCTGCCCAAGGACGGCTCGGTCCAGATCGCGGACGTCACCTCGGCGCGCGCCACGATCAACCTTGCCGGTCCGCGTTCGCGCGACATCCTCGCGGCCGTCGCCGATGCCGACGTGTCGAACGCCGCGTTCCCCTACATGACGGCGCAGGAAATCCGCATCGGCTTCGCGCCCGTGCTCGCGATGCGCGTGACCTACGTGGGCGAACTCGGCTGGGAACTGCACATGCCGGTCGAGTACGCGCAGCACGTCTACGAATTGTTGGCCGAGGCCGGCAAGGCGCACGGGCTGGCGGATGCCGGCTACCGCGCGATCGATTCGCTGCGGCTGGAGAAGCGCTATCTCTACTGGGGTGCTGACATCACGCCGGACTATACGCCCTACGAGGCCGGGCTCGGCTTCGCGGTGGCGCTCGCCAAGAAGTCGGACTTCGTCGGCCGGGCGGCGCTGGAAAAGGCGAAGGCAGAAGGCCCGAAGCGCAAGCTGATCACGCTCACCGTCGACGCGCCCGTCCAGCTCTATGGCGGCGAGTCGATCGTTCTTGCCGGCAAGGTCGTCGGCGTCACGTCGTCGGCGGGGTGGGGCCACACGATCGGCAAGGCGGTCGCGTTCGGCTACGTGCCGGCCGAAGCCGCCGGCCAAGCGGACTACGAGATCGAAGCCTTCACGAAGCGCTGGCCGGCGAAGCGGATCGAAGGCTCCGCGGTGGACCCCAAGCGCACGAAGATTCTCGCTTAAAGCGCTTCGATTCCTGCGACCGCGATATCGGCAAGCGGTGCGAGCACGGCGCGATGAACCGGGTCGCGCGCGACCGCGATGGAATAGGCGCCGGAAGCGCCCGCCAGATTGAGGTCGTTGAGCGAATCGCCGACGACGGCGACCTCGGAAGGCGCGATGCCTGCCGCGCGCGCGAAATCGAACACGGCCGACGGGTCGGGCTTCGGGGCACTGGGTCCGTCGTAACCGGTGACGAACAGGAACGCGTCGCCCACGCCAAGGGCCGCAAGCTGCTGGACGGCGGATTCGCGGCTGTCGTTCGTCGCCACACCCAGCACCAGCCCGCGGGCGCGCAGGCGCCTCACCGTCCCGGCGAGGTCGCCCAGCGGCGTCACGCTGGCGAGGATCGCGCGCGCGAACAGCCCATCGAGGCGGGCGGCATCGGAATCCGCGACAGGCAGGCCGCGCAGTTCGCGCCAGCGCCGTGCGATGGCCGCATTCGGGTTGTTGGCGAAGAACGCGTCGGCCGCGAAGGTGCCGGCCGCCTCGTCCCACCCCACCGCCTCGCACAGGCGCACGGCCAGCGCTTCGTCGCCGTCCGCGAAGTCGCGCGCACCCACCTTCATCGTTTCCGACCAGGTGCGGTCGAAGTCCACGAGCGTCCCGTCCTTGTCGAACAGCACGCCCCGGATATGTCCGGGCAGGACGCTCACCGCGCGCGCCAGGCCTGCGTGCGCCGGGCGAGCCACTCGGCCAGGATCGAGTGCAGCACCTTGGCCGCCGCCGACGTCGCGATGATCGTGCAGCCCATCGCCGCCGCCGCCGCGGTAAAGCCAGCCTCGTCCATGTTGATGATCGAGACCGAGGCGAGCTTGGTGAACGGCCCGTAGAGGAAGACCACGGCCGATACCGTCGTCATCGCGTTGACGAACATGTAGAACCACACGTCGAGCAGGGCCGGCGACGTCACCGGCAGCGTCACCTGCCAGGCGGTGCGCCAGACCGAGATCTTGAGCGATGCCGAGACGCTCTCAAATTCCGGATCGAGCTGCTTGAGCGCCTGCAGCGTCGTCAGGTGCGCCACCGTATAGAAGTGCGCGATCGTGTTGAGCGTCAGCAGGCCGATCGTCCCGTACATGAAGACGAGCGGATTCTTCGGCGAGTTGAAGAAGAAGATATAGGCGAGGCCCAGCACGAGGCCGGGGACGGCGAGCGGAATCATCGCCAGCAGGTGCACGACACCGCGCAGGAATTCGGCCCCGCGAGTCTTGTCGACGAGCCACGCGCCGAAGGCGATCACGACCGACCCGATCGTGGCGACGAGGACGGACATCGTCAGCGAGTTGAAGTAGGAACTCCAGCCCGACGCGTCGGCGTTCGCGAAGGCGTAATTGCGCATCGAAAGCGACATGTTGTAGGGCCAGTAGGTGATGAGGCTCGCCCAGATGCAGATCCCGAGGACGACGAGGATGCACGCGGCGATCGTGGCGCAGAACGCGAAGAGCGCCACGTCGCGCACCTTGTTCTTCTGCGGCTCGTAGGGGACGGCGCGGGCACTCAGCAGCGCCACCTGGCGGCGCGCGACCCAGCGGTCGGCGACGAAGGCGAGCACCGCCGGGATCAGCAGCACCATGCCGACGACGGCGCCCATCTCGAAATTCTGCTGGCCGATGACCTGCTTGTAGACGTCGGTCGACAGCACGTTGAACCGGCCGCCGATCACCTTGGGGATGCCGAAATCGGTCGCGACCATCGTGAAGACGACGAAGAACGCGCTGACGAGGCCGTATTTCACGCCCGGCAGCGTGACGGTCAGGAAGATGCGGACGGGCCGCGCCCCCAGCACCTCGGCCGCCTCGTAGTGGCGCCGGTCGGCGATTGCCAGGGCGGTCGACAGGATCAGGAAGGCATGCGGAAAGCAGAAGAAGACCTGCGCGATGACGATGCCGATGGGCCCATAGACGCTCTCGCCCATCAGCATGAAGCGCGCGATGCCCTGGTTGCCGAACAGGTAGATGAGCGCGATCGCCGGCAGGAGCGAGGGTGCCAGGATCGGCACGAGGCCCAGCGCCCGGAATACGTGCTTGCCGGGCATCGTCGTGCGCCGGATCGCGTAGGCATAGACGAAGGCCAGCGGCACCACGATGCACGTCGCCAGCAGCGAGACCCACAGCGTGTTCCAGAGCGAGACGACCAGCGAGGGCGTGCTGAAATACCGGATGAAATTGGCAAGACCGACGAACGCGCCGTTGCGGTCCTGGAAGCTCTTTTCGAACAGCGTGGCGAGCGGAAGGACGAGGGCCACGAGCAGGAACGCGCCCGCGCAGAGCAGCGCAGCCCGCTGGCCTATCGCGTCCCGGTCGAGGCTGGTGCGCAAGGCGTCTCTCTAGCCGGGGAAGACGCGAAGCCGGTCGGCCGGCAGCGCGACCTTGATGCGCGCCCCGGTGGCCAGCGCGTGGTCGCGCAGAAGGTTGGCGGAGAAATCGGCGCTGATCGACATGCCCTCGGGGCCGGCGAGCCTGGCGCGGCTGAAGGCCCCCATGAAGACGAGTTCCTCGACCGTGACGTCGACGCGGTTGGGCGTGGCATCGCTGACGCCGCGGACCATCACGTCCTCCGGCCGCACGCAGACGCGCACGTCGGCACCGGGGTTGAGATGGGCGGGTGTGTCTGCCGCGATCTCGACGCCGCCCGAAACGATCTTCCCCGGTTCAGCGAGCTTGGCGCGCAGGAAATTAGTGGTGCCGACGAAATCGGCGACGAACGGCGTCGATGGCACGGCATATACCGCCGCCGGCGTGTCGAACTGCTCGACCTGACCTGCGTTCATCACCGCGATGCGGTCCGCCATCGTCAGCGCTTCTTCCTGGTCGTGCGTAACCATGATCGTGGTCACGCCGAGACGTTTCTGCAGGGCACAGATTTCGTGACGCAGATAGACGCGCACGCGCGCGTCGAGGGCGGAAAGCGGCTCGTCGAGCAGCAGGAGGCCCGGCGAGATGGCCAATGCGCGGGCGAGCGCCACGCGCTGCTGCTGGCCGCCGGAAATCTGTGCCGGATATTTCTTCGCTTCGCCCGGCAGGCCGACGAGCGTGAGGAGTTCGTCCACGCGCCCGGCGATCTCGGCGGCACCCTTGCCGCGCCCGCGCAGGCCGTAGGCGACATTGTCGAAGACGGTGAGGTTGGGGAACAGCGCGTAGGACTGGAACACGATGCCGAAATCGCGCTGGGAGGGCGGCAGCCACGAAATGTCGCGCCCGTCCTGCACGACGCGGCCGCTGGACATCGTCTCGAGGCCCGCGATCATGCGCAGCAGCGTGGTCTTGCCGCAGCCCGACGGACCAAGGAAGCAGACGAACTCGCCGCGCTTTACGGTGAAGCTTGCCTCGCGGACCGCCTGGAACTGGCCGAAGCTCTTGGTGACCTTGTCGACGACGAGATAGGTGGAATCGGACATGTGTCAGGCACTAAACCGGTGCTCCCCGCGCCGGAGGGCGCGGGGAGTTTCCGGTTCCCGGGAGTTGACTTACTTGGGCGCGGACTTGCCGTCGTAACGCTTGGTCCACTCCGCAAGGGTCTTCGAGCGGTCGGCCGCGATCTTGGCGAAATCCGCCTTGATGAGGCGTGCCTCGGTCTCCGCCGGATAGTTCGGCGCGTTGCCCTTCACCGCCGTGTGGCCGACGATGTTGTAGTACTTAGCGTAGATCTCGTTGGCCGGAACGGAGGCCGAGAAATCCATCAGCTTCTGTGCCGCGGCCAGGTTCTTCGTCGCCTTGACGATCGCCGAGCCTTCCATTTCCCAGCCCACGCCGTCCGTCGGGACGACGATGTCGAGCGGGGCGCCCTTAGTCTTTTCGGATGCGGCGCGCATGTCGAAGCTGATGCCGATCGCGAACTCGCCGCGGGCGGCCTGTACGCAAGGCGCCGATCCCGAATGCGTGTAGACGCCGATATTCTCGTGCAGCTTGTCCATGTAGGCCCACGACGGGCCGTCGCCCATGATCTGCTGCCAGGCGGCGACGGTCAGATAGCCCGTACCCGACGAAGCCGGGTTCGGCATTACGATCTTGCCCTTGTAGGCCGGGTTCAGCAGGTCGGCCCACGTCTTCGGCGCAGGAAGATTGGCGGCCTTGGCGACGGCGGTGTTGAAGCACACGGCGGCGGCGAACGCGTCGATGCCGTGCCACGTGAACGGCGCAGCGCCGTCGCGGAAGCCGGGCTTCAGGCGGTCATATTCCTTGGGCTTGTAGTCCGCGAGCAGGCCCTGCTCCTCGAACGCAAGCAGCGAGGTGACGGCGAGACCCCAGATGGCGTCGGCGCGGGGATTGTCCTTCTCGGCGAGGAAACGAGCGGTCAGCGTGCCCGTGGAGTCGCGCACCCAGGCGATCTCGACATCGGGGGTCGCCTTCTCGAAGGCTTCCTTGAACGGCTGGAGCTGCTCGTTCTCGATCGCGGTGTAGACGGTCAGACGCGTCTTCTGCTGCGCATCGGCCGTCCCCGCCGTCAGCGCAAGGGCCGTCATGGCCAGCGCCAGCGCCGTTCCGCTCATCACAGTGGTCTTGATCATCTTTGCCTCGCCTGTTTTCTGGTTGGATCGCACTTGCCTTGGATCGACGCTGACATGCGCTCTGCCCGACAAGCCTGCCGGATTTCTAGGTCCGATCTGTTGCAATTATATGTCCATCCGTAGACTAAACCATATGCAACAAGATGCGGGGACGCACGATCCTTACCGGCCGAAGCGCACTGGGCTTCCCCGCATCATCCGAAAAACCATAATCCTCTTTATTTTACAATTCTCTAGCATCAGGAGTGTCCTGCCATGTCGAATGTCACGCTAGCCGACGCCACCGCCATCGCGACGGCCGCCCTGGCAGAGGGCCGGCGCCTGGCCCTTGCCCCGCTGACGGTCGTCGTCCTCGATGCCGGCGGACATGTCGTCGTCGCGATGCGCGAAGACATGTCCGGAATCCTCCGCTTCGAGATCGCGTACGGCAAGGCCTGGGGTTCGCTCGGGATGGGATTCGGGACCCGCGAGCTGGCCGAGCGCGCGGCCGGATCGCCATCGTTCCTGGTCGCGATCTCGGCGGCAAGCGGCGGACGGACGATCCCGTCGCCGGGCGGCGTGCTGATCGCGGCGGCGGACGGGCACGTCATCGGCGCGGTCGGCATCTCCGGCGATACCGGCGATCGCGACGAAGCCTGCGCCTTGGCCGGCATTGCCGCGGCGGGGCTTGCCGCACGCTGACGCAAACGCCCCCCTGTGGCTATGGCAGTCCGGACGGATCTGGCGTAACCTCCGGATGTTCCGGGAACAAGGCGATGAAACTCCGACCATGAAATCGCGGATCAGCGACCTGTTTTTCGAGGCGGCGGCCCGCCGGCACATATCGCTGAAAGCGATCGCGCGCATCGCCGGGTGCAGCGCCATCTCGATCGAGCGGCTCAAGTCCGGCGAGACGCGCAAGCTCGACGTCGAAACCGTCTACAAGGTCGCCCGGTCGCTCCCCGATGCCGACGAGTTCCTCCAGGAGGTCCTTCCCGGCCTATCTTCCGGGAAATCCATTCCCGAAATCCGGGATCTCAGCACGCAGATCGGCGAACTGCGCGAACTGGTCCTCAAGACCGGACGGCAGGCCGCACCTTTCCGGCAGGTGTGGTGCCTCGACGACGGCACCTGCGTTCCGGTCGTCGACGATTTCGCCACCACGGCAAGGCGCGTGGCCGGTATCCCCGCGGGCGACCGGGGCGATGCCGTCGGTTTCGTGTGCCGCGGCTATGGCTGGATCGCCGTCGGCGAACAGGACGGTTTCGGCCTGTTGACGTTCGACCGGACGCATGTCGACGCGCGGGCCTGCGTCAAGGCGCTCGCCGTTCTCGAGGACCTGCCCTACGACCGCGTCCGCATCGACGCGGGCGACGAGCCGCCGGTCCTCGAATCCATTTCCGACGCGCGGCGCATCCTCGAACGGCGCATCCGCGCCTCGCGCCGCACGCCCGCCGAATGGGTGGACGAGGAGATCCCCGTTGGCGAAGCCGACGGGCGGCTGCGCGGCATCCTGGAATCCCGCTTCTTCGAAGATCCGCTCTCGCATCTCGTGCGCATGCTGCGCGAGGGAGAAAGCTCCCTTTTCGCCGTCCGCTCGGGCGAAGCGTTCTGTTTCCACATCGGCTCCAAGTTCAATGCGCCGACCCAGTCGGAAATCGGGATGCGCGTCCTCGACCGCACCAACCACATCCAGTATTCCGCTCTGGTCGACCGCCATATCGTGAAGGCGTCGCGCGGCGACCGGCCGACGGTGTCGCGCATCGGCGTCGATTTCGGCTTCCGCAAGACCCTTTACGAACGGCTGGCCATACCCTTCCGCCTCGATGGCCGCCACTTCGTCCTGACGACTTCGAAGATCCTCAAGGATTCGGTGTCAGCGGGTCTCAACTGAGGCGCGGACGCGCTCTCCACGACACGACAGAACTGCCGGATGGAGGCCTCGCTATTGAAGCTGCAGGTCGCGCACTGATTCCATGGCAGCGGCCGCATGTTGCCGCCCGGCCGGGACAGGTCCGGAGCATGAAGTCCGATCGAGTCGGTCCGTTGCCGCCCCTCCCAACGGAAAGGACCGTGCCATGGAATTCATCGATGCCTTCGAACCGGACAAGTCGGCCTGCGAGCGCAAACAGGCGTTCAGGAGCTGGGCCCGGATAAACGGCAGCTTCGACGCGCTCGGCTACCGTGTCTCGGTCTCCCGGAACATGTCGGACATCCGCAGCTTCTGGGAGCGGCTGCCCGACGCGAAGCGGGCGGCGATCCGGATGCCGCCGGTCCAGGACGTCGCCTATCATCGCGACGTCGGGCCGGCCGACTTCGTCGCCTTCATCGCCACGCGCCGGGGCGACAACCAGCCCTGCGCGATGGTCGGCGCCCGCCGGATCTGGATCGAACGCACGCTCAAGGAGGAGATGGAGGACCTGACCTTCTGGTACGGCGAGCACGCCGCGGAGATGCGCCGCGAGGGAAGGCGCTGCGAGGTGACCGCCCCCTCGGCCGGCGAACTGGGATCGGACCACATCGCATGGATGGGCGGGGGCATGAACGTGTCGGGCGATCCGCTGATCTACCGCGCGATCGTCCGCGCTTCGCTGTTCTTCGTGGCGACCCACTGGCGCTACAAGGCGACCGTATCGATCGTCGAGCGTTCGACGTTCCGGATCCACGGCTTCGACTGGTACGGCTTCCGGCGGAACGAACTGGCGGTCTATCGCGACGACAACGAGTTCCTGCTCGCCACGATGCCGCGCCGGGAACTTCTCGCCGAAGCGCGCGACCCGGCTTTTGCCGACGTGTCCCGACCGCTGCTCGGGCGCCGCCAGCGCCATGCACCGGCGGACGAGACCGGCGTCCATGTGCCGGAGCGAACGGCGCAGGTCGCGCACGCGACGTGATTCCGGGTTGCTGCAGCGGGCGCGGCGCCGGGATCCGCTCCGCTGCAGCAGCTGCCTGTTCAGGGACGGCACGGATTGCCGCGCGCGAAGCCGGGCAGGCTCTCGCGCCCGGCCGCCGGCGGAAACGCCGCTGCGGGTGCAGGGACGATCTCCGGATCCGCGATCGGCCCGTAGACACGCAGCGGGATGTCGAGCGCCAGGAAGCCGGTCGTCGCCCGATCGGAGCGGATCAGCATGTCGAGCATGCGCCCCACCGGATCGAAGGTGCCGCGCGCGGCGAAGCTGCCGTCCGAGGTTTCCGCCCGTACCGGACCGATGCTTCCCTCGCCCTTGCGCAGCGTTGCCACGCCCAGCAGACAGCGCAGCGCGACGCCGTCGTCGGGTTTGCGCATCAGGGCACGTGGGTCGGTCGACGCGGCCTCGACAAGGGCGCGGGCGACGATGCCCTCGCGCATGTCGACCACCAGACGGCCGTCGGCGCGCCGCAGGGCCGCATCGAACGTGGCGCCGGCCATGCCGAGATCTAACGACGCGTCGAGCCGTCCGTGCAAAGGAGCGGCACCGCCACCTGGCGCCAGGATAAGTCCGGTCACCTGCTCGGCACGGGCATCCCTCAAGCGCCCTTCGATCCACAATGCGCCGTCGCGCGGGCCGACTGCCTGGAGGGTTCCATCAAGCGCAAGCCCGCCGCCGGCGAGCCGTCCGCTGGCGTCCTGCAAGGCGAGCACGCCGGGCCGGCCGCTCGCCCGCAGCCGGACGTCCTGCACGAGCGCGCGCTCGTCATGGCGCAGCGATCCGATGGCGACGCGAAGATCGATCCGGGCCGCGTCGGCTGCCGCGTCCGGCCGCAAGTCCATCCCCCGGTCGCCGGCGTCGGCCAACATCGGCTTGAGATCGAAGACGGCGAACGCGAGATCGAGATCGATCGCATCGCTGGCGCCGCGCGCCCCCTCGCGCAGATGCATCCGCGCAGCTTCGAAGCTGTTGCCGGCCAGATCGCCGCGTGCGTCCGCAAGGCGCCAGTCGTCGCCATGGCGGCTGAACGCGCCGCCGATCTGCAGCGGCGCGCCGATCGAATCGGTGCTACCGAAAATCGGCTGGAGCGCGCCGGCACGCTGTGCCGCAAAGTCCAGACGCCCTTCGGCACCCTCGACGTCGAGCGGCTCGGTCATCGTGCCGTCGAAATCCAGACGCAGGCGCGATGCCGCGACTCCCACCACCAGCGCGAACGGACGCGAGGCATCGCGCAGATCGTCGAACGACGCGCCGGCGACCGTCATCCGGGCCGCGATTGCCTGATAGCTGCCGGCGAGGTCGAGCTGCACCGGACCGCTTGCTCCCTCTGCGCGGATGCGCACGTCGTCGAGGCCGACGACAAGCCATTTGCCGCTGCCGGTGCGATAGCGCACCTCGCCTCCGACCAGGCTGAAATCGATCAGATCGGGGAACTGCCGCCTGTTCTTCGGGATTAGGGCAAGACCGCCCAGAGGGATGCCGGGTGCCGCATCCGCGCCGTCCCCTCCGGTGCGCCAGTTCCCCCGCCCCCGCCCGTCACGCGCCAGCACGATGACCGGCCGTTCGATCGCGAGCCGGCGGTAGACAAGCCTGCCGGAAAGCAGTGCCGCGCGGTCGATCCGGGCATCGAGGGCGGCGATCGAAACCATCGCGTCCGGTCCGGCGTCCGCCACGTTGGCGATCGTCAGGCCGCGCAGCCGCACGGAAATCGTTTCGCCCCAGCCGATCCGGAGTTCGGCCAGCATCACGCGCCGATCGAGCACGAGGGATGCGATCGTTTCGATCGCGGCCCGCGGATACAGGACGGCTGCGCCCGCAAGTCCGACGCAGACGGCCGCAAGGAGCGCAAGACCACGAAGGACGGAACGCCTGCCCGGCCGCCGGATCATGCGCGGACAATCGTCGACGTCGAGCCTGCCGCATAAGCCATTGATCTGCCGTCCCTGGAGTTCCGCGTCGGCAAACAGCCTAGACACGGCGATTCCGGATATCTAATAACCGTCGACCGGATGCCGGGTTAGCTCAGCGGTAGAGCAGCGGTTTTGTAAACCGAAGGTCGGGGGTTCAATCCCCTCACCCGGCACCGGCGGCCCGACGGTTCGTCGCATCGGCCTCGACGAGACCTTCCAGCGCAGCGATCCCCTGCCGCAGCATCACGTGCATTTCGATCTCGGTCGCGCGCTTGTCGCGCGCGCGAAGGTCGTCGAGGACAAGCACGTAGGCCTCGTTGAGCGGCTGCAGGGCCAACGTGTCCCTCGCCTCGAGAACGTCGCGCAGCTTGTTGCGCTCGCCGCCGGCCATCCCTTCGGAAGCGGCTTCCGACATCTGGCGCGCGTCCTGTTCGAGCGTCTCGAGCGCGGTGACCTTCTGCTCCTTGGACAGCGTCGAATCCGCAACCACGTCGCGCGGTTCCTCGAAATACGTCGACGGCTTGGCGACCATCGTGTCAGTGGTCGGCTTCTTGCCCATACCCGATTTTCTCATGCCCGATCGCTCCCGTCGCGACGACCGGCCGGATGGCGCGGTGCGGTCGGATATGCCGATATTGGCGGCCGGCCGGCCGATCCGGCAGGATCGGAATCTACCCAGTCCGGCCGATTGACCGATGGCGCAAACGACGATGTTGTCGGTATTCTTGAAAAACTGGCTCGCCACAGGCCACAAGGAGTTCCACATGCGCCTTCCCGCCGCGATCCTGATGACTTTGGCCTGCATGCCAGCGCAAGCCGCCGAACTGCAGATGCTCTGCACGGGGGCGACGCGCGCGGTGGTCGAGACGCTGGTCCGCCAGTTCGAGACCGCCTCGGGCCACAAGGTCGTGCTCGTGTCGGACACGGCCGGCGGCGCCACGCGGCGCGTCGAGGCGGGCGAACACTACGACGTGGTCGTCATCGTGCCTGCCGCGATCGAAGCTCTGATCGCCAAGGGCAAGCTTGCACCCGGCAGCCGTGCCGACATCGCGTCGGTCGGCATCGGCGTGGGTGTGCGCGAGAACGATCCGGTTCCCGACATCTCGACGGTCGAGAGCTTCACCGCGGCGCTGCGCGCGGCACGCGCCATCGCCTATGTCGATCCGGCTGGCGGCGGCACGAGCGGCATCTATTTCCGCAACTGGCTCGAGCGTACCGGACTGGCCGGCGAGATGGCACCCAAGACGAAGGTCCAGGCAGGCGGCTATGTCGCCGAGATCGTCGCGCGCGGTGAGGCCGACATCGTCGTTCACCAGATCAGCGAGATCCTACCCGTGAAAGGCGTGCGGATGATCGGTCCGCTGCCCGCCGCCATCCAGCTCGTGACGGTCTATTCGGCCGGGCTTTCGGCAAGTCCGCGCGAACCGGCTGCGGCGCGCGCGCTCCTTGCCCATCTGTCGAGCCCCGCCGCGGTGTCGGTCCTGAGGGCGGCCGGCATGGACACGCCATCCCGCTAGCCGTCCGCATCGCGCACGCCTGCCGTACGTGCCGGCGGGACGCTATGAGTCATCTATTGAATACATATGTTTTGTGGGCGGGGCGGACCGGCGAATAGCCCAACGTATATGGGGCCTCGCCGAATTTTGCATTGCAATGTTCAACCGGAAAACCTAACTCCGGGTCTCCGGACGAGCCGAGGCGAACTTCCGTATCTGATCCTGCACGACGTCGTGCGCATGCCCGACAACGCGCGCCCGCGCTACCGCTACCGGCTGGTCGGGACGGGCATCGTCAATGCGATCGGTTCCGACGCGACCAGCCGGTTCCTCGGCGACGTCCTGTCGCCGTTGCGCATGAGCGGTGTCATCGACTGGCTCGACGCCGCCGAGCGGGCTGGCACGCCGATGACGCTCGACATACCGCTCGCCTTTCCCAATCGCGATTTTCGAGGTGCGCGCCGGATTGTGCTGCCGCTGTCGGACGACGGCAACAGGCCCGAAATCCTGCTGTGCTGCGTGGCGCTGCACTGACGCCGCACGTCCGCGGTCAGGCGCGCAACTCGCGGCCGATCTCCAGCATCGACATCAGCATGTTCACCTTGTCGCCATCCGCGGACAGCGGCAGGAGCAGAATCTCGTACTGCCAGCGCCGGTAGTCGATCGTGAAGTCGCGCGCGGCAAGTTGCGGACGACGGGTGGCGACGGCCGCATCGTAGCCCGCGCGCATGAAGACCGCACGTTCCGGAAAAGGATACTCGGCGAGCGTCAGGCCGGTCATGTCGCGCTTGAAGAATTCGGCGTTGCGCGGCGCATCGAGCCGGAAGCGGTACTCGCCGCCCGGCTCGACGTCGATAAGCGAAAGATGTCCGATCGCCCAGCGTATCTCGACCGGATCGATATCCGCGCGCGCGGGGAGCGCCCGCGCATCCGCCTTGGCGAGCCAATAGTCGTAGAGACGACGCAGCCGCAGGGAATGGATCGATCCGGGATCGAAGCCCGATCCGGCAGGTACATGCGGTTCGATCGGTTCGGACATCCACGACCTTATCGATGAGTACCCGGCACCCCCGGATACCGGGCCGGGCCCCCACCTTTGTTATTAGTGTAGCGCGCTTTACTAGTGTAGCTCGCATTCGGGAATCTTCAATTCGCAAACGTACCGGTCGCCTCGCGCGGCAGGCCGACGGCCCGTTCGACGGCGCGGGCCAGATCGTCGAGCGTAACCGGCTTGGCAAGATAGTCGTCCATGCCGGCCGCGATGTAGCGTTCCCGGTCGCCCGACATCGCGAAAGCCGTCAGCGCCACGATCGGCACGCGTCCGCGTGCGTCGCCGCGCGCCCGGATGCGGCCGGTCGCCGTCACCCCGTCGATCTCGGGCATCTGCACGTCCATCAGCACGAGATCGAAGTTGTCCTGCTCGATTCGCGCGATCGCCTGCGCGCCATCGAGCGCGAAGACGAAATCGTGGCCTAGACGGTCGAGAAGCTGGGCAATCACCACGCGGTTCATCTCGGTATCGTCGGCGACGAGGATGCGCAGGCGCCGCCCTTCGGCGCGCGCGCGCGCGCGCGGCCGCGCGTCGGCGGGTGCCTCGCCCGAGCAGGCCGCGATGTCCAGCGTGAACGTCGATCCGGCACCAGGCGTCGAGACGACGGATATGTCGCCGCCCATCAGGTGCGCGAGCTGCCGCGCGATCGCCAGGCCCAGTCCCGATCCGCCGAAGCGCCGGGTGATCGACCCGTCGGCCTGGCTGAAACGCGAGAACAGCGTCGGGATCACGTCGGCCTGGATGCCGATCCCCGTGTCCGCGACCGCGACCGTCAGGCGCTGGGCACCGGATGCGCCGCGCACGCCGATCGCGATGTCGACCCGGCCAGCCGGCGTGAACTTGATCGCGTTTCCGACGAGATTGAGCAGGATCTGGCGGAGGCGTGCGGGATCGGTGCGCACGTAGGCCGGCATACCGGGTGCAACGTCGACCGACACGCGGATGCGCTTCTCGGCGGCGGCCGTCTCGAGCAGCGAGACGACCTGCTCGACGATCTGCACGGGATTGCAGTCCGTCGCCTCGACGCGCATGGCGCCCGCGTCGAGTTTGGAAAAATCGAGCACGTCGTTGACGACGCCCATAAGGATGTCCGCCGAGCGGCTGATGATGCCGACATAGCGGCTCTGCTTGTCGTCGAGCTTCGTCTCGGCGAGCAGGTCGACGGTCGAGACGACGCCGTTCATCGGCGTGCGGATCTCGTGGCTCATCGTCGCGAGGAACGCCGACTTCGCGACGTTGGCGGCTTCCGCCTGCGCCTTGGCGCGGCTCAGTTCGCCGACGAGGGCGGCATTGGCGTCGTTGGCCTCGATGAGCTGGCGCTGCTCGCTGGCAAGCCGGTCGGCGATGGCGACGAGCTCGGCACGCTGGCGGCGCTGCGTCCGGTCGACGCGCCAGACATAGAAAGACAGCACGGCGTGGAGCACGAGGAGCGTCGGGGCGAGCGAGACCGCCAGCAGCCACAACCGCGCGCGCGCCTCCGCGACCACGGCGGTCTGGTCGGAATAGAACTCGAAGACGCCGTCGACCGCACCCGACGCGCCGAAGATCGGCACGTAGCTTCCCAGGATGTAGGCGTCCGTCCGCAAGCCGTCGAAGGTGTTCATCCGCTCGCGGAACGCGAGCGCGCTGCCGATCGCGCCGCGCTTGGCACCCTCGTACGGCGGCTGGGCGGTCTTGTCCTGTCCGATGTCGTCGAACTCCGAGGAGTAGATCGCGCGGCCTTCGAGGTCGTAGATCTTGACCTTGACGATGTCGGTTCCGGCGAGGAAGGCGCGCAGCAGGCCGTCGATCCGGCGCGTCTCCGAGCGCGCGCGCAGCGCCTCGTCCGACTGTTCCGACTGGCCGAGGATGGAGTCACGAATCTGCGGCCAGACCGAATTGGTGAAGCCCTGCGCCACGATCTCGGCGGCGTGCGTGCCGGCGCGTACGAGGGCCGCCTCGGCAAAACGGTTGGCCGAATGCAGGATCGCCGCGAATGCCATCAGCATCGCGAAGAACGCCAGGATCGCAAACCGCTTGACCATCTCCGCCCGCCGTCCCGCTCCTCGGTCGTCTATCTGCCGGTCGCGCGATACCACGCGATGGTCCGACGGATTCCCTCGTCCAGACCGATTCGCGGCTCGAAGCCGAGGATCGCCTTCGCGCGCGTCGTGTCGGCGACCTTGCGCGCCTCGCCCGCCGGCTTGCCGGTGTCCCAACGCACCTCGGGTGACAGCCCCGAATGCGCAAGCACGCTCGCCACGACTTCGCGTACCGAGTAGCCGCGACCGCTGCCGAGATTGACCGGCCCCGCGCCCAGGCCGCGTTCGTAGGCCGCGAGCAGCCCGTCCACCGCATCTTCGACATAAAGGAAGTCGCGCACCGCCGAACCGTCGCCCCAGACGGTGAACGGGTCCTCGCCCGAAAGCGCGCGCGCGATCAAGGCGGGCACCACAAGCGCCGTCTTCGGATCGAAGTCGTCGTAGGGCCCGAACGTGTTGACCGGGCGCACGACGGCGATGTTCGTCATGCCGTACTCGATCCGGTAGGCCTCGATCAGTTTCTCGACGATCCGCTTGGCCCACGCGACATACTGGTTCGCCGGATGGGGATCGGCCGTCCAGGTCAGGTCCTCGCGATAGAGTTCGAGCGGCGGATAGACCGACACCGTGCTCACATAGACGATGCGCGCGATCTTCGCCCGGCGCGCGGCCTCGAGCATGTTCATGCAGATGAGCGTGTTTTCGCCCAGCATCGTCGCCGCGCGCGCGATCTGGATGGCGATCGAGCCCCGCTTGCCGGCCAGATGGAAGAGGCCGTCGGCACCTGCCGCCGCCCGGTCGGCGAAGTGCCTGTCGGTGAGGTCGCCCGCCATATGCTCGACGCCGTCGGCGGGAAAGTCCGGCGGTGCCGCCCGCGTCGACACGGTTCGGACTCGGGCGCCCAGCGCCAGCAGCCGCGGGACCAGCGTGCGGCCATAGAGCCCGGTTGCGCCGGTCACCAGGACCGTCTTGCCGGCATAAAGCGACGCGTCGTTTGTCAACCCTGCTTCCCCACCCTTCGAGCCACGTGGAGCCTAGCAGTTGGCACGGCACTTGGCACCTGTGCCGACAGGAAGTATTGCAGCGCGGAACGATTCCCAAGAGACGCGGCAGGGGCTAGTCTCGGCGCCATCATGTTCGCCAAAGGCCCCCTGCAGATCCGCCACGCCGTCGTCACGATGCTCGACGCGTTCGTCAAGACGGTCGAGGCCGAGGTCGAGCGGCGCGGCGGCAACATCGGCCCCGACGACGTCGCGCGCATCGCCGAGGCGATGAAGGTGTCCGGCGAGATGGACAATTTCTACCGCGCGGTTTTCTCCCAGATCGTCAGCACGATCGTCGACGCGCAGCAGGTCAATCGGCGGACCAACTCGTTCGGCCGACTCGTCGTGCATCCGCTGTCGGATTTCTTCCAGTCCCAGCAGCTCGACCGGGGCATGCTGCACAACTTCTTTTTCTTCATCCATTCGCTCGTCGGCGAAGAGGAAAACGAGTGGAATGCCCAATGCAACGTGATCGTGGACGAGATCCGCGAACGCAAGGGCGCCGCGTTCACGTGGGACGACTTTTACGGTGAGCCGCGCGCACAGGCGATCTTCTGGATGGTGCTCGTCAAGATCGCGCAGGCCTTCAAGCGCTTCGAGACGCGCCGCGACTGGTTCTTCCGCATCATGCAGCACAAGCAGACGTCGATCAGCCTCGGGCCGAACAAGTACGTCCAGCTCGGCGACGGCCTCGATGTCGCCCAGTTCACCAAGGCCGACTTCCTGACCGTGTTCGACAATCTGTTCGCGTCCGTGCGCAACCTGCCGCTCGAAGCGGTCGTGCGTTTCGAGGCTGCCACCGGCATCACTCCCAAGGCCGCTTTCGACGATTTCTTCCACGAAATGGCGCTCTACAAGGCGAACGGCTAAAAAATGCCGAGGCTGTTTACGGTTTCTTAATCAATTTGGTTCAAATTTTAGACATGTTCAAGATATCACCCCGTCTCCGGACCGCTGTCGCTGTGCTCCTGCTGGGCGTGGCTGTCGCCGCCTGCACGGACCGCACCCCGAACATCCAGGGCAGTCCGCCGCTCAGCGCGGTTCCGGACAAGGTGAAGACATTCACCCAGCCCTATACGTCGCACGTGGGCACCGGCCTCTACGGGGCAGCCATCCTGCTCGGGCCCAACTTCCTGCCCGGCCGCTGCGAAGGCATGTACATGACCGGCGACCGCGCGCTGCTGTGCGACCAGCTTGTCCGCTTCAACGGCGAACAGCCTGCCAAGCCCGACCCCAACGCCCGCTACCGCTGCATCCGCACGCTCGGCGGAGCGACCGAGTGCACGGAAGCGCCGGCCAGGCCGGCGGACTTGTCGGCACCGGCGCCCTGACGGCGCCATCTTCCGGCAACAGCATCTACTTGGGCGGGGCCTTTTCGTCCTTCTTCACGGCGGCGGACGGCGGCGTCCAGACCGTTCCCTGAAGCGGCTTGCCCGGGCCGGCGTGGAAGACGCGTGGATTGGCCGCGTTGATGTTGTCGGCGTCCTTGTTGACCTTCGGCGGCGTGCTGTTGGGCCGCGGGTCCTCGGCCAAGGCGGGCCCCGCCAGGACGAGGCCGGCTGCAACGAGCGCAATTGCGAAACGCAACATCGTCATTCTCCCGATCTTCGAGCCCCCGCCCCTTCCGTCAGTCCGGGAACGTGGTAACGTCGCGACCGATTTGGGACTGGCGCTACGATACCACAATCCGGCCGGGACGGGTTTTTTGGAATTTTCGAACGACATCCAGCGTCTGGTCGCCGAGTACGGAACACTCGTCTACGCGGTCATCTTCCTGTGGACGTTCTTCGAGGGCGAGACCTTCGTCATCTTCGCGGGTGCCGCGGCACAGCAGGGCACGCTCAGTTTCTGGATCCTGCTGATGACGGCCTGGTTCGGCAGTTTCGCGGGCGACCAGATGTGGTTCTGGCTCGGCCGGCGCTACGGCACGCGAATTCTCGAGAAGCGGCCGAAATGGCGCGGCGGCGTGGACGGCGCGCTCGAAATGCTCAAGCGCTACGACACGTGGTTCATCCTGTCGTTCCGCTTCATCTACGGCGTGCGCAACTTCGCCTCGTTCGCGATGGGCATGGCGCGCGTCAATCCCGTCCGCTTCGCGGTCCTCAATTTCATCGCCGCGTTCGTCTGGGCATTCTCGTTCGCCGGCTTCGGCTACATCTTCGGCCACGCGCTCGAAGCGGCGATGGGCGATATCGCGCACAACTTCCTCTACATCATGCTCGGCGTGTTCGCGTTCTCGGCGTCGATCCTCTATTTCGTGCATCGACGACAGACGCGCAAGGCAGCCGCGGCCGCGGCAAACGCGGGCGACCCGCCGGACAAGCTCGCCGCCGACTAGGACGCCGCCTTGCGGCCGGGTGCGATCAGCGCCAGTGCCAGTGCCGCAACCACGCACACCATCGCGAGCAGTTCCGCCCAGCCGATCGCCTCGCCGATCAGCAGCGCCGACGACAGCACGCCCACGACGGGGACCGCCAGCGTGCCGATCGAGGCGACCGACGCCGGCAGGATCTCGAGCGTGCGGAACCACGCCCAATGGCAGAAGACCATCGGCACCGTCGCCGCGTAGGCGACGCCGGCGAAACCGGTCGCGGTGAAACCGCCCTTGGGCAGGATGGCGCCTGGCGGCCCGAAAATCTCGAACTGGAGCATGCCGAGGACGAGGGGCACGCCGGCGATGGCGAGTTGCCAGGCCGTCAGCGATACCGCCGACATCGCGAAACGCTGCGATTTCAGCAGAACCGTACCCGCACCCCATGCGATCGCCGCCGACAGCATCAGGCCCAGCCCCGCCAGCGAATTGCCCAGCGTATCGCCGGCCGGCAACGCCAGCAGGCCGAGCCCCGCGATGCCGATGGCGAGTGCGAGCGACTTTCGCGCCGTCAATCTTTCGCTGCCGAAGGCAGCGCCGAACGCGGCCGCCCACAGCGGCATCGTGAAGGCGACGAGGACCGCACGCCCGGCAGACATCAGCGTCAGTCCGTAGGCCGACGTGACCTGCCACACCGCGACGTTGAGCATTGCCGTGGCGGCGAAGACAGCCACGCGTCCGCGCGGCAGGCCCAGCGGTATGCCGCGCACGAGCGCCAGCGCGAACAGCCCGGCCGCTCCGACATAGACGCAAACGACGCGGAAGGTCCACGGACCAAGCTCGGCCACGGCGAGTTTCATCGCCGGCCAGTTGGCGCCCCAGAAGACGGCGAGCAGGACCAGCAGCCAGAGGCCTTCCTTGCGCGGGTTGGCACCGGCCATCTAAGTCCGCGCTATCCGGCCTTGCGGATCTCGAAGACGAAAACGCCGTCGGCCTCGGACGAACTTACGAGCGTCGCGTCCGTCGCGCGCACGAACGCGTCGAAATCGCGAGCGGCCCCCGGATCGGTCGCGAGCACGCGCAGCGTGCCGCCGGGCGGAACGCTGCCCATTGCCTTCTTGGCGCGCAGCACCGGCAGCGGGCAGTTCAGTCCCTTGACGTCGAGCGTGGTGACGGTCATCGTGGTCTCTCCGGAAAGCGCGGCAAAACCTTACGGGTTGTCGCGCAATCCGGGCAAGCGGTACATTCGCGACGATGAACGAGCTTCCCGTCCACCAGACCGTCGCACTCTGGGGTTTCGCCGCCGGCCTCGCCTTCGGCGCCGTCGCCCAGCGCACGAACTTCTGCACGATGGGCGCCCTGTCCGACATCGTGTTCCTCGGCAGCCACAACCGGATGCGGGCCTGGCTGCTCGCCATCGCCGTCGCCATCGCCGGCAGCCAGGCGCTGCATGCCGCCGGCCTCGTCGATCTGGGCAAGTCGATCTACCTCGCGCCGAACTTCGGCTGGCTCGGCGCCATCGTCGGCGGGCTGATGTTCGGCTTCGGCATGACGCTCGCGGGCGGCTGCGGCAACCGCACGCTCGTGCGCCTGGGTGCCGGCAACCTCAAGAGCCTCGTCGTGCTCCTGGTGCTCGGCCTCTTCGCGTACATGACGCTGCGCGGCCTGACGGCTGCGTTGCGCGTTGCCGTGATCGAGCCGGCCGCCATCGATCTTCGCAGGACAGGCCTTGCCGCGCAGGGCCTTCCGGATCTGGCCAGCCTCGTCGGCTTGCCGGCCGCCGGCGCACGCGCCGCGATCGCCGGTGCGGCGATCGCCGGGCTCTTCTACTACTGCTTCAAGGATGCGGCGTTCCGGGCCAGTTCGCGCGACATCGTCGCTGGTATGGCCGTCGGCCTCATCGTCGTGGCTGGCTGGGCGATCACCGGCATCGTCGGCAACGACGATTTCGATCCGACGCCGCTCGCCTCGTTCACGTTTGTCGCCCCCATCGGCGAGACGCTCGTCTATGCGATGACGTGGACCGGCTCGAAGATCGGCTTCGGCATCGCATCGGTGCTGGGCGTGGTCTGCGGCGCGTTCGTCGCCGCGAAGGCATCGGGCGAGTTCCGCGTCGAGGGTTTCAACCAGACGGGCGATTTCCTGCGCCATCTCGCCGGTGCCGCGTTGATGGGAAGCGGTGGCGTGACGGCCCTTGGCTGCACGATCGGCCAGGGGATCACCGGCGTGTCGACGCTGGCGGCCGGCTCGGTGCTGGCGCTGGGCGCCATCCTGCTCGGCGGGCTCGTCGGCCTGCGCTATCTCGAGGAGGGTTCGCTCGGTGCAGCCCTGAAGGCGCTCGCGGCACGCACATGAGCCCGCCCCGCTTCCCCGTATCGGTCAAGGGCGTGGTCGCCATCGACGGGAAGTTCTGCCTCTTGCGCAACGAGCGCGACGAATGGGAACTGCCCGGCGGCCGTCTCGAAGCCGGCGAGGATCCAGTCGCCGCGTGCGTACGCGAGATCGACGAGGAACTCGGCCTTGCCGTGCGCGTCACGCGCATTCTCGACAGCTGGCTTTACGACATAAAGGGTGCGGGCGAAGTGCTGATCGTGACCTATGCCTGCGCACCGCTCGCTGGCGTCACGCCGCGCCTCAGCCACGAGCACAAGGCCCTCGGGCTGTTCGCACCGGACGAGATCGCCGGCCTTGCGATGCCCGAGGGTTACAGGCGCTCGATCGCCGCGTGGTCCGCTAAGGCGTGATGCGGCGCCCGGCGGCCGGCGGCAGGAACTTGTCGGTGTAGACATCCTGCGGGTTGACCTTGCCGCCCAGGTTGTAGGCCTGCGCCACCGTCTCGACCGACTTGGCCAGACGGTCGGCGGGAACTGCCGACAGGCCGTTGCGCTTCACGTTGTCGGTCAGCATCGTCAGGTCGCGCACCATCTCGAAGCGCTCGAGCTCGATCGCCTCGTTGAACAGCGGGTCGCGCTGCTTGAGCTGGGCCATGCCGGCCTTGGGGTCGGCGAGCGCGTCGCGGATCCCGGCGATCGACGCGCGCACGAACTTGCGCACCGTCTCGGGGTTCTTCTCGGCGAAGGACTGGCTGACGATCAGCGCGGAACCCAGCAGGTCGACGCCGTATTCGTTGTAGCGGTAGACCATCAGGTCCGAAGTCGGCACGCCGGCCATCTTGATGTTGAAAACGCTGGTCGATATGAAACCGGTGACGCCGTCGACCTGCTTCTGCACGAGGAGTGTTTCGCGCAGCTGCGGCGTGACGGTCTGCCAGACGATCTTCGATGCGTCGATACCCTGCGCGCGCGCGAAAGCCGGGAACAGCATGCGGCCGGCGTCCGCCTCGGGGGCGGCGAGCTTCTTGCCTTCCAGGCCCTTGGGATTGGCGACAGTACCCTTGCGCAGGATGACGGCGGCGAGCGACTGGTCCATCACCAGCAGCACGCCGGTAATCTTGTTCGTGTTCGCGGGATTGGCGTTGAACGGGATGACGGTGTTGAGATCGGCATAGCCGATGTCGTAGGCGCCCGAGGCGACCTTGGTGACCGTGTCGCCCGACCCGAAGCCGCGATCCATCGTGACCGCGAGGCCCTCGCGCGTGAAGTGGCCCTTGTCGAGCGCCATCGAGAAGACGGCATGGTTGCCCTGCAGGGCCCAGTCGAGCGCGAACTTGACCGGCACGGGCGCCTGGGCCGAGGCCGGAAGTGCGGCGAATGCCAGCAAAGCAGCGGCGCCGAGCCGCGCGAACGAACCGATCATCTGGATCTCCCTGTTTCGGATTCTTGACTGGCCGGAGACTGCCAGTCCGGCAGGTCCAGCGTCAACGCGCCGGGATTGCCTAGGATCCGAAGTCTGGGGATTAAAGACGTGGCATCGCCGGCGTGCCGAGCGCTGCCAGCATGTCGGTCTGCGCGAGGATCAGGCTGGTCGCGCTCGACGAGGGTCGCAGGATATCGTGAACCATGCGGTCGATCTTCGAGCACGACGTGTGGCACGCCGATTTCTCGTTCGGGGTCGCTTCGCTGAGGCAGGTCCGGGGGCAGCTCATCGGGGGGGCTCCTTCGACGAGGCCCACGGTCACACGGAATTAGTATGTAAATCGTTGATCTGGATCAATTGGCCAAAAAATAGAATTTATATATATAAATCAATATAATAATTGTCACGCCAGCAGCTTGTCCGTGACGACGCGCGGTTCGGCGACACGCGGCAGCACCTTGGCGCCGATCAGCTCGCACGACGCGAGCAGAGCTTCGCGCGCCACATCGCCGGCACCCAGCATCAGCGAAACGCGCGTGAGGCCCGCGGCGGCGAGCTTCTCGAGATGGCGCACGAGGTCGTCGGGCGTGCCGACGATCGCCAGCCCCAGCGCTTCGAGGGCCGGCAGCGAGACCGGCCGCTCGATCAGCGGTACCATCCAGCGGAACGAGGCGAACGCCTCGTCGGTCTCGATCTGCGTCTTCAGCAGCGGCCCCGAGCCGTCGAGGATATGGCGATAGGCCCAGGCGAGACCGGGACCGGCGAGCCGACGCGCTTCGGCCCGATCCTCGTGGACGAAAGCGGCGAGCGTGAAGGAAGACTGGCCCTGCGGATAGCGCTCGCGGTAGCGCTGGAGGTTGACGGCGGCGATCGGCCACGGCTCGTAGGGCCCGCACTGCGCGTCCATCCCCAGGTCGGCCGCAAGGTCGAACGTCGGCGCGCTGATGCAAGCCATCCAGCCGCGCACCAGACGCGCGTTGGGAGCCGGATTGACGGGCTCGCGGATGCCGTTGCGCTCGACCTCGCCGCGCATGACGATGTTGCGAAGCTCGCCCAGCCCCTCGAGCATGCGGGCCAGCGCCTCCTCGTAGGGAATGCCGAAGCCGGCAAGTTCGACTCGCGTCATGCCGCGCCCGATCGACCACATCGCGCGCCCGTTCGACAGCAGGTCGAGCGTGGCGAGCATTTCGGCGACGCGCAGCGGATCGCGGATCGGCATCGGGAACACGCCGAACCCGAGCTGCAGATGCCTGGTCTCGCGGGCGAGGGCGGCGAGCAGCATCTCGGGGCTGGCCGCCTTGGAATGGTCGCCCTGGAAATGGTTTTCGGCGACCCACACCCCCGCGAAATCCATGCTGTCCGCTTGTCGGGCGAGGGCGAAGGAATCTTCGAACGCAGGCTGCGGATCGCGTCCGTTCGGGGTCGCAAATCTCAAGGCGATGTCGACAAGCATGCGGAAGTCTTACCCCCGATCCCCATCAAACTAAAGACCGTGTTTAGAATCGTTGAGTTGTGCGCGGCATGTCGGGGCGCATACACCATTGGTGGACCTTGCCATCGCCCGACCCGCCCCACATACTCGATTGAACTGACTGGAAAGTTCAGGGAGGAACACCCCCCGATGACCGACACGATCCGCATCGCCCTTCTGGCGATGGCTGCACTCGCCATCTCGCTTCCAGCCCTTGCCCAAAACCCGGCGCCGGCCAGCGGACGCACGCTTGCCGCGACCTGCTCGGGCTGCCACGGACCAGGCGGTCGCAGTGCGGGCGAAATCCCGTCGATCAACGGACGCACCGAGACGCAGCTTGTCCAGGCGATGCTCGATTTCAAGAACGACCGCCGCCCGGCGACGATGATGAACCGCCACGCCAAGGGCTTCAGCGACGCCGAAATCTCGGCGATCGCCAAGGAAATTTCCGCCAACTGGCGCTGAGGGAGTCCGACATGAAGCCCATCGTCCTTTCCCGCCGCGGGTTCACGGGCTCGCTGCTCGCCGCTTCCGCCCTTTCCGCCTGCGCCGTGCAGAGCGAAGCGCCCGCCAAGGCGCGCGTCGTCGTCATCGGCGGCGGCTTCGGCGGCGCCACTGCCGCCAAGTTCATCCGGCTGGAGGATCCCGGCATCGCGGTCACGCTGATCGAGCCGAAATCCGAATTCCAGACCTGCCCCGGCTCGAACTACGTGCTCGGCGGCCTCAAGACGATGGCCGACATCACGCACGACTACGCGGCGCTGACCGGCCGGCACGGCGTGCGTCACGTGCGCGACACGGCCGTCGCCATCGACCCGGTCGCGCGCACCGTGCGTACGGCCGGCGGCCAGACTTTCGTCTATGACCGGCTCGTCGTTTCGCCGGGCATCGACATGCGCTGGGGTGCCATCAACGGCTACGACGAGGCGGCCTCGCTGCGCATGCCGCATTCCTGGCAGGCAGGCCCGCAGACCGTGCTGCTGCGCAGGCAGCTCGAAGCGATGCCCGACGGCGGCGTCGTGGCGCTGTCGATCCCGGGCAACCCGTTCCGCTGCCCGCCCGGGCCCTACGAGCGCATCTCGATGATCGCCAACTACCTCAAGACGACGAAGCCGCGCTCGAAGATCCTCGCTCTCGATTCCAAGGACGCGTTCTCCAAGCAGCCGCTGTTCCAGGACGGCTGGGCCGCCCTCTATCCGGGCCTGATCGAATGGGTGCCGCTGGGCAAGGACGGCAAGATCGTCGAGGTGATCCCGGGCGAACTCACGCTCGTCAGCGAGTTCGGCCAGCGGCACAAGGCGGCGGTCGCCAATGTCATCCCGCCGCAGTTCGCCGGCAAGATCGCACGCGACGCAGGCCTCGCCAACGACACGGGCTGGTGCCCGGTCGATCCGTTCACGTTCGAATCGACGCGCCACAAGAACATCCATGTGATCGGCGACGCGTCGATCGCCGGTGCCATGCCGAAATCCGGATTCGCCGCGTCGAGCCAGGCCAAATTCGTGGCCCGCGCCATCTCCGCGTCGATCAACGGGCAGCCGGCCGAAACGCCGGTCTACGCCAACACCTGCTACTCGCTGGTGGGGCCGGACTACGGCATCTCGGTCGCCGACATCTACCGCTCGACCGCGCAGGGCATCGTCGCGGTGCAGGGGGCTGGTGGCGTTAGCCCGCGCACGCCGGCCGACGCGCCGGCCCACCGCCATCTCGAAGCCGTCTACACGCACGGCTGGTACGCGTCGGCCACGCGCGAGATCTGGGGTAGCTGAGACTCCGGCTTCTAGCGGATCGTTCCCGTCGCCAGCGCATGCACGACGCCGCCTTCGACATGGCGGCGCAGGGCGGCGCATGCAGTCGCGGAATCGCGCTTCAGCGCGCATTCCAGCATCTGCCGGTGCTCGCCCGACGCGATGTCGCCGCGATAGCTCAGTGCCGTCATCTGGTAGCGCAGATAGCGGTCGAAGACGGCCGCATGCGCCGCGATCAGCGCCTTCGATCCGCAGGCCGAAATCAGCGACTGGTGGAATTGCCAGTCGTAGCGCTTCCATGCCGCCGTCGCTTCCGCGTCGCCTGCCGCCATGCGCTCTTCAAGACGTGCGAGCTTGTGGTGGGCCGCGACCACGCGCCCTTCCCACTCCATGTCGCCCGCCGCGAACGACTGCTCGAGCGCGTGACACTCCAGCAGTTGGCGCAACGCCGCGATTTCCCGGAGGCTTGCGACCGACACGGGCGCCACGTGGAAGCCCTTCTGGCCCTCGGCCACGACCAGCCGCTCGGAAGCGAGGCGGTTGAGGATCTCGCGCAGCGTGCTCACGCTTGCCGCGTAGCCGGATTTGAGCGCGTCGAGCTTCAGCTTCTGGCCCGGTGCGAGGTCGCCCGACAGGATGTCGGCGCGGATGCGCCGGTAGGCGTTGTCCGCGACGGTCTCCGCACCCGCATCGTCGTCCGGAACGTGCGGCGCGCCGGGTTCGAGCAGGCCGCCGGCACGGGTATGGGCGAGGCAGCCGTCGATGTGGGCCTGCAGGATCGCCACGGCCGCGTCGGCATCGCGGCGCAGCGCGCAGTTGAGCAGCGCCTGGTGCTCGTCCGCCGCAGTGGCGCCGCGGAAGATCACCGCGACCATCTGGTAGCGCAGATAGCGGTCGTAGACGCCGGCATAGATGTCGAGCAGCGTCTGCGAGCCGCAGCCGGAAATCAGCTCCTGGTGGAATTCGCGGTCATAGCGCTTCCACTGTTCGGTCACGCCGCTTTCGCCCGCGAGCATGCGCCGTTCCATCGCGACCAGCTTGTGGTGGGCGGCCGCGACCGCCCCTTCCCATTCGACGTCGCCGGCCGCGAAACAAAGGCGGATCGCGTGTACCTCCAGCAGCAGGCGCAGCGAGGCGATTTCCCTGAAATCGGCCATCGACACCGGTGCCACGCCGAAACCGCGCTGGCCTTCCGCGACGACGAAGCCGTCGGACGCGAGGCGGTTCAGGATCTCGCGAAGCGTACTGACGCTGGCCCCGTAATCCTGCGCAAGCCCGTCGAGACGCAGCCGGCGGCCCGGCGCCAGGCGCCCGAAGATGATGTCGGCGCGCAGGCGGTCGTAGATCTTCTCCGCGACGGTCGATGTCTGGAAATCGATCCCCATGTCCGTCCCTGTCGAATGGTGCCGGCAGCGCACGACAATGGCACAGGCTCGCTAAAACTACGACAAAAATGAAAATCTCATATGATTTCGGATTTTTACATTGAAACTTTGTTCCTCATATAGAATATTCCGCCGCTCAGACGCATAACGCGCACTTCCCCCCTCGGAGGAGACCCAGATGATGAATCCCAACAGGCGCACCTTCCTTGCAGCCGGTACGGCCGCACTCGCCCTTTCCGCCGCTGGCGGCGCAAGCGCACAGGCCAAGCCGACGCTGCGCTTCTCGGCCGTGTTCTCCGAGCAGGACATCCGCGCGGAAATGATGAAGCGCTTCACCGCTGCCGTCGCCGCCGACTACACGATGCAGAATTACTACGGCGGCAACCTGTTCAAGCAGGGCACCGAACTCGTCGCCCTCCAGCGCGGCAATCTCGAGATGGGCAACATCGCGCCGCAGGACGTGTCGAACCAGATTCCGGCCTGGTCGATCATGACAGCCGCCTACCTGTTCCGCGACGTCGACCACATGACCAAGGTGTTCAACAGCGACGTCGGCCAGCAGATGAAGAAGATGGCCGAAGACCAGCTCGGCATCCGCATCCTTGCCCCCACCTATTTCGGCTCGCGCCATGTCGGCCTGCGCGGCAAGAAGAAGATCAACACGCCGGCCGATCTCGCCGGCGTCAAGCTGCGCATGCCCGGCGGCGACGCCTGGCAGTTCCTCGGCCGTTCGCTCGGCGCCAATCCGGTGCCGATGGCCTACGGCGAGGTCTATACCGGCCTGCAGACCGGCGCCATCGACGGCCAGGACAACCCGCTGCCCAACGTCCAGAACATGAAGTTCTACGAAGTGAGCGGTCAGATCGTGCTGACCTCGCATCTCGTGGGCTTCGACCTGCTCACGGTGTCTGCCAAGGCCTGGAACACGATGAGCCCGGCCAAGCAGCGCGAGTTCCAGGCCGCCGCCGACGCGGCGGTGGGCTGGAGCAACGCCGAGCACGCCAAGAAGGAGAAGGAACTCGTCGACTTCTTCAAGGCGCAGGGCCTCGAGGTCTACGCACCCGACCAGGCCGCGTTCCGCGACCACGCACAGAAGATGTACCTCGCCTCCGACCTCGCCAAGAGCTGGCCGGCCGGCATGGTGCAGAAGATCAACGCGCTCTAGCGGGCCGGGCGCGGGGGAGCCGCCAGCAGGCTCTCCCGCGCCCCCTTCGTTCCGATACGGCGCCCGCGATGAAAACCTCGGCAACCTATCGCTGGCTCGAGCGACGGGCCGAGAATGTCGCGGCCGCGATGCTCGCGGTGATGTTTCTCGCCTTCCTCATCCAGATCGTCTTCCGCTACGCGCTCGATCTGCCCGTCGGCTGGTCGCACGAGCTCAGCGTCGTCATGTGGATCTGGCTCGTCCTATGGGGGGCCGCGTTCGTCGTGCGCGAGACGGACGAGATCCGCTTCGACCTGATCTACGGCGCCGTGCGCCCGTCGACGCGCCGCGTCATGTGCATCATTTCAGCCGCCGCCCTGATCGTGCTCTACGGCATGTCGCTGCCGGCGGTCGTCGACTACGTCATGTTCATGCGCGTCCAGCGCACGGCCTACATGAAGATCCGCTTCGACTGGCTGTTCTCGATCTACGTCGTCTTCGCGGTCGCCGCGATCGTCCGCTACATGTGGTTGGGCGCTTCGGCGCTGCGCGGCAAGGCTCCGGTCGCCTTCGACCCCACCAAGGCAAGCTCCGGCGTATGAATTTCGCAAGCCCCTTCTCGCTGTGCCTGGTCGCGATCACCGGCCTGTCGCTGCTCGGCCTGCCGATCGGCCATGCGATGATCGCAGGCTCGGTCTTCTACCTGTTCCTCGCGGGCCAGGACATGGGCACCGTTGCCGAGCAGTTCCTCAACGGGATGTACACCAACTACGTCATCCTCGCCGTGCCGCTTTTCATTCTCGCGGCCGAACTGATGAACATCGGCAGCATGACCGAGCGCCTGCTCGCCTTCTGCAACGCGCTGGTCGGCCGCTTCCGCGGCGGGCTGGCCCAGGTCAACGTGCTGCAAAGCCTGATCTTCGCCGGAATGTCGGGTTCCGCGATCGCGGATGCCGCCGGCTCGGGTCGGGTCATGCAGAACATGATGACGCGCGACAACCGCTACACGCCGAGCTTCGCGGCGGCCCTGACCGCGGCCACAGCCGTGATCGGTCCGATTATCCCGCCGTCGATCCCGATGGTGATCTATGCGCTCGTCTCGGACGCCTCAATCGGCCACCTGTTCATCGGCGGCGTGATCCCGGGCCTGATGATGGCGGCCGCCCAGATGATCGTCGTCGACCGCCAGGCCAAGGCGAAAAACTTCCCGGTCGAAGCGCCCGTTCCGCTGCGCGACCTGCCCGGCATCACGTGGCGCGCGTTCCCGGCGCTGATGATGCCCGTGGTGCTGCTCGGCGGCATCTACAGCGGCGTCACGACGCCGACCGAGGCCGCCGCCGTGGCTGCCGCCTATGCGCTGCTGATCTCGGCAATCCTCTACCGCAGCCTCACGGCGAGCGACCTCTACCGGGCCGTCGCACACAGCGCGCGCACCACCGCGTCGATCGGGATGCTGATCGCGGGGGCGCTCGTGTTCAACTATGTCGTCACGATCGAGAACATCCCCGACACGCTCAGCGTCGTCCTCAAGAGCTGGGACCTGTCGGCGCTCCAGTTCCTGATCCTCGTCAACGTGCTGCTGCTCGTGCTGGGTTGCGTCCTCGAAGGCACGACGATCCTGCTGATCATCGTGCCGGTGCTCATTCCGACCGCCAAGGCGCTGGGCGTCGACCTCGTGCATTTCGGCGTGGTCGTGGTCGTCAACATCATGCTGGGCCTGATCACGCCGCCCTACGGGCTGCTGCTGTTCATCATGACCAACATCGCCGGCGTGCCGCTGCGCGACCTCGTGCGCGACTGCCTGCCCTTCATCTGGGCGATGATCGCGGCCCTCGCCCTCATCACCTTCATTCCCGAAACCGTCCTCTGGCTGCCGCGCCTGATGGGCTACCAGGGCTGACCGACATGAAAAATTCGATCCACGTCCTCAACGGGCCGAACCTCAACCGGCTGGGCAAGCGCGAGCCGGAAATCTACGGCCGCACGACGCTGGCCGAGGTGGAAGCCATGTGCCGGACGGCCGCCGGCGACACGCCGGTCGTCTTTCGCCAGACCAACAGCGAAACCCAGATGATCGACTGGATCCACGAGGCGATCGATACGGGCGCTGCCGGCATCGTCATCAACCCGGCCGCCTACACCTTCACGTCGATCGCGATCCTCGACGCGCTGAAGATGTTTCCCGCCCCCATCGTGGAACTGCACATCTCGAACATCCACCGGCGCGAGCAGATCTACCACCGTTCGCTGGTGTCGGGCATCGCGACGGCCGTCATCGCCGGCCTGGGCCCCGAAGGCTATGGTATCGCCGTCTCGTCGCTGAAGATGCTGATCGCGAAGGCCTAGCGCCCCAGCTTCGCCATCACCTCGCCCTTGAGGAAGCGTTCGACCAGCAGCATGAACGCGACCGAGGGGACGAGCAGGATCAGCGCCGAGATCGACGCGATCTGGATGTTGCCGCCGGCCGACGCGTTGTAGAGCAGCAGCGGCAGCGTGCGCACTTCAGGCGCACCCACGAAGAAGCTGCCCGTGAACTCGTCGAGCGATTCGAGGAACACGAAGATGGCGCTCGCCACCAGCCCGGGCAACGCGAGCGGCAGCGTCACCTCGAAGAAGGTGCGCGGCGCGCTCGCCCCCATGTTGCGCGCGGCCTGCTCGAGCTCGGGCTCGATCGCGGCGAAAGCGGCCGTCGAGATCCAGACCGAATAGACGAGCCCGTGCACCGTGTGCACGAGAACCACGCCCGCGATCGTGCCGTTCAAGTCGAAGGCGAAGAAGATCCGCGCGATGTTGATGTAGACCGGCAGGCTCGGAAAGGCCTGCGGCAGCAGGAACAGCAGCAGCACGATCGGCCGCCACGGCAGCCTGCCGCGCGCGAGCGCGTAGCCCGCCGGGATCGACAGGGCCAGCGCGCAGGCCGTCGTCAGCAGCGCGATCCACACGCTGAGCCACAGCGATTCCATCGCGCGCCCGGTCGGGCGGAAGACCGTCTCCCAGTAGCGGAAGCCCCATTGCGAGGGCAGCTTGTCGGGCCAGAACCACGCCTCGGCGACCGACCAGATCAGCAGGTTTGCGAGCGGCCCGAAGATCGCGAAGGCGATGAGGCCGAGGAGGATGGCGCGTACGGGCCAGCGCAAGCTCATGCCTGCCCTGCCTTCTCGCGCAGGCCGTGGCGCAGATAGAACCACGCGGCGAAGCCGGTCATCAGGTACGACACGAAGCCGAGCGCGTTGGCCGTGCCGTAGTCGCCGACCGAATTGATGCGCCAGGCCATGTTGACCGTCAGCATCGACGGGCTCTGGCCC
>JBIKWI010000131.1:0-9950 GCA_044356395.1 Tagaea sp. | reverse complement strand
TGCCGGCCGCGGATGTCCGTTGTCGCCTCGGGAAATGCAGACAGGTCGAGCCCGCTGGCCGCAGCCGCGTCGGCCGACACGAGCAACTCGGCGCCGAACTGCTTGGTCAGCGCCTCCAGACGGCTGGCCGTGTTGACCGTGTCGCCGATGGCGGTGAACTGGCGGGCCTGCGCGTAGCCAATCTCGCCGACGATCGCCGGGCCCGTATGGATGCCGATGCCGATGCGCAACGGGGCCGGCAGGTCGTGCGAAAGCGCTTCGTTGAGCGCCACGAGCCGTTCGATCATCGCCTTGGCTCCCGCGATCGCCTCGCGCGTGCCTTTGGCGGGGCCGCTTTCCACGCCGAACAGCGCCACGATGCCGTCGCCGACGAACTTGTCGAGCCGCCCGCCGGATTTCTCGATGGCCGCCCCCATCTCGGCGAAATAGCGGTTGAGCAGGAAGACGACGTCGTAGGGCAGCTTCGACTCCGACAGCGTCGTGAAGCCGCGCAGGTCGGCGAACATCACGGCGATGGTCTTCTCCGCACCGGCGGACTCGCGCTCGGTGCGCCTCGCGGCCTGCGGACCCGCGTTGGCAGGCAGCAGCGGCAGCACCGAAACGTCGCCCGTCGGCCGCGTCTGGCAGGCAAGCCGCACGCCGGGCGGCGCTCCCACGCGCGCCAGCACGGCAAGCTCTTCGGCCGCCGCGCGCGGGACGTTGGCGTCTCCGCGTTCGATGCGCACGCGGCAGGTCGAGCAGCGCCCGCGCCCGCCGCACACGGCGGCGTGCGGGATACGGCCGGCGCGGCTCGCATCGAGGATCGTCGCCCCCAGCGGCTGCACGACGACCTGTCCGTCGGGATAGGCGACCGTGAAGCGGCCCGCGCGGTGCTCGGCCCAGTCGCGCACGCGGCGCGCGGCGAACGCGCCGGCGATGCCCAGCGCCCACGAAAGGTAGATCCAGTCCTTGATCGTCTCGAACAGCGCCTGGCCGGCCGCGTCGGGCATCCGGTAGCGCTGCGGCAGGCCCGCGCGCCACGCCGGATCGGCGTAGAGTGCCGCCACTTCGCGCGCGCCCGCGAGATAGCCCGCGAGCGCCGCGGTCGCCAGCGCCACCGCAAGGCCGAACAGGATCAGCCGTACGCGCGGATAGAAGGGCTTGAGGCGCAGCCAGTAGTGCATGCCGATGCAGCCGTGCATCCACGAGAGCACGAGCCCGCCGAGGATCATCGCCCCGCCCAGCGGGTCGAACTTCGTGCCGATCAGCACGACGAGCGTGTGGAACGGCGTGGTGTCGAGCAGGGCCGGGCCCAGCCGGGCCGGCACGACATGATTCGCCATCAGCGGGATCACCGCGAGGCCGGCGGCAAGCTGCAGGATCTCGCCGCGCGACATCGCGCGCAGGTCGCGCCGCGCATAGATCGCGTAGAGCGCCAGCGCCAGATGCGCGGCGAGCGCCCCGTAGAGCGCCGCCTGCACGGGCCACAGGCGCACGAACGCGAACATCGCCGTGGCGTAGGCCTCGGCTGCGGCCAGCGAGACGGCCATCGTCGCGTGGTTGGCGAGATGGAAGGCGACGTAGGCGAACAGCACGAGCCCGCTTGCAAGGCGAAGCTGGCGCAGCGTCGGTTTCACCGCGCGGCCTCTGCTTCGAGCCGCGCCGTCGCCGTCTCGATGCGCGCCTCGAGTTCGCGCATGAACGCCCCGCGCTGCAGGCCGGGCGGGATCGGCTCCAGCACTTCGAGCACGATGGTGCCCGCGCGCTTGGCGAAGCTGCGCCGGCCCCAGAAGAGGCCGGAGTTGAGCGCCACAGGCACGCAGCCGGCGCCAAGCTTCGAATAGAGACCCGCCACGCCCGGATGGTAGGGCCATTCGGCGGTCGACGCCCCCGGCGGCACGCGCGTGCCCTGTGGGAAGATCACGACCTGCTGGCCGCCGGCGACGGCCGCGGCGGCGCGCTCGACCATCCGCTTCAGGGCCGCCGCCCCGCCCTTGCGGTCGACCGGGATGTTGCCCTGCTTCTTCGCCAGCCAGCCATAGAGCGGGATCGACAGCAGTTCCTTCTTCATCACGTAGGCCGGATCCGAGGCGACGACGTGGAAGATCATCGTGTCCCACGCCGACTGGTGCTTGGACGCGACCAGGCCGGGCCGGCGCAGAAGATCGGCGCGGCCGCGCACCTCGTAGCGCAGGCCGCAGAACGTCGCGAGCCCCCAGACGAGGCCGCGCGTCCACAGCTTGCCCACGCCGCAGGCCCGGCGCCTGTCCATCAGATGCGTGGGCAGCGAGACGAGCAGCAGCACCGCCGTCAGCGCGAAGAACCAGATGTTGAAGAGCAGCGAACCCACGAACGTCACGGCGATTCTCCGGCGGCGACACCCGGCTCGATGGCGGCGAGCGGCGCGAAGGGCCGCAGCAGGGCGACAACATATTTGTGATACTCGGCCTGCACCAGCGCATACGTGCCCGGCCAGCGCCACCACGCGTCGATGCGGAAGGCGTCGGGGAACACCGGATGGAGCACGATCGCGATGTCCGGCATCGCGCGGCGGAACTCCAGCAGCGAGCGGCGGATATGGTAGTTGGCGGTGACGAGGCGCAGGCTCGAATAGCCTTCACGCGCCATCCACGCGGCCGTCTCGGCGGCGTTGCCGAACGTCGAGTCGGCCGCGTAGCCGAGTTCGACGCAGCATTCGACGGCTTCGGGTTCCTGGCGCGCCACGCGCAGCAGTTCCTGCACGTCCACGCCGCGATAGACGCCCGATACGAGCAGTTTCTTCCCCTTGCCTTCGGCCAGCAGGCGCAGGCCTTCGCGCAGGCGCGCAGGCCCGCCGGTCAGCACCACGATGGCGTCGGTGGCGAGCGTCTCGTCGGCCGCCGTACGCGGAATGGTCTGGGCGAACCAGGCAAGCCCGCCGAAATAGAGTGCCGCCCCGCACGCGACGGCGATCGCCACCCAGGCGACCGGCCGGTGCCGGCGGCCCTTCATGCGCCGCCCTTGGACAGCAGCACGTCGACCGCGTCGGCCAGCGTCTCGTGGATCGCGACGGGCAGCGTTTCGGGCGGCAGGCCCTGGGCCTGCGTGCGCGCCCCGTGCCCGGTGCGCACCAGATGGCGCGGGCAGCCGATGGAAGCGGCCGCCTGCATGTCGGTCGCCGTGTCGCCCACGAACGGCGTGTCGCGCGCGGCGGCACCGAAGCGCGCAAGTGCATCGGTCAGCATGCCGGGGGCCGGCTTGCGGCAGCGCGAGGGGCGGCCCGGTGCATCGGGGCAATGGAAGATCGCGTCGAGCCGGGCGCGCTCGCGCGCCAGTTCCGAGTACAGCTTCTCGTGGATGCGCGCCAGCATCGCCTCGTCGAAGATGCCGCGCCCGATGGGCGACTGGTTGGTGCACACCGCGACGAGGATGCCCGCCGCGTTGAGGCGCGCCACGGCCGCCGCGGCCCCCGGCAGCAGCACGAGCTCGCCGGGGTTCTTCACGTAGTCCGGACGGTCGACGTTCAGCACGCCGTCGCGATCGAGCAGCACGAGCTTCATCGCCTGCCGTTCTACAGGATACGGCCGAGGTTGCGCATCACCGTCGAGTAGGCGGCGACCGCCGCCACGACCGTCGCGGCGAGCGGGATGCCAGCAAGGGCAATCCAGTCGAACGCGGTCAGCGCGGGCAGCGGGAAGGCGAGCGTCCCGGCCGAACTGGCGATGGAATGGGCGAGTGCGAGCACCGCCGCCCCGCCGAGCGCCCCCGTCGCCGAGCCCGCGAAGGCAAGGCGCATCGCGGCATTGGCGAACTGGCCGGCGATGTAGCCGTCCTCCGCACCCACGAGATGCAGCAGATCGACCGCCTCGCGATGCATGGCAAGGCCGGCGCGCGTGGCGAAGGCGACGCAGCTTGCCGCCGCCAGCCCGACCGCGACGACGACGATCGACGCCACGATCAGGGCGGCGCGCGCCAGCGCCAGGAATCCGCCCAGCCAGCGCCCGTGATCGTCGACGACCGTGCCGGGAACCAGGGCGGCAAGGCGCGCTTCGAGTGCGCGCACGTCGGGCACGGCCCCGTCGCGCAGCTTGACGTCGACGAGACCGGGGATCGGCAGGTCGGCGAGATTGCCCGCCCCCAGCCACGGGGCGAGCAGCGCTTCGGACTTGCGCCGGTCGACGGGCTCGACGCGCAGGACCGAAGGATCGGCGCGCAGTGCCCGCAGGACGGCGGCGTTGTCAGCACCGGCCGGCAATTCCACCGTCAGCGTGCCCTGGAAGCTCGCCTGCCAGCGCCCGGCGGTCCCCGCAAGCGCCAGGGCAAGCCCGAGGGCGAGCGTGGCAAGGAAGGCGAGCGCCCCCACCACGGCGGCGATCCAGCGCCGCTCCCTGTCGCGTTCGAGGGCAAGCTCGCCGCCGAGACCGAGGCGAAAACCGATCATGCGGCCTTCGCGTGCCGGCTGAGCGTGCCGTCGTCGAGCCGCAGCTCGGGATGGCGCGACTCGCGCACAAGCTGCAGGTTGTGGGTCGCGATCACGATGGTGGTGCCGAGCCGGTTCAGCTCCTCGAACAGGCGCATCAGGCGGATGGCGATGCGGTCGTCGACGTTGCCGGTCGGCTCGTCGGCGATCAGCAGCTGCGGGCGGCCGATGATCGCGCGCGCGATGGCCACGCGCTGCTTCTGCCCGCCCGACAGCGTGGGCGGCAGCGCCCCCAGATGCTCGCCGAGCCCGACCCACGCCAGCAGCTCGGCCGCGTGTTCGCGCACCTGACGCTCCTCGGTGCCCTGCACGCGCAGCGGCAGCGCCACGTTGTCGACGACCGAGAGATGGTCGAGCAGGCGGAAATCCTGGAACACGGTGCCGATCCGCCGGCGCAGGCCCGGCAGTTCGGCGCGCCCGACGCGCGCGACGTCGCGCCCGAACAGGTGGACCGTGCCGCGCGAGGGGACCCGGGCCAGATAGAGGAGCGACAGCAGAGAGGACTTGCCCGCCCCCGACGCCCCGGTCAGGAAATGGAAGCTGCCGGGGGCCAGTTCGAAGCTGACGTCGCGCAGGACTTCGGGCCCGAGGCCGTAGCGCAATCCCACCTGCTGGAAAATCACCATTTCGAACGTCCCCGGCCTCTGCGGGGATGGTTGCACGCGTGCCGCGGCACCCGCAAGCTTGCCCCCGCGCGCCGCGCCGACCTATAAAAGCATCTGGAATCCGCAACTTCGTCCAACCTTGAACCCCAGTCGACCGGACCATGATCCTCGCCTGCCCAAAATGCGCCACGCGCTTTCGCGTGCCCGACGAGGCGCTGGGCGATGCGGGCCGGTCCGTGCGCTGCGGGTCGTGCGGGAACAGCTGGGTCCAGCGTCCGCGCCAGGCGATCCTCGAAATCAACCCGCGCTTCCCGAAGACCGCCAGGCGCATGCGCCAGGGGCTGGACGACGGCATCGAGGCGCCGGCCGCCCCGCGCGGCCGCGCGGCCGAGCCGGCGTATGTCCCGCCACCACCACCCCCGCCGCCGCCACCACCCCCGCCGCCCATCGCGGCCCCGCCGCCGCGCGCACCCCGCCCCGAGCCGGCGATGGTCGAACCGGAAGCCGAGCTACCGACGAAAAGTTTTGCCGAATCGATGGAGGCGGCCCTCGCCGCCGCCGACGCGCAGGTCCCGTCGAAGCCCAAGCACGGGATTGTTTCCGACGGCGACGGCCATCCGCGCCGGTCGATCGCCGCCGTCATCGGCTGGCTGCTGTTCGCGCTCGCCACGACGCTGCTGGGCATGGCGTTTTTCGCGCAGGGCGAGATCATGGCGCGCTTCCCCCAGACGCGCGCGATCTACCAGGCCATGCACTTCAAGGTCCCGCCGCCCGGCGAAGGGCTCGAAGTGCTCGAGCCCGCACCCGCGCGCATCCTCGTCGACGGCACGCCGACGCTGCAGATCACCGGCCGGATCCGCAACACCGGCGACATGGCGCGCCCGGTGCCCGGCCTTCGCGCCACGTTGCGCGACGCCGACGGCAAGGAAATCGCGGGCTGGGATTTCGGCGCGGACGAGCCGCGTCTCGAACCCGGCGCCGAAACGGCCTTCCGCACGACGCTGGCCGATCCGCCGACGGTGCCGGGCAAGCTCGATATCGTTTTCCGCGAAGCCTTCTGACCTAGGTCCGCTCGGTTCCCGGCACGGGGCCGCGTAGCGCGCGCAGCAATCGCTGGGCGGCGGGCGAATCCCATACGGCGGCACCCTCGAGCCGGCCGCGATCGCGCCCCTCGCCGTCCACCACGACCGTCGTCGGCAGGCCGCGCACGGCGAACGCGCGCATCGAGGCGCCGGTCGGGTCGACATAGACCGGAAGGTTGCGCAGGTCGTGCGTGGCGAAGAACGGGGCGACCTGGCGCAGGCCGCCGCGGTCGACGGAGATCGCCACCACTTCGATGCGCTCGGCCTTGAGGGCCGCGTGCAGTCGGTCGAGGGCCGGCATCTCCTCGACGCACGGCGCGCACCAGGTCGCCCAGAAATTGACGACGACGAGCCGGCCGCGGAAATCGGCCAGCGTCAGGTCGCGTCCCTCGGCATCGCGAAACGCGATCGCGGGTGCGGGTACGGGATCGGCAAGCCGCTTGAACGGGCCCATGGTGCCGCGGAATTCCGGCCCCTGGGCCAAGGCCCCGTTCCCGAAAATCCTTGATCCGCCCGCGCCAAGCGCTAGGGTCGCGCCCGCGCCGAGCGCCAGAAAGCCGCGCCGGTTCACCGTCATCGCCGTAATATAGGTCGTCATGGCCCGCCGTACAAAGTCCGCCGCGAAAAACGCCGCTTCGTCCGCCAACCCGATGTGGGGCGGGCGCTTCGGCGTGGCGCCCGACGCGATCATGCAGAAGATCAACGCGTCGATCGACGTCGACAGGCGGCTCTATGCCGAGGACATCGCCGGCTCGATCGCGCACGCGCGCATGCTCGCGCGCCAGAAGATCCTGTCGGCGAAGGACGTGGCGGCGATCGTCAAGGGGCTGGACGCCGTGCGCCGCGAGATCGAGGGCGGCAAGTTCGTCTTCCGTGCCGAGCTCGAAGACATCCACATGAACGTCGAATCGAGGCTCGCCGAGCTGATCGGCGAGCCGGCCAAGCGCCTGCATGTGGCCCGCTCGCGCAACGACCAGGTGGCGCTGGATTTCCGCCTGTGGGTGCGCGGGGCGTGCGATCGCGCGGACGCTGCCCTGCGCGAGTTCCAGCGCGCGCTGATCGACAAGGCGGAGAAACACGCGGGCGCCGTCATGCCCGGCTTCACGCATCTGCAGCCGGCCCAGCCGGTCACGTTCGGGCACCATCTGATGGCCTATGTCGAGATGGCCGGACGCGACCGCGCGCGCTTCTCCGATGCCAGGCACCGTCTCAACGAATGCCCGCTGGGGGCCGCCGCCCTCGCCGGCACGTCGTTCCCGATCGACCGGCATGCGACCGCGCGCGAGCTGGGCTTCGCCGGCCCCACGGCCAACTCGCTCGACAGCGTGGCCGACCGCGATTTCGCGCTCGAGTTCCTGGCTGCCGCCGCCATCGCGTCGATCCATCTTTCGCGCCTGGCCGAAGAACTGGTCATGTGGACGGGCCCGCAGTTCGGCTTCGCGCGCCTGTCCGACGCGTGGACGACCGGCTCGTCGATCATGCCGCAGAAGCGCAACCCGGATGCCGCCGAACTGGTGCGCGCCACCACCGGGCGCATGTTCGGCTCGCTGATCGGGCTTGCGACCGTGATGAAGGGCCTGCCGCTGACCTATTCGAAGGACATGCAGGAAGACAAGGCGCGCACCTTCGCCGCCGCCGACGCGCTGATGCTGTCGGTCGCCGCGATGACCGGCATGGTCGATGACCTTTCCATCGACGCCGCGCGCATGAAGGAAGCCGCCGGTGCGGGATTCACGACCGCGACCGACCTTGCCGACTGGCTCGTGCGCGAGCTCGCCATGCCCTTCCGCGAGGCGCACCACGTGACCGGGCGCATCGTGCGCCGCGCCGAGGAAAAGGGCTGCGACATTTCCGGCCTGCCGCTGTCCGACATGCGCGCGATCGAGCCGCGCATCGACAGGTCGGTCTTCGCCGTGCTCGGCGTCGAGAACTCGGTCGCCAGCCGCACCAGCTTCGGCGGCACGGCCCCCGCAAACGTCCGCCGCGCCGCCAAGGCCGCGCGCAAGAAGTACCTCTAGGAGACGACGCGAATGACGGCGCGCAAGATCATCCTTCTGGCGTTCGTGCTGGCGCTCGCCGCGCCGCTGGCCGCGTGCGGACGCAAGGGACCGCCCGAAGCGCCGCCGGGGGCGGACGAGAAATATCCGCGCAGCTATCCCGCCGGCGCGCCGGGGACGACGCAATGACCAAGGGATTCCATCGCAAGAACGGCGCCCTTCACTGCGACGGCGTGGCGCTGGCGCGCATCGCGCGCGAGCACGGCACGCCCGCCTGGGTCTACAGCCAGTCGGTGCTGGAGGCGCGCTGGCGGATGTTCGCCACCGCCGTCGCCGATCTCGACCCGACGATCTGCTACGCGCTGAAGGCCAATTCCAACCAGGCGGTGATCGCGACGTTCGCGGCCCTGGGTGCGGGTGCCGACATCGTTTCGGCAGGCGAACTCGCGCGCGCCCTTGCCGCCGGCGTGCCGGCGGGCAAGATCGTGTTCGCCGGCGTTGGCAAGAGCGAGGCGGAGATGGCGCTGGCGCTGGAAGCCGGCATCCTGCAGTTCAACGTGGAATCCGCGCCCGAGCTTGCCCGGCTGTCGGCGGTGGCGCAGGCCATGAACACGACCGCTTCGGTCGCCATCCGCGTCAACCCCGACGTGGATGCCAAGACCCACAAGAAGATCACGACCGGCAAGAGCGAGAACAAGTTCGGCGTGGAACTGGCGCAGGCGCGCGAGCTTGCGGTGGGTGCGGCCCGGCTGAAGGGCGTCAGGATCGAGGCGCTGTCCACCCATATCGGCAGCCAGATCACCGACGTGACCCCCTATCGCGCGGCGTTCAGGCGCGTGGCCGATCTTGCCAAGACGCTGCGCGCCGACGGCGTGCCGCTGAAGCGGCTGGATTTCGGCGGCGGGCTCGGCGTCGTCTATCGCGACGAAACGCCGCCCGACCTCAAGGCCTATGCCGCGGCGGTCCGCGCGGCGATGAAGGGCACGGGTCTGGGGCTCGTGCTCGAACCCGGACGCTGGCTGGTGGCCGATGCGGGCGTGCTGATGGCGCGCGTCGAATACGTCAAGCAGGGTACGGCCAAGCGCTTCGCGATCCTCGACGCGGCGATGAACGACCTGATCCGCCCCACGCTCTACGAGGCGTGGATGCCGATCGAGCCGGTCGCGAAGGCGCGCACCGGCAGGAAGCGTCCCTACGACGTGGTCGGGCCGGTCTGCGAATCGGGCGACTATTTCGCGCATGACCGGCTGCTGCCGCCGATGGAAGAGGGCGATCTGGTCGCCGTCCGGCAGGCCGGCGCCTACGGCTCGGTCATGTCGTCGACCTACAACGCCCGTCCGCTGGCCCCGGAATTGCTGGTCAAGGGGACCAAAGTCGCTACGATCCGGGCGCGCCAGTCGCTCGAAGCGCTTCTCGCACTCGATTCATTGGCACCCTGGCAGACCGGGAAGGCCCGGCGCGGCGGCTAATTTGGGGCATGGACCCGCCCGCCGGTCGCGCTAGACTGGTCGGACTGGGGTATGCACTCTATTTCCGCCGGGGTGAGGATGACCGACAAGTCGCCTGAGCACCGCACCGAAACGCCGGCCGTCCCCGGACTGGCCCGCCGTCTCTGGCTTGCGCGTTTCGCCATCGCCTGGGAGCGGGTCTGGCCCGCCATCTGGCCGGCGCTGACGGTTGCCGCCCTTTTCTGCATCGTGGCGCTGCTCGACCTGCTGCCCCGCCTGCATTTCGCCCTGCATGCCGCGGCCCTCGTGCTGTTCGCGGCCGCCCTTGCCGCCGCCGCCGTCTGGCGCATGCGCCATGCGTTCGCCCTGCCCGACCGGGC
>JBIKWI010000308.1:0-2788 GCA_044356395.1 Tagaea sp. | reverse complement strand
TGCGAGAATCGTCTCCAGAAGCAGAGGCGGCAGGCCACGCCCTTGCAAGGCCTGCCCCGATGTTAGGTTCTCGACCGTCCCGGAAACGAAGTCGACGCGTGCCCTCTGGCCCTCGTCGAAGAGGCCCGTCACGCCGGGGCATTCGATCGCCGGGAAGCTGAAAGTGACGCAACTGCGCAGACACAACCCATTGAGTGACTCCGCAACGAGCCCCGCGATACCGCAACTCTTTAGGACGCGGCCCACGACGCGGCTCGAGCCCGTGCCGAAGTTGTGGCCCGCGATGATCAGGTCGCCCTCAACGACCTGATCGACCCAACCTGGGCGGTTGGCGCTGAAGACGAGCCGATGCTGCTCGGCTAGGGGAAGTTGGAAGGCCTTGTTCGGAAAGATCAGGTCGGTGTTGATGTTGTCGCCGAAACGCCAAACCCGGCCTTCCAGTGAAAGTCCGGACGGGGTCATGCCAGATATCCCCTCGGATCGGTGATCGATCCTGCGACGGCCGATGCGGCGACCGTCGCCGGGGAACCCATGAAGATACGCGCCGACGCGGCTCCCATGCGGCCCTTGAAATTGCGTGTGCTCGCAGTGATGCATGTCTCGCCAGGCCCGAGCACGCCCATATGGTGGCCGAAGCAGGCACCGCAGGTCGCGTTGGTCACGACCGCGCCGGCCTCCATGAGCGTGTCGATGATCCCCTCCCGGAGCGCGTCGAGGTAGATCTTCTGCGGAGCCGGCGTGATGATCAGGCGGACGCCCGGTGCGACCCGTCGGCCGCGTAGTATCCGTGCCGCAACGCGAAGGTCCTCCAGTTTGCCGTTGGCGCAGGAGCCGATGAAGGCCTGTTGCACCTCGATGCGATCGCGAAGGGCCCCAATGGGCAACCCGTTGTTCGGAACAGCGTCGGGAAGCACGACGTATGGCTCTAGCAACGAAAGGTCTATCGGGCGCACGTCTGCATAGTCGGCGTCCGGGTCAGGGGCGACCGGGGTAGGCGGACGTACGGATCTGCCTTCGCATGCCGCGAGCAGAACATCATCGGGATCGAACAGGGCGAACTCGGCGCCCAATTCGGCCGCCATTGTGCTTATGACCCAACGCTCGGATAGGGGAAGGTCGGCCAGTCCGGCTCCGCCGAACTCGAGCGAGACATTCGCATGATGTCCGTAGGTCTGCGCGATATAGAACAGGACATCCTTTCCGTATACGCCGTGTGGCAATCGGCCTGTGAGTTCGTACCGAATTGTTGGAGCGACTTGATACCAGACCACGCCCTTGGTCATGGCCTGGATGGTGTCGATCGGGCCGACGCCTCGGCCCGCGCAGTTGAGTGCGCCGACAGCGCATGTGTGCGAATCGGGGCACACAAGCAGCTCGCCCGGTACCGCCAACCCGTGCTCCGCGACGATCTGGTGCGAAATGCCGTGTTCGCCGACGTCGAAGAAGTGCTTCAATCCGAACTCACGCGCGAACGCGCGGCCGCGGGACATACCGTCCGCGTCGCGGATCGTGGGGGCGGGAACAGAATGATCAAATATCAGCGCGACGCGCTCGGGATCGAAGATTCGAAGCGGCCTGTACCAACTGCCGTCCGTGGAGATCGTGAGATCGAGCTGTACGACCATGTCCGGCCGGCACACGACAATCTCGCCAGGCCGGACGACGCTCCGGCCGGCGGTTCGCGCCAGTATCTTCTCGATCGTCGTCGCGCCCACGGAGCCTCCGCCTGATTTTCGTCCCCGCCCGTGCAAGGCGGGACGATGCAACGGTTGGACAGTAAAGCATACAGACTGTATGATATTACATACATTGTTTAAGGCAAGCCCGGGCAGGAGGGTCCATGACTGACGATGAAAAGCTGAAATTGGCGCTCGTCCAGATGAACAGCAACGACACCCGTGATGCCAACCTGTCGAAGGCGGCGAAGATGATCGACAGGGCTTGCGCCGAGCATCGCCCGGACATCGTCGTTATTCCTGAATTCTTCAACATTCCTTACGTTTTCCAATATCGCGACTACAAGCACATCGACACCGCGGAGCGAGATGACGGGCCGAGCATGGCGATGGTGCGCGAGAAGGCCATGCGTCAAAAGATCCACGTGATGGCGACGATTTTCGAGGAAGAGCGCGCTGGCATCTATTTCGACACCGCGATGCTGATCGCGCCCGATGGAACGATCGCTGGCAAGTACAGGAAGGTCCACCCCGCTGCGCGCCGAAGCCTTGAAAAGATCTATTTCCGCTACGGGGAGTCATTCCCCGTATTTCGCGTCGGCAATTGGCGCGTCGGAACGATCATATGCTACGACACCTTCTTTCCGGAGGCGGCGCGCTCTTCGGCGTTGAATGGGGCGGAGCTGATAGTGGTTCCATTCGCTACGCCGGATGTGAATTGCTGGCGCGCGATGATGCAGACACGGGCTTTCGAAAACGGGGTCTACTTCACGCCTTGCAACAAAGTCGGGCTCGAGGGTGACTGGGATTTCATGGGGTCCAGCATGATCGTCGATCCGTTCGGCGAAATCGTGACCGAACTCGACCGAAAGAATGAGGGAGTTATCGCCGCCGAGCTTTCGCGCGCTAAGGTTTTTGAAGCACGCCGCTTTAACCCGATGATGCGCGATCGTCGTCCCGATCTTTACCACTCGATCACTACGGCCTCCGAGCGGATACCGCGAGTCTGACGCGTTAGACGGCAGCCCGAGAATCAGAAGCTCGGCGGCGAGCAGGCGCTTACGACGATGCACTCGACGCTGCCGCGATTGCGCATCCGGTGCGGCCGGCGG
>JBIKWI010000130.1:0-9970 GCA_044356395.1 Tagaea sp. | reverse complement strand
GGTCACTCCGGCCCCCACCTTTAGGAGGCGCGCCACGCGCTCAAGCAGGCCGAAGCCCGCAAAGTCGATCCGCAGCTGCGCGAGCCGGGAGGCTACAGCGCGTCCTGCATCGCGGGCCGCGGCAATGCCGAGAAGGTGCGCCGTCCCGTAGCCGAGAACCTGCGTGAGCCGCGCGTCGAACCCGATCGCAGACTTTGCGAGCTTTGCCAACTCGCTACGCTTCGCATTCACTGCCTTCTCGCGAGCGTCGAGGACCTTGAAGGCAGCATCGGTCTTAACGGGCGCGCGGAGGTCACCCGGCACGATGAGGTCCGGGTCGAGGACGGGCGCCTCGCTCCGCGCGCGGAGCGCGGTCTGCCAGGCGGCCCTCGCCTCGGCCGAGGTACGCCATGGCGGCAGGCGAGCCTTGAGCGCCGCCCAGTAGGGTAGGGGCCCGATAGGCTTCTCGCCCTCTTTCTCCCGCCACACGTTTCGCTCATGCTTGGCGATCCTCGCAGGGAGTAGCAGGGCCACCGCCTCGTCCCAGTCGGCCGCCGTCGGCGGGATCGCTTTGGCGGCCGCGGCTGCCCGAATCGCGAGGAGCCGCCGGAAGTCCTCAATCCGGAGCCCGAGATCCTCCGTCACCCGCCGCTGGGCCTCGTCGGCCGTCGCTTGCACCGAGCTGCCGAGATCCGCTCGCAGTTGGTCAATGTCGTGCTGTAGGTTGTTGCCGGGCTTCGGGTCGCCGAGCGCAGCCCGGAACAGGAGATCGAAGTCGCGTGCCTCCGCCGCCTTGCGGAGCTCCGCCTTGACCGCAGCGAGCTGCGCGCGCCGCTCCGCCAAAAGCCCCGCAGCCGCCTCGCCCGCCACCGGGTCCGGCAGATCCGTGTCCTCCATGCGTAGCGGATCGAGCAAGGGTGCCGGACGCGGCTCCGGCGGCCACGCGCCCTCGACGGGCGTCGTTAGGGATGGCCAGAAGATGGCAGGGCCGAAGCGCAGGCCCGCTGCCACCTCCTCGGCACGCCAGATTTCGGAGAACCTAGCCTTCATGGACTGTACGAGTATGGAGCGGACCTCAATCGCCTCCGCCGCACTCGGCGCCTCCGTCCGAACGTCGGCCATTCGGGCCGCCAACTTGCCGCGGAGCGCCAGCAGCCTGCCCAGCGCTGGCTCACTCAAGTTCAGCTCCTGCTCCAGCCGGAAGCGAGCCAGCTCGGCGTCTGTGCCCGAAAGCGCGGCGCCAAGCGCGGTGAGGTCAGGGATGACACCAGGCCAGGGCTCGAGCTTGCTGCCGGCATAGTCGAGCGGCTTCGCCATCTCGGCGACCATTTCCTCGAAGTCCGGCAGCTTGGTCCCGTCCTTTACCTTCGTTTTCGCTGCCAGGACCGCGAGGCGCGCGTCCACCCAGTCCCGGCGCTTCGTCCAAAGGTCAAAGGCCGCCTCGCCCGGACGTGGTGTCCGCAGGTCGTCCGGCCCTACAAGGTCCGGGTCAATTGCGGGCAGGCAGCGCGCCGCAGCATAGAGGGTGCGCAGCGCGCGCTGCCAGTCTTGGCTGGGCGCCAAGCCTGCCATCGTCTCTAAATCTGCGCGCAACATCTCACCGTCGCAAATGAGCAGCTGTGCCGCCTCATCGAAGGAGAGCGGCTTCGGCAAGGCGCCTGGGCCGACAAGTGCTGGGGGTAGCGCGGCCAGCGGCGCCGTGACACGGCGCGGCGCGTAGCGGTCGTCTGGTTGGTCCTGCCGGCGCCAAGCCTCGCGCAACGCATCGCGCCGCCAGTTGAGGAGGTTGGAAGCGACCTCAGAATCGAGGGGGGCCTTGGTGGTGTCACGGATGCCGAAATTAGCCTCGATCTCGGCCTCTGGCCCTGGCTCTGGCTTTGGCCTTGGCTTGGTGAAGTCGATGTGCAGCTTGTTTAAGTTCGCCAGCGGAACCTGCAACCGCTCGGCGAGCGCAGCGCGTGCCGCTCCGTCCGCCGTGGCGGCGAGCCGGATCTCGGCCGACGAGGTGCCGAGCCGCAGTAGAAGCGCCTCATAGGCCGCGAGGCTGTAAGCCGCCTCCGCCGCCGCCAGCGCGGCCTCGTCCGCCGCGTTGGCAAGCGGCCGCGGCCCAAGCGCAGCGCGCACTACCTCGATGCAGATGCGGACCTGGCGCACCTCGCGGTCCACTTCGCCGCACTTGGCCGGCAACGTGGCGATGGGTTGATGGAAAGCGCTTTCCAGTATTGAGACGGTCGCTGGGTTACCGTTAGCGGAGACGCGCCGCTCGACGAAGGCGATAAGGTCGACCAAGTAGGCGAGTGGGCTTACCGCGGTCTCGCAGTCTCGGCATTCGCAGCGCTCGGGCCCGAGGACGACCTCTGCCGCGTCGGGGTCGGCCTGCCCGTTCGCCCGTTCGGCTGCAAGAGCAAAGGTCGCGTTGTTCAGCAGGGCCGTCTGTGCGCCGGCGGCCGCATGCAGTTGCCCCGCCACGAGGTCGCCAATTTTCGGGCCGAGCGCCGCAACAAAGCGCGCCCGCGGCGCCATGGCAACGGCGGCGATACCATCGAAGCCGGCCTCGATCACGGCGGTGTTGGCGGGGACGTCGTCGGAAGCTCGGAGCAAGTCGGCGTGGGCCTCGAGGAGTTTCAGCGACGGGTGACCATCCGCCACCGGAAGGCCGGCGAGGCCAGATAGGCCGCCGCGTCGGGTAATCTCAGCGAGCGACCGCACTCCCTGTCTTGCGAGTGCGGCAGCGAGCCCGGCCGGCAGGGCGAGCTTAGCCGTTGCGTCAAGCGCGTCTATGTCTGGCGCATCGGGCGGCGCCGGCCTGGGCACGCGCAATTCGATCACCTCCTCCGCGAGTGGGAGGGTCAGTTGCACTTCCAGACGCGGTGCGTCCTCCGCCCCGCGCACGGTGAGGACCAGCACTGTACCAGCCGCATCGCCATCTGGCGGTGCTAGGATCGGCACGTAGCCGCGTGGGTCGGAGGGTATGGTTGCGTGCGCCTGGCCGCCAGGAGGCCCGAAGCTTACCTCAAGGTTTGGAAGCGGCGCGCCGTCCTCCCTGTCAACCAGCCGCGCAGTGCCGACGCGGCGCATCGGCCGTGACTGTGCGAGACTTCGTTCCAGCACGTCCCGCATCCCAGCGATCCGCTCCGGTATGATCTCCTTCGCGACGGCGTCTTCCAGAAACTTCTGGCGCTGATCGGGATCCAAGGCTGCAAGGCGAGCGAGGATCTCCTCCAGACGATCGGGCGGCGTTGCGGCGAGGCTCGTGAAACGGTCCGGCAAATCGAGCCGGCCCCAGCCATAGAATGCTTCCGTCGGCAGACCCGAGCGTTCGGCCAAGGCTGCCGCGCGGCGCAGCCATTCGACGCGCTGCCGGTCCTGCTCCGATAGCGGCACCTCCGCGGCGAGGAAGGCGACGTCCTCCGCGGTCAGTTCGGCCGGCGCGAGGTCGCGCAGCGCAGGCGCGATGCGCGCGAGCAGGCGTTCGTATTCGGAGAGGCCGCGCAGCGTCTCCGCGTTCACCGTCACCTGCATCTCGCAGCGCGGCGGGATATTGAAGAGGATCGCGTGCGGATCGTCGAGCGTCTTGCCGTCCAGCCGGAGCTCGATGATCGCAACCGGCTCGCCGGCGGCGTCGGCGATGGCGAGGCTGACATCCGCGGCGGCGGCCTCGTCGCCCTCGCCCTCGGGGGTCGGCGCGTAGCGGATATCGAAGCGGCCACCTTCGCCGCTGATGTCGTGGCCGAGCTCGGACGGGGGGCGGCGGCGCTCGATTGAGGGCAGGTCGCGTTCGAGCGCGGCGACGCGCAGGCCGGCGATGCCATTGCCGCGCAGGCCGACGACGCGGCCAGAGATCGTGCGACGCGCGCCGAGCGCGGCCTCGAGCTCGCCGATAAGCCAGTCTACCCATTCGCCTGAGCGCGGGCGGAGCTGCGGCGGCGCGATGAGGCCGGCGCGGTCGAGGAAGGCCTCGACGGCGTCGAGCGTCGCGGGGCCGAGCGTGCCGGCTGCGCCGAGGCGGACGTCCTCGGGCGAAAGCGCGAGGGAGAGGAACTGCGCGAGGTAGCGCTGGAGGAGGGGGATGGGGTTCATGGCCTCAAGTCCCGTCGTGGCACCGCGAGTGGTGCGCGTAATGGGTTGTGGTGGGGTAAGCGCAACTCGGGCTTCTTCCGTCGGTCATTTCAGCCAGCCGGAAGGCATGCCGCCGCCGAGGAAAAAGACCCATGGCCCGATTTGGTAGGTGGGGCGCGCGGCGTGCGCCTCAAGTTGCGCGAATGTCGTCCAATCCGCCTTGACGCTCTGACCTGCCAAACGGACGATCGCGTCGGCTTGGCGTGCGCCACCGAGCACCTTCTCCACGTTGGGCGTGGCCTGGATACACAGCCGCTCCCAGGCCTTCCCGTACACAGCCGGGGCGAGCCTCGGGTTCCGCACGGCGGCAAAGAGGAAGTTCGAGCTGAGCCGGAGCGGCTCGGCCAGGGTCTGCACGACGGCCGGATTGCTGCTGAGCCGCGCCGCTGCAGCCCCGTAGATGGGTGCCCCGGGTATTCCGGCCTCCATGACGCGTCGAGCGGGGGAGGCGACGCCGATCGTGGCGCCTCCTCCTACGGCCACATTGGTGAGCCAGAAGGACGTTTCCCCCAATGTGACGTAAGTGGCGGCCGCGAGCGAGGCGAGGCCGCCTTTGGCTGCAAGGGCGCCCGGTGGCAGAGCGAGGGACTGAGCGGCCGCAGGCACCACTTCGGCCAGGGCCGGACCGGCGGCGGCACCCCCGGCAATGATCGAAAGGGCAGCAGTGCGCACGAGATTTGCGTGCGCCGCACCCGAGATGGCCTGCTGCGTGGCCTCGGCATGCCAAGCCTGCCATCCTTGGTGAGCGGACAGGGCCGGCGAGAGCGGCGGGCGGGTCGCGCCCGACATATGGCTCGGAAACAACGAGGACAGGATGCCTGGGCTGGGCGTGGGAGGCTTGGATGCCGGAGGTGGCGGCGGGCGAGCGGAAGGAGCTGCTTGCTGGCTGGAATCCGAGGACGCGGCCGGACTGCTGGAAAGGCCAATGCTCTGCGTCACGCCTGTCGGCAAATTCGCAGCAGCTTGGTCGTTGGATCGCTTGAGTCCCGGCGCGTCGTCGGCTGCGGTTCCGGTCGGATCCGCAAGGCCAATGGGATTGCCGCGGACAAACGCGTAAAGGTTATGGCCGTCCATCGCACCCGCCGGATCACAGCTAGTCCACCGGCCCAGATGAGGCGCGTAATGCCGCGCCCCATGCAGCGCTAGCCCGCTCTCCTCGTCCCGCTCCATGCCCGCGAACTGATACCGCTTCCGCGCATAGCCGCCGAAGCTCGTCTCGCCGTAGGGCGTGAACTCCTCCCGATTCACCCAGGCGCCCGCCTCGTCTAAGCTGAGCGTCGTCGATCCGAGGTGATCGGCGAGCTCGTAGACGAGAGCCGGGCTGGCGTCCTGCCCGAACCCACGCCCCTGATCGGCGAAGCCCTGCCCCACGCGGATCCGCGCCACGCGCGACGCATCGTCCATCACATGCAGCGTGTTGTTCTCACGCCGCGCACCGCCGGGCGAGACGCGCATGTGGTGCTCGAACAGCCCATCCACATACACCGTCACCGCCAGGCTGCCGTCCTGCCGACGCACCAGCTTCTTTGCGCGCATCCCCGCCGCGTCATACAGGTAGAACGCTTGAAGGCTCGCCGGCCCGGCGCCGGCCTGCTCGCGGAAGGACACCAACCGGTCCGACCAGTTCCAGCCGAAGCGGCGGGAGCCCGTCTCCTCCTCCAGATTGCCGTTTGCGTCGTAGCGATGCGTCACCGCGGGCAGCGCCGCGCCATCGGCCACATGCGTCAGGCGGTTGCCTGGCGCCGCCGGCCAAGCCCGCCCTTCGAGATGCGGCGCGATCGCCGCCTCCCACGCATCGGGCGCCAGCCCGCCCATGCCGAAGCGACGCACCCAGGCCGCGCCGCCGCTTTCGTGGCGCAGCGCCAGCAGGTTGCCGGCGGGGTCGTAGCGGTAGCTCTCAACATAGAAGCGGGTGAGGTTCGGCGCGTTGTCCTGGTCCGGCGTGCCGTGCTGGCCGCTGCCATACCCGATGCGCGGTGCATCATCCCAGGGGCGCGGCACCGGGATGGCCGAATCCTCGCGCCCGGTCGCGCGGCGCAGGCGGTACAGCGCGTCATAGTCGAATCGTCGGTCCAGCATGTCGCGCGCCGGCGCCGGCCCGTTCAACGTCCCGCATCCCGGCGTACGGTCGGCAATCCGCAAGATGTTGCCGACCAGATCATATGTGTAGCCGAGGTCGAGCTGCGGCGCGGCTGGCGCCTGCGGTCGCCAGCCCAGCGCTCCGCCGCCCAGCTCGGCGCAGGCACCCGTCCAGGCGCGCGTCAGGCGCGAAGTCGCTCGGTCATGCGTCAGGACGGTGACCAGCCCGTTGCCATACGCCACGACGCTGCGTTGGCCGCGCGCGTCATAGGCGATACGCGCGACGATGGGTTGGCCGTCCAGCTCCATCGCTTCAAGCCCACCGGCGCGGTTGTGGCGCGGGCGCAGCTCCTTCCGCGCGCCGGTGACGTCCCGCGGATAAGTCAGGCGCGCAAGCCGGCCCAGCGCGTCCTGCCGCTGCGACGTGACGTAGTCCTCCGGGGCGAGCAGCGCCGCGACATGAGCCTCTTGCGTGGTTGCGGGCGGCGGCTCCCAATCCACCGGCGCGCCGGTCAGCATCTGCGCGTCCGACAGCACACGTCGCGACTTCTCGGCGATGCCACCCTTGAAGTCGTAGCGTTCAATCGTCAGCAGCCCGGCCTCATCGAAATGCCGATGCAGCCGGCCGAGGCGGTTGGCAGCCTGCTGCTGTGCCCGCATTACAGGCGGCTGCGCCGGATCACCGCCATCGCCGTATTCCAGGCTTTCCCTCAGGGCCAACGCTGCCCCAGCCCCGTCGCGCGCCCAGGTCCGCGTCGGGCGGCCGAGCGCATCGTGCGCATGGAGCGTCCAGGCCCCCTTGGCGTCGCGCCCCTCGATCGGGCGCCCCGCCGCATCGTGTGCGGTCAGCCGCAGGCCGGCATCCTGGCTATCCACGCGCAGCCGCCGGTTTGCCAAATCATAAGCGTAGCGGAAGGCCGTGCGTCCGAGCTGGTCCACCAGTTCAATTAGATTGCCGCGGATGTCGTAGCGGCTCCGCGTGCGGTGTGTCTCGATGGGATCGCCGACAGACGCACGGTTGCGCGCCACTGCCTCCACTACGCGGCCGAGAGGATCCAGCACAATGCTCGAGGGGGTATCGTGGTGGTGGGTCGGCGCGGTGCCACCTGCCGGCGCGCGGCCTGCATTGTCATTCGCGTCGTAGCTCCAGGATTCCCAGGGCGTCGGCGTGAAGCTGTCGGGTGAGGCGAAGTCGGGAACGCCAGTCGCGCCCGGGATGCCGAAGACCACACGCGTCTCCGACCCATCGGGCTGCACCACCCGCACAGCCTGGCCGCGCGGGTCGTAGAAGGTGGTCACGCGCATCCCAGCCGTGTCGCGGCCGCGCGCCTTGGCCTCCGCCGCGGGGGTGCGGTAGTCCCAACCGGTCGAGAAGAAGGGCTCAAAGGCCTGAACCACCCGCCCCTTGTTGTCGTGCACGCGCCAACCGCTGACGACGACATTCGGCGGATCGCCGGGAGCGCGTTGGCGGCCAACGATATCGCCTGGCGCCTGGCCCGGCTGCGGTGGAATCAGGCCGTGGCCGAACAGAGTGTCGCCGAACAGCGCGTCCTCCGCCTGTTCGCGCGTCTGCAGCACGCGGCCAAACCCGTCCGAATACTCCACCCGTTCGAGCGTCTCCGCCCGCTCCGCCGCGCTCGCCTGGGCGTCGCCGTCGTGATGGATGCGCCGTATCGTGCGGACAGAGATCGGCTGCGGCGCCTCAGGGGTACTCCGTGCGAAGGCGTCGAGATTATACTCCATGCGGATTGAGGGGTTCGCGCCATCGCCCTCGCCGTCGCGACCGCGAGCGAACACCGCCGCGACAAGTCCGAGCGGCGTGAAGGCGACTTCTGTAGCCTGCCCGTTCGCGTCTGTGATGCGCCGTGGTTGCAGGAGCCTCGGATCATTCTCCACGCTGGTAACTAGCCCAGCCGGGTCGGTCACCGTCTTCACCAACACAGCCCAGGGCATTTCGTGGGTGATGCGGGTGTCGTGTCCAAGCGGGTCACGCCGCGCCACGAGCAGGCCAAGCGGTGGCAGGCCAGCCTGGAAATCATGCTCGCGGCGGTCGGATGCCACGTACCAGCCGGGCAGGAAGGGCGCGGCGTTGCGGAGAACATTGCCGGCGCCAGGCGGCAGGGCGGCACGGAACGCCTGTGGGTAGCCGTTCGGCCAGGCCGCCTGACCGCCTGCCGCGATCCAGGGGGGGCAATGGACGCCGTAGGCTTCCTTGAATTGCGCTTCGGTCGCTACCAGCGTTTCGGTGCGGGTCTGCGCGCCATGCTCGCCGGCCTGCCCAAAGGGCAGCCCGACGAAGGCAGGACCATCGTAGAAGTTGACCTCATGCGCGACCACCGCGAGTCCGATGCCGGATGCCGCATCCAGCCGCAACTCGGCCACTGTCTTCCCGGCGGTACCCGTCACCTCCCATGTTGTACGAAGCGCGACGCGGTCCCGCATGTGCCGGCCAGGCACGGGTTCGGCGTATCTGGTCTCAGCGATGGTTGCGAGGAAAGGCTCCGCTGGCCGGTCGCCCAGGTTGCGCCAACCGCGTGGGCACGCGATCGCTTCCTCGCGCAAGACCTGCCCGAATGCATCGCGTTGCGGGCTGAAGGCGAGCCGGGTCATCGGATCGTCGCCGCGTTCCCACTGCGTGGTGCGGCTCGCTATCTCGAACGGAAGAAAGACGCGTCGGCGAATTTCGCCTTCCGCCGGGGGCATTTCCTCGCGCAGCTCATGCGCGTGTTCCGTCACCGTGTAAGGTCTGTCGTCCCATGCTGCGCCGTCCAGGGCATAGACCTCGGTTCGCAAAATCCTGCCGCGGAGCGCACGCAGCGCATCTCGCCTGTCGCGCGCCGCCTCTGGGCGTGCCGGCTCGCCTTGCCCAAGGCTGCGCAAGAACCGAGCGATGCCTTTGCCATGGCCGAGCATCGGCGGGTCGCCCGACCAGTATTCCTCGCTGTGATCGCTCTCTGTCCAGCCGCCTACGCCGTCCTCGACCGCGCCCTGATGGAACCAAGTCCGGGTCAGCGTGGGTGGTGAGACATGCTCGCGCGCAAGCAGAGAAGCGATGGCATCCGTCGCCGAAGCGGCGCTTTCAAAACTTTCGGTGTCGCGTTGTTCGACGAGGCCGAAGCCGCGGAACTCCCGCTCCTCCCCATCCCAGTAGCCATGTCGATAATGGTACTCCGTCGTCAGTCGGCCTCCCGACAGACGGTCCTCAACCTCCACGCCCTCGACGACGTGCACTGGGAAAGGCAGGGGGGTGCGCCAGCGGGTCGACGGTCTTGCTTCGTCCAACAAAAAAAAATGGGTCGAAGGCGCGTAACTGATGGTTGTGACAGCGCCGATCCGGTTGTCGATGGTGGACAGCAGGTACGGCTTCTTGCCGCCGATCGGGTCGAGGAAGAAGAAGCGGTTCCGCGCCCCGGTCATGGCCGGGCGAGACCAGAGCACCCCCTGGACGCCAGTGCCGAGCACGTCCGCGAGGCGCACTTCCGCCATGTCGGTGACAGGGGGCGTCCCATCTATGCGGACGGGTGGACTCCACGCCTCGCCGGCGATGTTCAGCCATATTGTGATGCGGCCGTCCTCGACGAGGACGAGGTCGGCTAAGCCATCACCGTCCAGGTCCCCAAGCAAAAGTCGCCGTGGGTCAGTGTCGAGCGGCAGCTCCGGCACCGCACGCATCCGCACGGGCGCTTGCCAGTCGCCGTGCCCGAGGTTCGGCGTGTATTCGACGAGCCGCCCGTAAAGCATCACGCAATCCAGCAGCCCATCTCCGGACATATCGGCCCAACGCAGTCGCGGG
>JBIKWI010000307.1:0-2811 GCA_044356395.1 Tagaea sp. | reverse complement strand
GCGCTCCTCCTCCGGCAGGTACTGCAGCGCCTGCTCCCAGCAATAGGCGATCACCTGGAACGGCCCGCCTTCGGTCGCTACCCTGATGGTCTCGAAGCCGTGCTCCTTCAGCTTAAGTTGGAGTCCGAACGGCGTGTACCGGATGAAGTCGTCGGGCGCCTGATGCAGTTCGCGCACGAGCGGCTCGAAAACGTAGATGATCCCGTTCGGCTTGAGGATCCGGGCCACCTCGTCGAAAAGGCGGGTCTGGTCGCCGACATGATGGATGAGGTTCGGGATCGTGACGGCATCGGCCGAGTTCGAGGGAAGTCCGGTGTCGATGTCCGATCCCCGCTTCGTGTAGGCGATCCGGATCGTGCGCGGGTCGTCCACCATCGCCGCATTGTAGGCGCCGCGAACGTCCGCGCTGTCGGGGCTTCCGTCGAACGAAACATACTCGTGCCGATGGAAGACCGGTGCCGCGAGGCTGATCCCGCCATAAAGGAGGGTACGCTCCATGCCGACCACTTTCGATCCGGCGGGCAGCTCGTCGGCCAGTCGCGCGAGATCCTTCAGCAGCAGCCGGAAGTGAGGCCACTTCGTATCGACCTGGAAGACCTTCTCCGCCAGCATCTCGACGTGCTTGGCTACGGCAGCGGGAGAGATGAGGCTCGCATCTACGGTCATCTTGGTTGCCTCCGTATCGTCAGTAGGTCAGGCGCTTCTGAATGCTTACCTCGACGCTCGCCAGGATTGACGCGATCTTGGCGCCTGCGGTCCCGTCTCCGAACGTCTCATCGCGCGGGAACTTCCCCTTGGACAGCTGCGCGCGGATCGCTTCGCCGATCCTGTTCGCCTCGTAGGGTGCGTGCACGACGTTGTGCCCGTGCTCGCGACCCTGCTGGCGCGTGCCGACATTGATCGCAGGGGTCCCGAGATAGGCGCATTCGCGGATGCCGGAGCTCGAATTACCGACGATGCACTTGGCGTTCGCGATGAGCCGGCCATAATCCTCGGGCGAGAAGTTCCTGTAGAAATGGATCCCTTCGGCCTCGCCGCGTTCCCGGGCCACCCGCAAGCCTTTCGACACATCGTCGGATCCGGCGTCGACGTTCGGCCACAGCCAGACCGTCTGCATGCCGACGCTGCGGACGGCCTTGAGGGTTGCCGAGATCTGTTCGAACCCGTGGCCGTACTCGGTAGTCACGGGATGCTGCAGCACGACGATATAGGGCTTCGTCGGATCGATCGCGGCGCCGACGCCCTTGTACCGTTCGAACAGGTCGGGCGGCAGCGTGAGATCGAGGTCCGCGATCAGGTCGATCGCCGGACACCCGGTCCAGAACACGCGCGACGGCTCCTCGCCCATCCTCTCGATGTTGTCGGCGGCCTTGCGGGTGGCCGGGAAATGGACGTGGGCGAGCTTCGTGATCGCGTGCCGCACGCTTTCGTCGATCGAACCGGTGATCTCGCCGCCCTGCGTATGCGCCAGGCAGATGTTCATGTACGAGGCGGCGACCGCCGTGGCCATCGTCTCGAACCGGTCGGCGACCGTCAGCACGATGTCGGGCTGCAGATTCTCGAACTGGGTCGCCAGCTCGATGATCCCGAGGCCCGTCGACTTCGCCATCGTCGTGGGCGTTTCGCCTTCGACGATGGTGTGCACCGACGCGACGGGCCGGAAGCCGTCACGCTCGATTACTTCGCGCACGTTGCCGAAGCGGTGAAGCACGGCGGAGGCGCCGAGCAGGAGCTGAAGTTCGAGCGAATCGTGCGACGCGACCGCTGTCAGAACCGATTTGATCCGGCCATAGTTCGCGCGGCTGTTGACGACGACACAGATCTTGCGCCTGCGCTTCATTCGAGATCTTCCCGCTTGATGAGGCGCTCGGGAACCAGATCCCGCACGGCCCGCTTGCCGACGAGGGTGGAAAGTTCGGATTCCGGGATGCCGGTGCCGGGCTTTTTGGAAACGAGCATGTCGGCGAGTATTCTTTCACCTTTTTGGATCGCGCGCCGCGGTGCGAGGCTGCGACGGAACATCGCACGCATCTGCGCGAGTTCGACCGCGACCGCTTCCTTGTCGACCGGATTGGCGTCGATCGTCACTAGGGCGTCGCGAAAGTCGCGGACGGCCCTGAATTCGTCGACAAGCAGCGAAACCACGACGTCGGGACCGAACATCGAACGGTCGATGGCGAGATGGAGCTCGACGACCGAAGCACCCCGCGCGATCGCCGCCATCGCCGGATGCTGAATGCCGGAATGATCGGAGAGCCCGACCGGAACCCCGTAGCGCGCACGCATCTGGTCCAGCACGTTGAGTCCGACCTGCGTGAGCGGGGTCGGATACTTGCTCGTGCACTGCAGGAGCGCGTACGCGCGATCGGCGGATTTGAGCCGCTGCGTCAACGCATCGATCTCGGCCCAGCCGCTCATGCCGCTGGAAACCAGAAACGGCGATCCGGTGCTGATCATCGATTGCAGCAGCGAATCGGAACCCAGCTCTCCGGACGCCACCTTCCAGGCCGGCATCCCGATCCTGTCGAGAAGCTCGACGGCCTCGATGGAGAAGGCGGAGGAAAGAAACACGAGGGACTTCTCGGCGGCGTGCGCCGCAAGTCCGGCCCACTGTTCGGGCGTGAACTCCATGCGGCGCCAGTAATCCAGGCGCGTGGAATCCTGCCGGCTGAATTTCGTCCGGAACGGCTCGTCGAGTGTCGACTCGGCGGCCGCGATATGGGTCTGGAACTTGATGGCGTCGGCGCCCGCGCGGTGCGCGGCGTCGATGAACGCATGCGCCTGACCCAGCGAGCCGTCGTGCGATTGGGC
>JBIKWI010000129.1:0-10176 GCA_044356395.1 Tagaea sp. | reverse complement strand
CGGTCGGGCTCGGCGACCTGCCCGGCATCGACATCCTTCGCAATACGGTGCGCTATCATCACGAGAAGCTCGACGGGACCGGCTATCCCTACGGCCTGACGGCACAGGACATCCCGATCGAGGCCCAGATCCTTGCCGTCGCCGACATCTTCGATGCCCTGACGTCCCACCGCCCCTACAAAGAGGCATGGCCTGTCGAACGGGCATTCGAAGAATTGCGGCGGCAGGCGTCGGTCAAGCTGAACGCCGACTGCGTGGAAGCGCTCGCCACACGGCTGCCGGAAGTGGTCAAGGTCATGGAGACCTTCGGCGACCGGCCCTCGATGTCGGCGTGACGGGGTTCTCCGGCGCCCGATGCCGCCAAACTCGCCGGAAACCGGCGATTTTTGCGGCTACCCCTTGATGCTTCGGACGGGGGCGGAGTAAAACCCTGCGACACTTTTCGCAGTGCAGCGACCGCACCCGGAACCGGGTGCCGTTCGGAGAGGGGAAACAGTATGGCTCGCAACAAGATCGCACTCGTCGGCGCCGGCCAGATCGGCGGCACGCTGGCACTGCTCGCCGGTCTCAAGGAACTGGGCGACGTGGTGCTTATCGACATCGCCGAAGGCATTCCGCAGGGCAAGGCGCTCGACATCGCCGAGGCCGCCCCGGTCGAGGGCTTCGACGGGCTGTTCACCGGTTCGAACGATTTCGCCGCGATGGCCGGCGCCGACGTGGTGATCGTCACGGCCGGCGTCCCGCGCAAGCCCGGCATGACGCGCGACGACCTGATCGGCATCAACGTCAAGGTCATGGCGACGGTCGGCGAGAACCTGAAGAAGCACGCGCCCAACGCCTTCGTCATCTGCGTGACCAACCCGCTCGACGTGATGGTGTGGGTGCTGCAGGTGCTTTCGGGCCTGCCGGCCAACAAGGTCGTGGGCATGGCGGGCGTGCTCGACAGCGCGCGTTTCCGCCACTTCCTGGCCGACGAGTTCAAGGTCTCGGTCGACGACGTCACGGCCTTCGTGCTCGGCGGTCACGGCGACACGATGGTGCCGTCGGTGCGCTACTCGACGGTCGCCGGAATCCCGCTGCCGGATCTCGTCAAGATGGGCTGGACCACCCAGGAGCGTCTCGACAAGATCGTCCAGCGCACGCGCGACGGCGGGGCGGAGATCGTCAACCTGCTGAAGACCGGTTCGGCCTTCTACGCGCCGGCGATGTCGGCCATCGAGATGGCCGCGTGCTACCTGCGCGACAAGCGCCGCGTGCTGCCCTGCGCCGCGTGGCTCACCGGCCAGTATGGCGTAAAGGACCTTTACGTCGGCGTGCCGGTCATCCTGGGCAAGAACGGCGTCGAGAAGATCGTCGAGATCAAGCTCGATGCGGCCGAACAGGCGGGTTTCGACAAGTCCGTCAAGGCCGTGCAGGACCTCTGCGCCATTGCCGAGAAGCTGCTCAAGGCCGACGGCAAGCTGTAATAAGATACCGCGTTTCCGGGCCGGGTGCGGTTGCCTCGCCGCCCCGCCCGGACTAACGTACGCGTCCACCCTGCCCCCGCACCCCGATAGGGACGCGCGACGGGCGGGTTTCCGACCTTCAAACCGACCGGGTCGTTTATGAACATCCACGAATACCAAGCGAAAATCTTGCTGGCGCGCTACGGCGTTGCGGTTCCCAAGGGGGCGGTCGCCTATACCCCCGACGAGGCGGAAAAGGTCGCCCGCGAACTCGGCGGCCCGGTCTGGGTCGTCAAGTCGCAGATCCACGCCGGCGGGCGCGGGGCCGGGCGCTTCAAGGACGATCCGAACGGCAAGGGTGGCGTGCGCGTCGTCAAGTCGATTGACGAGGTCAAGAAGAACGCCGCCGCGATGATCGGCAAGACGCTGATCACCAAGCAGACCGGCCCGAAGGGCAAAGAGGTCAAGCGCATCTATGTCGAGGAAGGCTGCGACATCAAGCGCGAGCTCTATCTCGGCATGCTGGTCGATCGCGGCACGCATCGCGTGACGATCATGGCGTCGACAGAAGGCGGCATGGACATCGAGGACGTCGCCCACAAGACGCCCGAGAAGATCATCAAGATCGCCGTCGATCCGGCGCAGGGCCTGCAGTCCTACTACGCGCGCAAGGTCGCGTTCGCACTCGGTCTCGAAGGCAAGCAGGTCGGCGCCTGCGTCAAGTTCCTGACCGCGATGTACGAGGCCTTCACCGGCCTCGACGCGTCGATCGTCGAGATCAATCCGCTGGTCGTGACGGGTGCGGGCGAAGTGCTCGCCCTCGACGCCAAGATGAACTTCGACGACAACGCGCTGTTCCGCCACAAGGACGTGGCCGACCTGCGCGACGAGGACGAAGAAGACCCGATGGAGCTCGAGGCGTCCAAGCACGAGCTAAACTACGTCAAGCTCGACGGCTCGATCGGCTGCATGGTCAACGGCGCCGGTCTCGCGATGGCGACGATGGACATCATCAAGCTCTATGGCGGGGAGCCCGCGAACTTCCTCGACGTCGGCGGCGGGGCGACGCGCGAGCGCGTCACGCAGGCCTTCAAGCTGATCCTCTCCGATCCCAACGTCGAAGGCATCCTCGTCAACATCTTCGGCGGGATCATGCGCTGCGACGTCATCGCCGAAGGCGTGGTCGCGGCCGCGCGCGAGGTGGCGCTCAACGTGCCGCTGGTCGTGCGCCTGGAAGGCACCAACGTCGATCTCGGCAAGAAGATCCTCAAGAACTCCGGCCTCAAGATCGTGTCGGGCGACAACCTCGCCGATGCGGCCGAAAAGATCGTCAAGGCCGTGAAGGAGGCCGCATAACATGGCCGTACTGGTCGACAAGAACACCAAGGTCATCTGCCAGGGCTTCACCGGCGCGCAGGGCACCTTCCACTCCGAGCAGGCCGTCGCCTACGGCACCAAGATGGTCGGCGGCGTCACGCCCGGCAAGGGCGGCTCCAAGCATCTCGACCTGCCCGTCTTCAACACGGTGGACGAAGCGGTGCACGCGACCGGGGCCGACGCCTCGGTCATCTACGTGCCGCCGCCCTTCGCGGCCGACGCGATCCTCGAGGCCGTCGACGCGAAGATCCGCCTCGTCGTGTGCATCACCGAAGGCATTCCGGTACTCGACATGGTGCGCGTCAAGCGCGCGATGGCGGGCTCGAAGTCGCGCCTGATCGGGCCCAACTGCCCGGGCCTCATCACGCCGGGCGAGTGCAAGATCGGCATCATGCCCGGCCATATCCACAGCCGCGGCAAGATCGGCATCGTGTCGCGCTCGGGCACGCTGACCTACGAAGCGGTGGCCCAGACGACGGCGGCCGGCCTCGGCCAGACGACGTGCGTGGGCATCGGCGGCGACCCGGTCAACGGGACGAACTTCATCGACGTGCTCGAGCTGTTCGTCGCCGATCCCGAGACCGTCGGCATCATCATGATCGGCGAGATCGGCGGTTCGGCCGAAGAGGACGCGGCCGCGTTCTTCAAGTCGACGAAGTCCAAGAAGCCCATCGTCGGGTTCATCGCAGGCGTCACGGCCCCGCCGGGACGACGCATGGGCCATGCCGGCGCGATCATCTCGGGCGGCAAGGGTACGGCCGGCGACAAGATCGAGGCGATGAAGTCGGCCGGCTACATGGTGGCCGACAGTCCGGCCGCCCTCGGCTCGACGATGCTCAAGGCGATGAAGGGCTGACCCCCCGACGCGGCATATCCACCCGAAGGCTGATCATGGCGACGCATCCCGATCTCGACTCCCTGTTCAACGGCGCAAACGCCGTCTATCTCGCCGAACTTCTCGACCGGTACCGCGCCGATCCCGCCAGCGTCGATCCGAGCTGGCATGCGCTGTTCCGCGAGATGGCGACCGAGGGGACGGGCTATTTCGTGCCCGGCTGGGGGCGGGAAAAGACCAAGGTCATCGGCGTCCCAGACCCGGCCGCCGTAGCGCCCGCCAAGGGCAAGGGCACGAACGGGGCAGCGGCTCCGGTCGCGGCGCCTGCGGCGGGCTCCGTGTCGATCGAACAGGCGCGCGCCGCCACCCTCGACTCGATCCGCGCCATCATGCTGATCCGCGCCTACCGCGTGCGCGGGCATCTCGACGCCAATCTCGATCCGCTCGGCCTCACCAAGCGCGAACCGCATCCCGAGCTCGATCCGGCCAGCTACGGCTTCACCGAAGCCGACATGGACCGGCCGATCTTCATCGACAACGTCCTGGGCATGCACACCGCCACGCTGCGCGAGATCATCGCGGCGGTGAAGAAGACCTACTGCGGCTCGATCGGCGTCGAGTTCATGCACATCACGGATCCCGAGCAGAAATCGTGGATCCAGCAGCGCATCGAAGGTCCGCGCAACCAGACCGATTTCACCGAGCGCGGCAAGCGCGCGATCCTCGAACGCTTGACGGCCGCCGAGGGCTTCGAGCGTTTCCTCGACAAGAAGTTCGTCGGCACCAAGCGCTTCGGCCTCGACGGCGCCGAGTCCGCGGTGCCTGCGCTCGAGCAGATCATCAAGCGCGGCGGCCAGCTCGGCGTGCGCGAAATCGTCATCGGCATGCCGCATCGTGGCCGCCTCAACGTGCTCGCCAACGTGATGGGCAAGCCGTATGTGGCGATCTTCTCCGAGTTCCAGGGCGTGTCCTCCCAGCCCGACGACGTGCAGGGCTCGGGCGACGTGAAGTACCATCTGGGCACCTCGTCGGACCGCGAGTTCGACGGCAACAAGGTGCACCTGTCGCTCACCGCCAACCCCTCGCATCTCGAGGCGGTCAATCCCGTGGTGCTCGGCAAGGCGCGCGCGAAAAGCGTGCAGCTCGGCGACAGCGACCGCACGCAGGTGATGCCGCTGCTCCTCCACGGCGACGCGGCGTTCGCCGGGCAGGGCATCGTGCCCGAGACGATGAGCTTCGTCGACATCCTGGGTTACCGGACGGGCGGCACGATCCACTTCATCGTCAACAACCAGATCGGCTTCACGACGGCCCCGGCCTATTCGCGCTCGGGCGCATACTGCTCGGACATCGCCAAGGGTCTCGGCTTCCCGGTCTTCCACGTCAACGGCGACGATCCGGAAGCCGTCGTGCACGTCGCGCGCATCGCGGTCGAGTTCCGCCAGCGCTTCCACCGCGACGTCGTCATCGACATGTTCTGCTACCGCCGCCACGGCCACAACGAGGCCGACGAGCCGTCCTTCACGCAGCCCATCATGTACCGCAAGATCGCCTCGCAGCCGACGACGCGCACGATCTATGCCGAGCATCTCGCCAAGACCGGCCAGCTTGCCGCGGAAGAATCGCAGAAGATCTACGACGATTTCGCCGCCCATCTGGAATCCCAGTTCGAGGCGTCGAAGAACTACAAGCCCAACAAGGCCGACTGGCTCGAAGGCAAGTGGGCGGGCATCGAGCTTGCCAAGGCGGAAGACAACCGCGGCAACACCGCGGTGCCGATGGAGCTTCTCAAGGAAGTCGGCGAAGGCATCTGCCGCGTGCCCGATGGGCACAACATCCATCGCACGATCCGCCGCCAGCTCGACAACAAGAAGAAGCTGTTCGATGCCGGCGGCCCGATCGACTGGGCGACGGGCGAAGCACTGGCTTTCGGCACGCTTGCGGTCGAGGGAACGCCGGTGCGCCTGTCCGGCCAGGATTGCGGGCGCGGCACGTTCTCCCAGCGCCACTCGGTGCTCGTCGACCAGGAGACCGAGAAGCGCCACGTCCCGCTCAATTCGATCCGTCCCAAGCAGGCGACGTTCGAGGTGCACGACAGCCCGCTGTCGGAATTCGGCGTGCTCGGCTTCGAGTACGGCTACTCGATGGCCGAGCCCAACGCGCTCGTGCTGTGGGAAGCGCAGTTCGGCGACTTCGCCAACGGCGCCCAGACGATGTTCGACCAGTTCATCTCGTCGGCCGAGGTGAAGTGGCTGCGCATGTCGGGTCTCGTCATGCTGCTGCCGCACGGCTACGAAGGGCAGGGGCCGGAGCATTCGTCCGCGCGGCTGGAGCGGTTCCTCCAGATGTGCGCCGAGGACAACTGGCAGGTCTGCAACCTCACCACGCCGGCGAACTATTTCCACGCCCTTCGCCGGCAGGTGCGCCGCACGATCCGCAAGCCCCTGCTGATCATGACGCCCAAGTCGCTGCTGCGGCACAAGCTGGCGGTCTCGCCGCTGGCCGATTTCGGGCCGGGCACCAGCTTCCACCGCATCCTGCCGGAAACCGAGAAGATCGCGGCCGACGGCAAGGTGAAACGCGTCGTGCTGTGCTCGGGCAAGATCTACTACGACCTGTTCGAGGAGCGCGCCAAGCGCGGGATCGATGACGTGGCGCTCGTGCGCATCGAGCAGCTCTATCCGTTCCCGCTCGCCACGACCGAGCGCGAGCTCGGCCGCTACAAGAACGCCGAGATCGTCTGGTGCCAGGAAGAGCCGCAGAACATGGGTGCGTGGACGTTCGTCGAGCACCGTCTCGAAAACATCCTCGCCAACCTCAAGATCGCGGCCAAGCGGCCCGCGTATGTCGGGCGGCCCGAGGCCGCGGCGACGGCGACCGGCCTCTACAAGCGCCACAACAAGCAGCAGGCCGACATCGTCGAGAAGGCGCTCACGGTCTGAAAACGACCCCATCCAGGCAAGACAAAGAACGGAATCCGAGAATGGCCGTCGAAATCAAGGTCCCCACGCTGGGCGAGTCCGTCACCGAGGCGACCATCGCCAAGTGGTTCAAGAAGGTCGGCGATGCCGTGAAGGCCGACGAGCCGCTGTGCGAGCTCGAGACCGACAAGGTCACGGTCGAGGTTCCGGCCCCCGCTGCAGGCATGCTGTCGGCGATCACGGCCGAAGCCGGCACGACCGTCGCGGTCGGTGCCAAGCTCGGCGAACTCGAAGCCGGTGCGGCCGGCAAGGCCGCGGCCCCGGCTGCCGCCGCTCTCGCCGCCAAGGCGGCACCTGCGCCCGCACCTGCACCGGCGGCCGCCGCAGCACAGCCCGGCCCCGCCGCGCGCAAGGCGCTGTCGGAATCGGGCCTCAACCCCGCGAGCGTCGCGGGCACCGGCAAGGACGGGCGCATCACCAAGCCCGACGTCGCCGCCGCTTCGGCCGCTCCCGCCGCAAAGCCGGCCGCCCCTGCCGCACCGCGCGCCACCGGCCCGCGCGAAGAGCGCGTGAAGATGACGCGCCTGCGCACGCGCATCGCCGAGCGCCTGAAGCAGGCCCAGAACACCGCCGCGATGCTGACGACCTTCAACGAGGTCGACATGACGGCGGCGATGGCGCTGCGCGCCAAGTACAACGAGCAGTTCGAGAAGCGCCACGGCGTCAAGCTCGGCTTCATGTCGATCTTCGCCAAGGCCTGCATCGTGGCGCTCAAGGAGCTGCCGGCGGTCAACGCCGAGATCGACGGCGGCGACATCATCTACAAGAACCACTACGACATCGGCATCGCGGTGGGCACGCCGCAGGGCCTCGTCGTACCGGTCGTGCGCGACTGCGACCTGCTCTCCTTCGCCGACATCGAGAAGACGATCGGCGATCTCGGCCGGCGCGCGCGCGACGGCAAGCTCACGATGGACGACATGTCGGGCGGCACCTTCACGATCACCAACGGCGGGATCTACGGTTCGCTGATGTCGACGCCGATCCTGAACACGCCGCAGTCGGGCATTCTCGGCATGCACAAGATCCAGCCGCGCCCGGTCGCCGTGGGCGACAAGGTCGAGATCCGCCCGATGATGTACATCGCGCTCAGCTACGACCACCGCATCATCGACGGACGCGAAGCCGTGACGTTCCTCGTGCGCGTCAAGGAATGCCTGGAAGATCCCGCCCGCCTCATCCTGGACATGTGAACGAAAATGACTGAAGCCGCCTACGATCTCGTCGTCATCGGTTCCGGCCCCGGGGGCTATGTCTGCGCGATCCGCGCGGCACAGCTCGGCATGAAGGTGGCCTGCGTGGAGAAGCGCGAGACCTTGGGCGGCACCTGCCTCAATGTCGGCTGCATCCCGTCGAAGGCGCTGCTGCAGGCGTCGGAGAAGTACGAGGAGGCGACGCACGGTCTGGGCGTCTTCGGCGTCAAGGTCGGCAAGGTCGAGCTCGATCTCAAGGGCATGATGGCCCACAAGGACAAGACGGTTAAGTCGAACGTCGACGGTGTCGCGTTCCTGTTCAAGAAGAACAAGATCGACTGGATCAAGGGCACCGGTCGGATCGCCGGGGCCGGCAAGGTCGAGGTGGCGCTCAATGCCGGCGGCACGCAGGAGCTGGCGGCCAAGGCCATCGTCATCGCGACGGGCTCCGACGTCGTCTCGCTGCCCAGCCTGAAGATCGACGAGAAGAAGATCGTGTCGTCGACCGGTGCGCTGACGCTTTCGGAGGTGCCGAAGTCGATGGTGCTCGTCGGCGGCGGCGTGATCGGGCTCGAGATGGGCTCTGTCTGGCAGCGCCTTGGCGCCAAGGTGACTGTGGTCGAATACCTCGACCGCATCATGCCGGGCATGGACGCCGACACGGCCAAGCAGATGCAGCGCATCCTCACCAAGCAGGGGATGAGCTTCAAGCTTGCGACCAAGGTTACGGGTGCCAAGATCGGTCCCAAGGGCGTGGCGCTCACGGTGGAGCCCGCCGCCGGCGGCCCGGCAGAGACCATCGAGACCGACATCGTGCTGGTCGCCATCGGACGGCGTCCCTACACAGACGGCCTGGGTCTCAAGGAGTCGGGCGTCAATCTCGACGAGAAGGGACGTGTGGCCGTCGACGCGCATTTCCAGTCGAACGTTCCGGGCATCTATGCCATCGGCGACTGCATCGCCGGCCCGATGCTCGCGCACAAGGCCGAGGACGAGGGCATGGCCGTTGCCGAGATCCTCGCCGGCCAGCATGGGCACGTGAACTACGACGCGATCCCGTCGGTCGTCTACACGTGGCCGGAAGTGGCCAGCGTGGGCAAGACCGAGGAACAGCTGAAGGCCGAAGGTGTGGAGTACCGCACCGGCAAGTTCCCGTTCACCGCGAACGGCCGCGCGCGCGCGCAGAACAACACCGACGGCTTCGTGAAGATCCTCGCCGACAAGGCGACCGACCGCGTGCTTGGCGTCCACATGATCGGCCCGTCGGTCGGCGAGCTTACCGGCGAGATGGCGCTGGCGATCGAGTTCGGCGCGTCGTCCGAGGACATCGCGCGCACGTGCCACGCGCACCCGACGCTGACCGAAGCCGTCCGAGAGGCAGCGCTGGCCGTCGACGGACGCCCGATCCACATCTGACGGCCTTCGGGCGGCGGACACACTCCAGCCCCAATCGTGGCGCGATACTCGCCCTAGACGTGCAATCCGCATGTTTCGGGGAGTGCACCATGTCTTCAGTCAAAGCGATTCTTGTTCTGGCCTTCGCTGCGGTCGCCGTCCCGGCGCTCGCGCAGACGCCCGATATCCTCACGGTGCCGCTGCCGGTTCCGTCCGTTTACGCGACGGCGCCGCCGACCCGGCTGCAGCCGCCGCCGCCGCACCGGCCGGCCGTCGCCGAGACGAAGGCAAAGCCGAAGGCCCAGACGAAGACTCCGACGGACTGATCCGTCAGGCTTTTTCGCTCTCCGCGATGTCCTGCATGGCCATCATGCGGCCGACCGACGGGCGCGCCTTCATCGCATCGGTCAGCCGCCTGATCGCGGGATATGCGCAAGCGGGCTTCGTCTGGTAGCGCGACCAGCGCGCCAGCATGTGCATGTAGAAATCGACGGTCGAGACGGCGGCCCCCAGGAAATACGGTTTCCCGTGCGCGGCGAGATATCCGTCGATAAGGGCGAAATGCCCGGCGAGCCGCACCTCCGCCCCGGCCTTGATCGAATCGGTCGCGTCGGCGTCGCGCGTCTGCCAGTCGGGATGGAACCAGTCCATCAGCGTCGCCTGGACCGTGTTCGACAGGAACAGCATCCATTCATAGGCCCGCGCGCGCTCGCGCGTTCCGGGGGCGGGCAGCAGGCCCGCCTGCGGAAAGCGCTCGGCCAGATGGAGGCAGATCGCAGCGGCTTCCGTCAGCGCGAAGTCGCCGTCGACCAGCACCGGCACGCGGCCCTTGGGATTGAGGGCGAGGAACGCCGCCGTCCGGTGTTCGCCGCCCTTGAGGTCGACGCGCACCCAGTCATAGGAGGCGCCGGTCTCTTCCAGGATCGCGTGCGGCGCCATCAGCGCCGTTC
>JBIKWI010000306.1:0-2875 GCA_044356395.1 Tagaea sp. | reverse complement strand
ATGCGCCGCGCGTCCATCAGCGCGTCGATCTTCAGGATCGGCATGCCCTTGGTGAAATCGAACGGATCGCGCAGTTTCGCCGTGCGCATCTCGGCGGCACTGAACAGCGAATGGAGATGCATGGGCATCAGCGTATACTCGTGCAGGTCCGGACCGTAGAGGTCGCCCGGATAGAGGTAATAGGTGTAACGCCCGTCCGTGGCGCCGATCGGACCGCCGAACATGCCGAAGATCCCGACATCGCGGATCTTCGCGTCCCTCTCCATCAGACCGAGCAGCGAACGTCCTTGCGTTTCCGGCGGCGCGGCCAAGCCGAATATATCGAGAATCGTCGGCATCAGATCCATCGTCTGCGTGACCGACTTGCGGCGCTGCCCGGCATGCTTTGCGTGCGCCGGGTGGTGCATGATCATCGGGATGTGCGAGATGTCGGTGTAGTAGGGCATCAGGTTCTTGCCCCACCAGTCGTGCTCGGCAAGCAGAAAGCCGTGATCGGTCGACAGGATGACGGCCGTGTCCTTCCACATGTCGTGCTTGTCGAAATAGTCGATGAGCTTGCCGAAGTAATGGTCGCAAGCGCTCATCAAGGCGGCGTAGTTGGCGCGGATCTCGTCGATCTCCTCCTTGCTGTCCGTCACCTTCTCGTAGTGCGGCCAGTCGAGGATGCCGCCGTTGTAGCCGGTGCGGTAGCGATCCTTGAAGCGGTCGGGCGCATGGAAGGGCTCGTGCGGATCGAAGCATTCGAGCAGCAGGAACCAGTTGTCGGCGCTCCTGTTGGTGTCGAGGAAATCGAACGCGCTCTCGAAGCAGCGCGGCAGGCAGAAGTCCTTTTCCTCGACCATGTATTCGCGGTTGACGGCGTTCTGCAGCCGCTTCCAGCTTTTCGCGAAGTCGTAGTGCTTGGCGCTGTATTTTTCGCGAAGCCGGTCGATGGGCGGCTGCACCATCGCCTTCCAGGGGTCGTACTCCTGGCCGCGGATGAAATCCCAACTCCGGAAGCGGCCGTGATAGGTGGCGCCGCCGTCCTCGAAATAATGCATGTGGTCCGTGACGAGATGCGAGTGCACGCCGGCCTCGCGCAGCATCTCTGGGAATGAATTGTCGTAGGGCTCGAGAGGCCCCCAACTGCGGTGCAGGAAGTTCAGGCGGCCGGTGTGGATGTCGCGTCGCGCCGGCATGCAGGGCAGGCTGCCGACGAAATGGCTGTCGAATGTCACCGCACGTTCCGCGAACCGCTTGAAGTTCGGCGTGTGGACATGGGTTTCGGCGTAAGCACTCATGGCCGAGCGCGTGAGCGAGTCGAACAGGACGAATACGGCCCGCATCCTGGCAATTCCCCCCGAGGCTTGAGGCGCATTTTACGCCGTTGGACGTCGAGCTTCCCACTCGGTCAGTCAGTCCGTAAAGTTCCATTTAATCCGCTTTCCATAACTTTGGAGAATATCATGCTCGAGAATGTGGCCCTCCTGCGCCAGTTCCTCGCGGTAACGAAAGCCGGCAGCATCAGCGCCGGCGCACAGGCCCTCTCGATCAGCCAACCTGCGGCGAGCAAGGCGATCCATCGGCTCGAGCAGAGCCTCGGCGTGTCGCTGTTCGCGCGGCGCGCGCGCGGGATCGTACTGACGCGGTTCGGCGAGACGCTGCTTCGGCACGCCAAGCTGATCGAGACCGAGTGGAACTTCGCCCAGTCCGAGCTCGGCGCCTTCCGGAGCGGCCGGACCGGGCATCTGCGAATCGGCGCCGGCCTCTTCTTCGGTGCCGCCCTCCTTCCGCTAGCGATCGCCAGGCTGCACGAGCGGTTTCCCCAACTGCGCATCGATCTGCAGATCGGCGCCAATCCGCGCACGCTTCCCAGCCTTCTGAACGGCGATCTCGACCTGGTCGTCGCCCGGATCCCGAGCGCGGGCCTGCCCGATTTCATCGAGACGCGCAGGATCGTCGATGTGCGCATGTGCGTGATCGCGGCGGCCGACCACAAACTGGCCCGTCAGCGCCACATCAGCGGCAAGGACCTTGCCGAGTATCCGTGGGTCGTCTACCAGGACGACGACGAGACGATCGCCGGGCGCGAGGCGATGTTCCGGCGCATGGGGAGCGCGCCGCCGCATATCGCCGTCGAATCGACATCGCTGATGGCGATTTTCCAGCTCCTGCGAGCCGGCCCCTACCTGGGATGCGTGGCGAATGGCCTGCTCGGCTCTTCGATCGGCCAAGGACTTGTCGAGATCAAGCTGCCTGCCGACGTGACGCGCTATCGCGCCGGCGCGATGTTCGCGCGCACGCTGGCAAACGTGGCGCCGATCAACGTGCTTATCGATCTGCTGCGCGCCGAGGCCGCGAAAAGGTGACCGACGCGTGCTGTTCGTCGGCCTACTCCTGATGTTCCGGGACCTGGTTCGGGCCGGCCTCACGCTCGCCGTCGGCGCTGCGACTGTGATCCAAATGCGGTTCGAAGAGCGTATCTGACGGCAATGCTCGGCGAGCCCTATCTCGCGTATCTGCAACGTGTGCCGCGCTGGCTATGGATCCTGTGTATTCATGGAAAAGCTTCTCGAATTCGTCACCGAGCACGGCGCCTACGCTTACGCGCTCCTGTTCGGCTATTCGGCCTTGAAGAGCGGTAGCTTGCCGCTTTTTGCGGGCATCGCCGCGCAGGCGGGTACGCTCGACGTCGTGGCCGTTGCGGCCGCGTCGTTCGCCGGCGGCACGCTCGGCGACGAGGCCCGCTATTGGACGGCGCGGCGCTAAGGCGCGTCCCTGATGGCCCGTTCGGGATGGATTCCGGCCCTTGTTACCCGGGCGGCCGATCTGATCGCCCGGCACGGCCGCTGGTACATGTTCCTCTACCGGTATCCCAAAGGGCTGCGGACCGTCG
>JBIKWI010000305.1:0-2877 GCA_044356395.1 Tagaea sp. | reverse complement strand
TAATTGCTCCGCGCACGGGTGCCCCTAACCAGCTAAAATCTTCAGGGGAGAATCACCGTATCCACAACGTGGATAACTCCGTTGCTGCCGACGAGGTCGGTGGCGGTCACGCGAGCCTTATTGACCATCACGCCCATGCCGTCGGCCTTGATCGTCAGCGCCTTGCCGTTGACGGTCGGCGCTTCGCCGGACTTCACGTTCGCGGCCATGACCTTGGCGGGCACGACGTGGTAGGTGAGGATCGAGACGAGCTTGGCCTTGTTCTCGGGCTTGAGCAGCGATTCGACCGTGCCAGCCGGCAGCTTGGCGAAGGCGGCGTTGGTCGGCGCGAAGATCGTGAACGGGCCTGCGCCGTTCAGCGTTTCGACGAGACCGGCGGCCTTCACGGCGGCGACGAGCGTGGTATGGTCCGGCGAACCGGCGGCGATCTCGACCACCGTCTTGGCCGAGGCCAGTGAGACGAGACCGGTCGAGAGAACGAGGGTGGCGAACAGGGAACGAATCTTCATGGGAACTTTGATTTCTGTGTCTTGGTTTGCTTTTGCCCGGCGTCGAAGACTCCGAGATGCGCCCATGCAACGTGCCGCCGGCCATCGCGGATGCATTCATCGCGCGGGTCAGTTCGCCTGGAATTCGAGCCATCCTTGTATCCGGCGCCGAAGCATGCTCTCCGGCCTTCCCGCCCTCGGAAGGTTCAGCGTCACCACTTCCACCCGTTCCCGTTCAAACGAGCCGCCACTTCGCCTGGCGCAGCACCGCGAGCTTGGGTTTCATCCGGCTCTCGTACCAAACCGTGAGTAACGTGCCATCGGCAAGTTCGACGGTGCTCGGGTAACCGAGATCGCCGTTCCGACCATCAGACGAGAGTACGATCTCTTCGCTCCAGGTCCTGCCGTGGTCGGTGCTGAGTCGCGCCCGATTGCCGTAGGGCGCACGCCGGTACCCATAACTCATCAGGAGACGGCCGTCGCGAAGGCGGAGCAGGTGCGTCGGAAATCCGTAGCAGACCGCATGGGGATCGCTCCATGACCGGCCGCCGTCCTTGGATTCCGTCTGCAGGGTCCAACCCCGGTTCGCGTCGTTGTGATTGCGGATCTGCGCGACGAGGCTTCCGTCTGCCGCCTCGACCGCATGCAACTCGTGATAGCTCGTCGCCTTGTCGCCCTTCCGGGCGGAGATCTCCGCCAGCCATTGCCAACTCAGACCGTCATCCGACGAGGTCGCGATGCCTACTTTTCGTTCCCGCGCCCAGAGCTGCTTTCCCGCGTAGAGGAGACGCCCATCGCGCAATTGAATAGGACCGTGCGGACTATTGACCACGGTTGGAATCCGCGGCGACCAAGTCAGGCCACCGTCCGTGGAGCGAATCGCCCACACTCCGAGTTCCGACTTGCGCTCCGCTTCATTCAGTCGCGCGTGCGCCGCCTTCCATTTCGCCACCTGCGCAGGCGGCATGCTCGCCGAGATCCAGCCCGTATCACGGTGTTCTTCAAACACGCTCGCCTTCTCCAGATGGGCTTCGTACGCAAGCGAGGTGAACGTCGTGACCAGCAGCGTGCCCTGCGCCGTCTCGATCACGCCGGAATCGCGGTCGTCGGTCGCACTGTCGAACAGCACGCGCGGCCAAGTCCAGGTCGCACCGTCGTCCCGTGAGGTCATCGCCCGCACCTGACCAAACGGGTCGACGTGCGATTCGCGCCCGCCCGACCAGGTGACCCACAACTCACCGTTCCGCCGTCTCGCCACCGTCGACCAGCCGTGATAAAACTCCGGCTCCAGCGAAATCTCTTTCGTCTCGAGCAGGATAGATCCCGGTGGCGCGGCGCGGGCGATCCAAGGCGCAGTCAGCGTCGCCGCAGTGATCCGGGCGGAGAGCGCGAGGAAACCGCGGCGGGTGGCGAGGGGGGCGTTAGATGTCATAGAGGTGGCCAGGCTAAGAAATCCTACCGAGCCCGACTCAGGGCGGCGGCAATCTCCGCTGCGATGCACTCCATCGGATTCAACAACCGCAGTGGATCGTCACACGGCGTGACCCGATTCGACTTCGGGTCCCAGTCGACGGCACCGAAGCGAGCGGGCCCGCGCTCCCCGCTGAGGGTGTGCCCAAGCGCGTCGCCTTGGTTGAAGTGCCAAAACTCGAAGGGGAAATGCACGAACCCGTGCGCTTCCATGATCGCGGTGATTTCGAGGCGAAGGCGGCGCGCCTCGGCGTCGATAAACGGGGAGCGCATCGGCGTGAGTTCGCTCATCTCCAAGTAGGGTCGTCCGCGCCAGATTTCGGTACCGTCGTCACGCCGGAAAACCGATATGTCGATCGCCGACCCCGACATGTGCGTTCCGACCTTCGGGATATTGGCAATGAGCACGAGCGCCCGGCGGAAGACCAGTTCAGTCGGGGGCAAGGCGCCCCCGCACTCCCAGAAGCATTTCCGCAGAATCGCATCGAAGAGCTCGGGCTTGCGCCCCAACTGCCGCTGCATCTCCAGCGAACGGTAGCCGTCCTCGATCTTCAGGATCCAGCCTCGCGCATTCATCGCGCGACCGACCGCCATGACCTGGCGCACCAAGCTCTCTCGGATGAAGAACACGCGCTCCAGTTCGCCCGCGAGTTTGGAAGTGGAGAAGATCATCTCCACCCCGGCCGACTCCGCGGCGTCCCGGAGCGAGGCAAACCCTTCGCCGCACTCCCGCACCTCGAAGGGCAGGACGCGCTGAATCAGATCGTAGCCCTGCTGCATCTGATCGGCCCAGTAGGCCCGCCGGGTCAAATCGTCGGCTGTGGTCGTCATGTCAGTCATGTCAATAGCAGGTGATCGCCTAATTGGCTCAAAGATCGGACGCGGTTTGCGCTCGAAGGTGCGTTGCCAGGTTGAGTCA
>JBIKWI010000128.1:0-10385 GCA_044356395.1 Tagaea sp. | reverse complement strand
GCCTATTCCCGGGCAAGTACGAAGAAGTCGACCTTGCTCGAGGCTGCTGCTGCTGCTTCGCGCGCATCTCTTGCCGATTGCCCGCGCTCCAGGCGATCGACCTGCGCGAATGCCTTGGCGCTACCTGCCTGAAGCAGCGCGTCGAAAATCGCGGCGATCTCTGCATGCCGCTTGTTGCGGCCAAGGACGTAGCCGAATCCCATCGGTCCGCCGCTGGCCAGGCGCAGCGTGCATCGGGTCATTGTCGCCTCTCCGAAGTTGAACGGAGAGCCGTTCCCGCCGATCCGGCCGCGGAGAAGGACCGAGCCGAATTCGGGCGGCCGGATGTACTCATATTGAGGTACATCGCCAACGGCATCCAGCGCGGCACCCAGCTCCATTGCAGGGGCTTTCGACAGAACGCCCATCCAGCGCTGGCGATTCTTCATGTCGCGGATGTCCGGATCTGCCGTCATGGTTGTGTCATCCAACTCGTCTATACAAGTCGAGTTCTACGGCAGTGCGCACCCCGCGAAATAGCGCATCCGCGAGAAAGTTCCGTGACGCTTCGCAGACGCGACTTCGCATGTCGAGCAACCGAACCAACACGAGGAGCACTGCCATGGAGAGTACGATCGCCGACGACACGAGCCCGGCCGTCTGGAAGCGCATCGAGGAAGAACTCGTGCGCGACATGGCCAGGGGCAACCACAAGCCGGGAGACCGGCTTGACTCCGAAGGTGAGCTTGCGCGCCGCTTCGGTGTGAATCGCCATACCGTACGGCGCGCGATCGGCGGATTGGTCCAGCGCGGACTCGTGCGGGTGGAGCAGGGCCGCGGATCGTTCCTTGTCGGTGCGGCGATCGAGTACGCGCTTGGTCCGCGGACGCGCTTCTCCGAGAACCTGCTCCGGCAGGGCCGCTCGCCGCAGCATGACATTCTAGAGATCGCCGAGTCATTTGCATCCAAGCCGATCGCGAAGGCATTGGGTTTGAGGGTGGGGCGCCCGATCGTGCGCTGGCGGTCCGTCGGGCGTGCGGACCAGAGTCCGACGACATATGCGCTGCACTTCTTCCCGGCCGAACGTCTGCCGGCCGTAGCGAAGCTCCTTCGAGAGACGCGTTCGATATCGCGTGCGCTGGGCATCCTCGGGCATGCCGAGTACCGTCGGCTCTGGACGCGTATAACGGCGCGTCTTGCGGATTCCGACGAGATCGAACTTCTTGCCCTCACACCTGCGCGGCCAGTGCTTGTCACCGAAAGCCTCAATGTCGCTACGGATGGAACGGCGATCGACTTTGGCCTGACGAGCTTTGCCGCCGACCGGGTCCAGCTCGTCGTCGACTCGCCGTAGTCTTCATGCCGCTATCGATTGTTGACCGACGAGACGTTGTCGCAACGTGCGCGAGGCGATATCGATCAGGCTGACGGTGACAAGGATCATCAGCACGATGAAGCAGACTTGGTCCCAATCGTTGATGCGGATCCGGTCCGCCAGTGCGAGTCCGATGCCGCCCGCCCCGACCACGCCGAGGACGGTTGCCGAACGCGTATTCGACTCGAAGTAATAGAGAACTGTCGAAACGAAGACCGGCATGACTTGCGGGACGATGGCGAAGCGCGCCTCCGCCCATCCGTCCGCGCCTGCGGCACGCACGCCTTCGCCTTGTTCTCGCTCCACGTTCTCGATCGCTTCCGAGAACAGCTTGGCGAAGATCCCGATGTCCGACATCGCGATTGCCATGACGCCTGCAAACGGGCCAAGCCCCACCGCACTGACGAAGACGAGGGCCCAGATCAGCGAATCAATGCCGCGCAGGCCGTCCATTGACCGCCGGATGCCGAAATGGAAAAGACGATTGGGAACGATATTGCGTGCGGCAAGAAATCCGAGTGGGATGGCGACGATTGCGGCGAGGCCGGTCCCGAGGAAGGCCATCGCAAGCGTCTCCCCCATGCCTGTCAGGAAATAGGTGAGCCAACCGCCGTGACTGGGCGGAAACAGGAACTGGAAAAGCCAGCCAAGCTTGCCGAGACCTGTCCAGATACGGGACGGCGACGCATCGATCCACCAGAGCCCGAACACGAGGAATGCAATGACGGCAATGGCGGAGATGATCGTGCGGATTGCGCGGACGGCGCCGGACTCGAACGCAGCGGAGTGCCGCGCTCGAAGCGCGGCGATCTCCGTCGCGTGCGGCATCGCGGTTTCCATCCGCGCACTCATGTCTGCTGCTCCGATCCCATGAGGCCCGACCGGAGGCGCTCGCAGACGATGTCGATGGTCGCGACCGTCGCGACGATCAGCAGGACGATCGCCGAGATCTCCGGGTAGATGAACTGCCGTACGGCGAGGAGCAGTTCCTCGCCGATACCGCCGGCGCCGACGAAGCCAAGGACAGCGGCCGAACGAACATTGATCTCGAAGCGGAGCAGTGCGTAGCTGACGAAGTTTGGCATCACTTGTGGCGAAACGGCGTAACGCATCGTCTGCCACCATGATGCGCCGGCCGACTGGACGCCCTCGACCGACCGGATGTCGACATTCTCATTTATCTCGGCAAACAGCTTGCCAAGCGCCCCGGCTGAGTGGACGGCGATCGCCAGCATTCCCGGCAGCGCGCCCAATCCAAATGCGAACACGAATATCAGCGCATAGACGAGTTCCGGCACGGCGCGCCAGACTTCGAAGACACGCCGTGTGATCCAGACGATCCGGCCGTCCGGATTGAGGTTAGCGGATGCGTAGAAGCAGCCGCAGTAGGCGATGCCGAACGCGATCAGCGTGCCGAGACCAGCAACCAGAATTGTCTCGAATAACAGCTTGAGCCAGCGCCAGATGCCCCAGTACCACTCGGCCATGTCCGTGCGGAAGGTCTCGATCCGCAGAACTGGTATCGTCCGCCAGAGATAGTCGAAGGCACCCGGCATTCCCTCGATAAGGTTCCGTGGATTGACTTCTGCCATCCACGCCGAAAGGCCGACGCACAAGGTCAAGGCGATGCCGCCCAGCCAGACCTGCATGCGCTTCGCGCGATGCTGGGCCTGCCAGGCGGCTTCGATCCGGCCGACGACGTCGGGTGTCGTAGCGGTCAAAATCGTGTCCCTTCAGGAGGAACGACGTTGACTTTGGTTGAACTTGATCATCTCGATGATCGGCTCGTACACGGCGTGCGACCCCGGAACGAATCCCTTCGAGTTGCCCTCCGTGATCTGCTTGAAGCCGGCAGGGTCGGCAGTCGGCATGTCGAGCAGCGCCTTGCGCAGGTCGTCCCGCATCTGCTGGGGCAGATCCTTGCGTGCGACCCAGGGGCTTTCCGGAATATCCGGCGACGTCCAGACCACGCGAACGGAGTCGCGCGGAATAAGGTTCTTGTCCCACATGCGCTGGAACACGCTGTCGCTCGCGGAGCGATACCAGACGAAGCCGGCATCGTACTGCCCGTTGACGATCGCGAGCGCCACGTTGTCGTGACTGCCGGCAAAACCTGTCTTCGAGAAGAACTGCTGCGCCGGGTTGCCGGCCTTGGTCAGGAAGAAGTTGGGCGCCACGAAGCCGGAGGTCGAGTTCGGATCGACGAAGGCCAGTGTCTTGCCGCGCAGGTCCGAGATTTCTTTCGCCGGGCTATCGCTGCGTACGATCATCACGGAACGATATGCCGCAACGCCGTTGATGTCGGACTCGATCACGAGTGGTTCGACATTGCCGTTGGTGACTTCGAAGGCCCGTGCGTACGAAGCGGGCCCATGGAACGCTAGTTCGACGCGCTTCGCGCGCTGAGCTTCGATGATGCCCGCATAGTCAGTCGCCGTGAACAGCTTCACGTCGACACTGAACGTGCGTGCCAAGTAGGCCTGGAGGGCCGCATAACGGCTCATCACGGTTTGCTGGTTTTCCGCAGGGATGACCGCGATGTTGAGGATCGGATACTGGGCGCGCCAGCTAGATTGCGCGCTCGCGATCGTCGGGGCGGCGAAAGGTACGGCTGCTGCCGCGACAAGGAAGTGCCTTCGGTTAAGCTTCATTTGGTGCTCCTTGGGAAATCGGGTTCAGTGGACGAGCAGATGTGGCATGTCGTCGACGGGCCTGACGGTCGCGGTCGGGACGAGCCGGGAGAAGCCCGCTTCGCCGTCGGACTGAGCGGCGACATCGTCGCCATAGACTTCGCGGATCGCTGCGGCCGTGAGCGTCTCGGGCGATCCGTCGAAGACGATCCGGCCGCCGCGCATGCCGACGATGCGCCGGCAATAGGCACGTGCCGCGTCGAGATCGTGCAGATTGACGAGGATGGTGATTCCGTCGGCCCGGTTTATGCGGGCCAGCGTGTCCATCACCATACGGGCACTGCGCGGGTCGAGCGAGGCGATCGGCTCATCGGCAAGGATCAGGCGTGGCTGCTGCGTCAGTGCTCGCGCGATCGCGACGCGCTGCTGCTGGCCGCCGGAGAGCGTGTCCGCCCGCTGAAGGGCGAGCTCGGCGATGTCGACGCGCTCGAGGCTACGGATGGCGAGCGCGCGTTCCGCCGGCGTGAAATGCATCAGCAACGACGGGACGACCGAGCGATAGGCAAGCCGCCCGACCAGCACGTTCGTCAGCACGTCGAGGCGCTTCACGAGATTGAACTGCTGGAAGATCATCGCGCATTGAGCCCGCCAACGGCGGAGTGCCGGCCCCGCGAGGTCCGTCACGTCGAGTTCCTCCGATCGGATACGGCCCTCCGACGGGTCGATCAGGCGGTTGATGCACCGCAACAAAGTCGACTTTCCCGCACCGGACCGCCCGATGATGCCGACCATGTCGCCGGCAGCGATCTGCAGATCCGCCCGATCCACCGCCGTCACGTCGCCATAACGCTTGATCAGATGCTCGATTCGCAACATCACGCCTCCCAAAACAGCTCGAATGCATATCCCGACGATGGCGGCCGATCGGTGACCGGATAGCGAAAGGACAGGGACTCATTCATTGCCAGAATGTGACTGTCAGGCTGCCAGCGCGCCGAGATGTGCCGCTTCGTAAACCAGGCGACCGCCGACGAACGTTGCCGCGACGCGCGGCACGCCGCTGCCGACGTCCACGGCGATGAAGTCGGCCCGTGCGCCCGGGCTCAAGTTGCCCCGATCGGCCAGACCGACGGCCAGTGCCGGATTGCGGGACACCAAGGGCCAGAACGCCGCGATCTCGGCCGTGCTGCCGGCGAGTCGCCAGGCGGCCTGCAGAAGTGCCGGATAGTAGTAGTCGGATGCGAGAACATCACACAGTCCGGCGCGCACGAGGGACTCGGCCGACACGAGCGACAGGTGGCTGCCGCCGCGCACGACGTTGGGCGCTCCCATCATCACGTGATCGCCGTTATCGCGCGCCGCCTGAGCGGTCTCGCGCGTGACCGGAAACTCGCTGATCCGGCAGCCAAGATCGCGGAAGGTGGCGCGGCATGCCGGAGAAAGGTCGTCGTGGCTCGCCAGTGGCACATTGGCGGACCTCGCGATCGAGGCGAGCTGCGCGTTTGCCGTCGAGACGTCGGCAGCCAGTTCGCCGACGCGTGCAAGAAGATCCTCGAAGTCAGCCGCCTTGAGACCGGTCCGTTCGACTGTTTTAGCCATATGCGCGGGCCCACGCGCAGCGCGCAGCAGCCCCGTCGTGTGGTCGTTGAAGGCAAACAGATCTACCCGTCCGGCGGCCAACCAGGTTTCCGCCAGAGCTAGCGCGTCGAGATTGAAGGTTTCCCAGCGTAGATGCAGGCGCGTATCGCAGGCCAACTGCGGGCGCAGTCGCTCGAGCGAATCGACGAACGCAGTCGCGCGCGCCGTGCTTCGCAACCCCGGCTCCCAAGACCAGGTCAAAGCGTGGAATGCGGTCGTGATCCCGTTCGCCACGAGTTGACGGTCCGTATCGAAGAGAGCGATCTCGTCAGCGAAGAAGACGCCTGGCCGCGGCATGACTTGCCGCTCGAAGGCGTCGCCATGCAAGTCCACGATCCCCGGCAGCACCAGAAGGCTGCGTGCGTCCCAGATCAGAGCGCCCGCCCGCGCAGTGTCGAAGATGCCGTCGCGTACGCCGAGTTCGACGCCTTCGACAAGTCCCTCGGGCAAGAGCGCATTCGCATTGACGATTCGCAGCGACGACATGGGACTCGGTCTCCGGACGGGCTTGAAGCATCCTTTGGTTACTCCGGGATTGTTGCGTTTTTGCGAGCGCAGATTCGGTCATCGAGGCGCCGCGCATCTGTCATCCGCCAGAAACGTGCCGCGCCCATCTTGGCCAGGAACTCGTCACAAGGAGGTCGCTATGGTCCTGTTCCGGAACCTGCTGACTGCCGTCGGCTTGGTGTTTCTCGGCATCGGTCCTGCTGCGGCAGACTGGCGAGCCGATTTCAAGGAGCTTCGGTTCGCCATAACGAGTGCCGAGAACGAAGCCGACACGATGACGCGCTTCGAGGCCTTCGGTGCCTACATGCAGAAAAAGCTTGGCGTTCCCGTGCAGGTCCGGCGCGGAAGCGACTATGCCGCGGTCGTCGAGGCCTTGCGTGCCCGGCAGGTGGAGTTCGCGCGTATGGGACCCGCAGCCTATGCGCGCGCAGTCCAGTTGATGGGGGACGGGATCGTTCCGCTGGCCAAGGACATGGATCTCGATGGCGCGGTCGGTTACCACTCGGTCGTCGCCGTCAAGTCGGACTCCGGTTTCCGCACGATCGGCGACCTCAAGGGACGTAGCCTGGCGTTCGCGGATCCGAACTCGGCGTCCGGTTTCCAGGCGCCAAGCTATTTCCTCAACAAAGAAGGCCTGAACCCGGCGCAGCATTTCGGGCGGACCGGATTCGCGGGCAATCACGAAACCGGAATCCTCGCTGTCCTGTCGGGCCAGTTCGACGCGTCCGCCACTTGGTGGAACAACGCCGCGCGCAGCAATATCACGCGCATGGAGGAAAAGAAGATGATTCCGGCCGGCGCAATGCGCGTCATCTGGACATCACCACTCATTCCGAACTCGCCTTGGGTTGCGCGATCGCTGCCTGCGGATCTGCTCAAGGCCTATACGGATGCGTTGCTGTCGATGCCGGGCGACGCGCCGGAAGTCTGGAACCGGCTCGTCGACGGCAAGATGCTCAGGCCCGTCGCCGCAGGCCGCGAGGAGTATCTCGACATGGTCCGGATGATCGAAGAGAACCAGCGCAGCCGTCGGGGGTCGTGACCAGATGCCTGAGGACGATCGGACTTCACATCAGACCATCGACCCGACGGCAAGCATCCGGGATTCCTATCTAGGCCGATGGATCGGAGTCGGTGCGCGGACCAAACTGCTCGAAACCGATTTCGGGGACTACAGCTACGTCGTCCACGACTCCGACATCGCCTATGCCCGGATCGGGAAGTTCACGTCGATCGCATCTCATGTCCGGATCAACCCCGGCAACCACCCGATGGAAAGGGCAAGCCAGCATCACTTCACTTATCGCGCGCAGGCCTATGAATTGGGCGACGACGAAGCTAGCTTCTTCGCCTGGCGTCGAAGCCACAGTGTCGAAATCGGACACGATGTCTGGATCGGGCACGGCGCGATCGTCCTGCCCGGCCGAAAGATCGGGTCCGGCGCTGTCGTCGGGGCAGGTTCGATCGTTACCCGCGACGTACCCGAATACACGATTGTGGCGGGGAATCCCGCGCGGCAGATCCGTCGCCGCTTTCCGGAGACGATCGCGATGCGTCTTCTTGCCCTGCGCTGGTGGGACTGGCCGCATGCGAGGCTGAAGGCGGCATTACCTGACTTTCGTGCCCTGCCTATAGATGCGTTCCTTGACCGTCACGAAGCTGTGGATCGTAACGAAAGTTTCGCTGATGCGTCATCGGATCATGGCGGTTGAAGCGCGATAACCGGCATCTTGCAATGGATAACGGGGAGATGCCAATGGTCCGCCGCCAGATACTAGCCCTTGCCGCCGCCGCGATCGTCGCCAGTGCGGCACCTGCCTTTGCGCAAACGCCGGCCGAACTTCGCTTTGCCGTGACCGATGTCGTCGGACTTGAGAATCTCCAGCGCGAATGGGGCCCGTTCCAGAAGGCGCTTGAGGCGAAGTCGGGCCTCAAGCTGAGCTTCTTCGCCGTGACGAACCGGACCGCTGCGGTCGAGGCAATGAACGCCCGCCGGGTGGATCTCGTCTTCACCGGGCCGGCCGAATACGTCGTTTTCCGCGCACGGACGAATGCCGTACCGGTGATCGCATTGCAGCGCGCCGACTATTATCCGAATGTCGTGGTCCGCTCGGACAGCGGGATCACCGAGATTTCGGAGCTCAAGGGGAAAAAGATTGCATTCGGTTCGATCGGCTCAACCTCGCGCCATCTCGGACCAATGCAGTTGATGGCTGATCTTGGCCTCGATCCCCGGAACGACTTCCAAGCGACCCATGTAAGCGCCAATGTCGGTTTTGAAGCGCTCAAGCGCGGCGACATCGCGGCGATGGGAATGAACTACACGGACTTCCAGCGGCTTGTCGAGCGTGACCCGGGTACGCCCTATTTCGTGATTGCCCGTGGCCGCGACCTTCCGCTCGACCTGATCGTCGCCGGCTCGCATGTCGACCGCTCGGTCGTCGACCGGCTGCGCAAGGCGATCGCCGACAATGCCGCAGAAATGACAAGCGCCATTCTCGCCGGTGAAGGCGAGAACGTGAAATTCAAGGGCATGAAGTGGATCCCGTCGATCCGCGATGAAGACTATGCCTATGTCCGCAAGATGTACCGGACCATTGGCCAAACACAGTTTTCAGAATTTGTTGGCAACTGAAGTGCTCTTACTCGATGCCGGACGGGCCCAAACGCAGACAACTGCGTCGGCTCGTCCGGTTCCTGTCCTTCAGGTTGCCGGCCTGTCGAAGTCGTTCGGTCCTGGTCGACCGGTCCTAACCGATATCTCGTTCGAAGTCGGCAAAGGGGAGTCTGTGGCGCTCCTGGGCGCCAACGGCGCCGGAAAGTCGACTTTGTTGCGCTGTTGCGTCCGCCTTATCGAGCCAGACGGCGGATCAGTCCAGATCTTCGGCAATGGTATCGGCGGCCTTGGACACGTTGCTCTCCGTGCTTTGCGCGCGCGGGTTGGCTTTGTGTTCCAGCGCCACAATCTCGTTCCGCGCCTGTCTGCGCTCTCGAACGTGCTTCATGGCGCGCTGTCGCGACAGGACGGGCCGCGGGTCTGGTTCCAAGCACTTGCGCCAGAGCACCTTCGGGAGGAGGCGTTGATCTGTCTCGACCGTGTCGGGCTGGCCAAGTTCGCCGGCCAGCGGGCGGACCGACTGTCGGGTGGGCAATCGCAACGCGTCGCCATCGCGCGTGCCTTGATGCAGAAAGCGGAGATTGTCTTCGCGGATGAGCCAGTCGCAAGCCTTGATCCGGCTGCAGGCGAAGAGGTTATGGCCCTTTTCGCAGACCTGAACCGGCGAGAGGGGCTGACCTTCGTTTTTACGACCCACAACCTGCGCCATGCGCTCGACCGCGCCGACCGGGTCGTGGCATTGCGTGCAGGTCGTGTCGAGATCGACGCGCCGTCGCGCACGCTCGGCGTTGAGGAATTGCAGGGCTTGTATGGTCAGGCCTAAGATCGAAACCGCACCGGTCCGACTCCCGCCGCGCTTCGAGATGCCGGGTCTCGGCACGTTCGCGGTGACGCTGGCTGCGCTTGCGCTATTCATCTCCGCGTTGCGCGGAACCGGCTTTTCGGCAAGCGAACTCGTTGAGGGTTTACCCAACATCGGCCGGATCGTCGCCGAGATGTTTCCGCCATCGCCGGCGCGCCTCGAGAAAGTGGGTCTGGCATTGCTCGAGACTTTCCAGATGGCGCTCGTCGGGACAGTCGCCGGCGTGGTCCTCAGCTTACCGCTTGCGATCCTCGCTACTCGCCATTTGACTCCGCATATCTTGCTTTACCACGGTGCACGCGCGCTGATCGCATTGTTCCGGACGCTACCGGATCTCGTCTGGGCATTGATCTTTGTTGTCGCGGTGGGGCTTGGACCTTTTGCTGGAACGCTTGCCATCATGATCGACAAGATCGGCTTCTGCGGCCGCTTCTTTGCCGAAGCGATGGAGGAGGCCGATCGCAATCCGCAGGAAGCCTTGCGCGCGATAGGGGCGGGCCGTGTGTCTGTTATCGCGGCCGCCGTCCTTCCGGCGGCCTTGCCATCGATGGTCAATACCTCTCTGTTCAGCCTTGAGAAGGCGACGCGCTCTTCGGTCGTTCTCGGCCTTGTCGGAGCTGGCGGAATCGGCATCGAACTGCAGGTTTCGATGGAACTGTTCCGGTATCCAGAAGCCGCGACGATCATCATCGCAATTTTCGCACTTGTCATCGCCGTAGAGCAATGCAGCGCGTGGATGCGCCGTCGCCTGATCTGAGTTCTTGTTGCTTTCAAACC
>JBIKWI010000127.1:0-10443 GCA_044356395.1 Tagaea sp. | reverse complement strand
GGTCGGAGGAGGACGCGATTGCCCGACACGGTCGTTTCGCCGACCTGATCGTCCTGCCGCGTCCTGCCGACGAGGAGGCGATCGCCTCGACCGTGGCATTCGAGACCGCACTGCTCGAGACCGGCCGACCCGTGCTGATCGCCCCGCCGGCGGGCGAGATAGATTTCAACAAGCCCGTCGCCTTCGCCTGGAACGGCAGCCGCGAGGCGGCCCGGGCGCTGGCCGCCGGCCTTCCGTTCCTGAAGGGTGCGCCGCGCGTCGTGTGCATCGTCGCGGGCAAGAACGTGGCCGAGAACGACACGAAGCCGCTCGAAGCCTACATGGCGCGCCACGCGATCAAGATCGATCTCGCGCGCGCCGACGTGCCGACGATCCAGGCCGGTCCCCATGTTCTCGCCGAAGCGCGGCGCGTGGGCTGCGGTCTGCTGGTCATGGGCGCCTACACGCATAGCCGGCTGCGCCAGCTCGTGTTCGGCGGCGTGACCCGCTACATGCTGCAGAATGCCGATTTGCCGGTGCTGATGGCCCATTAGGGCCGGTCGCGCATCGGCGCTTGGGGGGGAGGTCGCCGTGCTGACATGGGTCGATTGCCTGTCGCTGTCGGAACTGACTGCCGACGAAGTCCACGCGATCGCCGAACACGAGCATATCGGCGAGATGGCGGCGCTTGAGATGGGGACGTGGCTGATCCAGCAACCGAACGGCTGCCGGTTCCTCAAGCGCATCATCCTCGACGACATCGAGCGGGCGCGGGCTCACGGCGACATCGCCCATGCCGCAAAGCTCAAGCTCGTGATGCAGAATTTTTGCCAAACCCATCCCGAGAATCCCGAGAAACAGTCCGTTACGTGAAGGACCATCATAGATGACGCTCACGCACATCCGCCTCGAACTTGCCCGCACCAAGGACCATCCGGACGGCGATCCGCGCTGCGGCTACGAGTTCGCCGCTCCGCTCGACGCGACCGGCCATATCGATGCCGAAGGCTGGAAGACGGACAAGGCCCTGTGCGGCGTACGCCGTTTCTGGCACGGCGCGGACGACGAGAAGGGCCTGCTCGTGCATGCGCGCGGGCGCTGGGTCTTCTCGTATGCGAAGGGCGATGCCGACGACGAACCGATCTTCAAGTTCGACCGACATGCGTTCGTGCCCGGCGAGTATGTGACGATCACGGAACATGACGGCGTGGCGCGGCCATTCAAGGTGGTCTCGGTGCGCTAGCGTCGGACGGGTCGCGGGGCTAGACTTCGCTTGGCATGCAGAGTTCAAGAACCCTCGTCCTCACCGGCGCCTCAAGGGGCATCGGCCACGCAACGGTCAAGCGATTTGCCGAACAGGGCTGGCGCCTGATCACCTGTTCGCGCGAGGACATCCCGAAGGACTGCCGGGTCGACCCGAACTGGGCGCACCATGTGCCTTGCGACCTGTCGGTGCCCGCCGACCGGCAGCGGTTCGTCGACGACGTCAATGCGTTCATCGGCGACGGTCCGCTGCATGCGCTCGTCAACAACGCCGGCGTCAGCCCCAAGACTCCCTACAAGGAGCGGCTGGGCATCCTGCACGGCGAGATCGACGGATGGCACCGGGTCTTCGAGCTCAATTTCTTCGCGCCGCTCGAACTCGCACGCGGCTTTGCCGGCGCGCTTGCGCGCGCGAAGGGCGCCATCGTCAACATCACGTCGATCGCGGGGCACCGCGCGCACCCGTTCGCCGGATCGGCCTATTCGACCTCGAAGGCGGCGCTGTCGGGCCTGACGCGGGAGATGGCGGTCGAGTTCGCGCCACTGGGCGTGCGCGTCAATGCGGTCGCACCCGGCGAGATCGCGACGGAAATGATCTCGTCGGATTACGAGCCGCTGATCACGCGCATTCCGATGCACAGGATGGGCACGACGGCCGAAGTCGCCGCCGTGATCCACCGGCTTTGCGAGCCCGATTTCGGCTATGTGACCGGCAGCGAGATCTTCGTCACCGGCGGCCAGCAGCTCCTATAGGGAAGCCAGCTTCGCCTTGTACCAGTCGCGCCAGCGCTCGGCCTCGGCGATGTCCTGGGCGAGCCAGTCGCCCAGCATGCCTTCGTAGCCGCGCGCCGCGAGATCGGCCAGCCGCGCCAGTTCGGTCTCGGACATCTCGACGAGCTGTTCGAGCTGGGCCGCCCGGTCTTCGGCGTCGAGCAGGTCGAGAAAGCGCAGCTTGAGCGCCACGACCATCTTCGAAAGGTCGGTCATGGGTGCCCGCACCGGGCTGCGCAGCAGGTCGAGCAGCGTTTCGCGGCCCTTCGCCGTCAGCGCCAGCTCGGTTTCCGCCGTCAGGCTCTGGCCGGGGCCGGCACGCTTGCCGCGCGGCTCGATCATGCCTTCGTAGCGCAACTGTTCGATCGACAGGCCCAGCACGTCGAGCGACGGCCCCATCAGCCGCGAGACGAACCCGCGCACCGAGGCGGACAGCACGCCGAGGCTCATCTCGCCGCGCGCGAGCTCGCCAAGCGCCGTGAGGCGGACGGCTTCGGTCGGGATCAGGGACTGGTCGCGGAAGCGCGGCATCGCATGGGCCTCAGGCGTAGTCTTTCAGCCGGTCGAGCGGGAAACGCGAGACTTCGGCAAGCAGGTCGGCCAGGCGCCGTGCGGCGAACTCGACGACCTTGCGGCCGCGCTCGGCATCGGAATCGCGCGCATTGCCGACGGCGCCGGACGGATGCAGGTCCTGCGTCTGCCAGGCAAGGGCGCTCTTGCCGGTGTAGGCAAGCAGCTTGAATTCTTCGGCAAGGTCGATCTGGCCGGGTCGGAAATCGTCGATCCGGTCGCGGCGGACCAGATCGGGCGCCAGATGCAGCATCATCGACGTCTCGACGCCGCCCGCATGGATGCCGAACTTCTCTTCCTGTGCCGGCCACAGCCCTTCCGGCATTCCGTAGGCCCACCACGACGCGGCGACCGCGGCCATCTTCAGGCGCACGCGCAGGTCGCGCGCGACGATGTCCATGATCTGCGGCTGCCCGCCGTGGCTGTTGAACAGGACGATCTTGCGGATGCCCGCCCGGTGCACGCATTCCCCGATCTCGGTCCAGACGCGGATGAGGGTCTCGGCCGAGAAGGAAAGCGTGCCGGGAAACGCGAGATGCTCGTTGGATTTGCCGATGTCGGTCTGCGGCAGGATCAGCACCGGCAATCCGTCGTCGAGCAGTTCGCTCGCGCGCGCGACGATGCCGCGGTTGAGCGTCGCGTCGACCGCGACGGGAAGATGCGGGCCATGCTGCTCGACCGCCGCCACCGGAAGCAGGGCGACCGTGCGCTCGGCATCGAGCCCGCGGAAATCCTCGGTGGTCATGTCGAGCCACCAGCGCCATGCCTTGCCCATCGTCTCGTCGCTCCCTCCAGCCCGGTCAGGTTATATAGTCGAGCCGACCGCCCATTGCTAGGAGCCCACGAGCAGCCCATGAAACGCCATCTGCCGCCCGAACTTGCCGCCCCCCTCGCGCGCTATGTCCATGCCGTCGAGATCGCGACCCCCGGCCGGATGCTGTTCGCGTCCGGACAGCTCGCGATCGCGAAGGACGGCAGCGTGCCCGCCGGCATCGACGCGCAGTGCGACCTCATCTTCGCGAATCTCGACGCGATCCTGGCCGCCGGCGGGATGGGGCGCGGCGACGTGGTGCGCGTCAACGCCTTCGTCATCGACCGGGAAGACCTGAAGCCGTACATGGCGGCGCGCGACCGATGGTTCGCCGGCTGCGAGCCGCCCGCCTCGACGCTGATGCTGGTCTCGGGATTCACGCGGCCGGAGTTCAAGGTCGAGATCGAGATCGTCGCCGCGCGCGAGGCGAAAGCCTAGAGGCCCTGCACGTTCGCCTGGCTCGACAGCGAGGCGTCCATCCGCTTGAGCATTTCCTCGATCTGTTCGAACTGCAGGCGGTTCTTGATCGCCGACAGCATGTAGCGTTCGTGGATGTTGACCGTGTGCAGCACGGCCATCGAGCAGTACCCGAGCACCCAGTAGCGCCGGTAAACCCCGGCGAGGAAGTTGCGGAACGGCTTGGGATCGCCGCCGTTGAGGAACTTGCCGTGGCAGTCGGTGTATTCGCCGAAGATGCCGTTCACGTTGGCAATCAGGTTGCGCAGCTTGCGCACGACCGCCTGGCGGAACATGTCCTGCTGTTCCTTGAAATGCTTGAACTCCCGGATGTCGAGGGGGGTCGCGTCCGGGCCGTTCAGCCAGCGCAGCACCGTCGCGACCGACTGCAGGTTCTTGTTGAAGGTGTGTTCGTAGAACGTGACACCCTTCCAGCCTTCGAAGATCTGCTGGGCCTGGTCGCCGGAAATGCCGAAGGCCGAAACGAAGAGCTTGGCTTCCGGCATCGTCGGGTCCCACAGCGCCTGCAGGAACCGCTGCGAACGCTCGTTGACGTCGGCTGCACTCTTGAGGCCGAGGGCGCGCGCCACGATCGGGTTTACCTTTTCGGCGATCAGCGACTTGATGCCGATTTCTTCCTCCTCCGAGATGGCGAAATAGGCCGGGTGGATCTCGTTGAGGTATTTCTGCAGCGCGCTCTTGAGCAGGAACGGATCGAGCGAAGGGATCGAATCGATCGTGCGCAGGATCTCGACGTCGCGCTCGAACGAGGGGTTTGCCTGGCCCTCTTCGAAATCGACGCCGACATGATGCTTGAGCAACTTCACGAACTCGCGCTGGCGCAGATATATGCCATAGCCGCCAGCCGGAACATCGTTGACGTCGTGCGGCACGTAGATCGCGGTCTCGATCGGGCGCTCGGCCTTGGGCGCTTCCGTCTGCGGGGCGGGAGCGGCCGCCGGCTTCGCCGGTGCCGCACCGGGCTTGGGCGCTGCCGGCGCCGGTGCAGGCGGCGCGTCTGCGATCTGCTGCTCGAAATTCGGATACTTGAAGATGATCGTCTTGTTCAGGCTGGGCTGCCGGAACATCTGGCGATCCTTGGCGATCGCCGACACCTTGATCAGGTTGAGCGCCACCGCCGAGCCGCCATGGACGATCTGATCGAGGATCGGCGAAAGGGATTTCTTCTTCTTTTGCTGTTCGCTCAAGGGACCTGATCCGCCACAAAATTTGCCCGCCCCAACCTATTGGAGAGGGTCAAATTGTGCAACCGCGAGATTTGTGGCGGAGTTCTAGCGCCGGACGCCGGATTCGACCGGCGGATGCGCGTCATCCGTCGCATATTGCGCGACCCCGACCCCGGTCACCATCAGGACCAGCGCGATGGTCCAGACCAGCAGCAGTTCCTTCATCTCGTCCATGCCCGCATTATCGGCGGGGCCACCCCTGCGGCGCAGTGATGACCGTCACACCAGGCCGCCGTCGACGATGAAGTTTTGGCCCGTGCAGCCGTCGGAATCGTCGGAGGCGAGCCACAGGGCCATCCGCGCGCAGTGCTCGGGTCCGAGCCGGATCTTGAGCGACTGCAGTTCGAGAAAGCGCGCGTCCTCCTCGGGATTGAGCCAAAGCGCCTTCTGGCGTTCGGTGACGATGGCGCCGGGTACCAGGCAATTGACCCGGATGCCGCGCCCCCCGAGTTCGCGGGCCAGCGAACGGGTCATGCCGTTGATGGCCGATTTCGACGTCGCGTAGCCGATGAAGATGTCGCGCGAGCGCATCCACGACACCGAGCCCATGTTGACGACGGACCCGCCGCCGGCTGCCGCCATGATCGGTGCCGCGGCCTGGATCGCGAAGAACTGGTGGCGCAGATTGACCGCCAGACACTTATCCCAGTATTCCGGCGTGACGTCCTCGAGCTTGTGCCGGTCGTCGCGCGCGGCATTGTTGACGAGCACGCGCAGCGGACCGACCGCGGCCGCCGCACCCTCGATCGCCGCCTTGTACGCGGCGGCGTCGGTCACGTCGCAGTGCCGGTAGTAGGGGGCCGGATGGCCCGCCGCCGCGATCCGCGCGACGAGTGCTTGCGAAGGCGCGTCGGCGACGTCGACGAACGCCACGCGCGCCCCCTGGGCGGCGAAATGCTCGACGAAACTGGCACCGATGCCGGTTCCGCCGCCCGAGACGAACACCGCGCGGTCCTTCAGGCTCGGATAGATGGCGTCGTGCCGCATGCGTTTTCTCCCCGAATCCGGCTATTGTCCCGAGGCAGTTCCTCGAATCGCCGACAGGTCCGGATCGTGCCGCAAACCAGTTCGTCCGTCACGCCCCGCCTCCTGACGCTCCGCTCGGGCCCGTTCGCCCTCGATCTGGCCCCGGAAATCGGCGGAGCGATCGTCGGGTTCCGGACCGACTGGGCGGGGGGCGTCGATCTCATGCGCCGGACGCCGGATGCCGGACTGGCCGCGCGCGACGTGCGGCTCGCCGGCAGCTATCCGCTCGTCCCCTATTCGAACCGCATGCGCGAGGGCACCCTGCAGTTCGGCGGACGGCGCTACCGGCTCGCACCCAATTTCGGCAGCCATCCCCATTCGATCCACGGCAACGGCTGGCAGCGCGCATGGACGGTCGAGTCGGCCGACGCCACCGGCGCCACGCTGGCGCTCGAGCACACGGCGCAGGACCTGCTGTCGGCGGAATGGCCGTTCGCCTATCGCGCCCGCCAGCGTTTCGCGCTGGGGCCCGACGGGCTGGAGATCGGCCTCGAGCTGACGAATTCGGGAAGTTCGCCGATGCCGGCGGGTCTGGGCCTGCACCCCTACTTCCCGCGTGCCGCCGGAACGCGCCTTACGGCGACGACCGATGCGGTCTGGCGGAACGACGAGGCGATGATGCCCGTCGCCCTCGACCCGGTCCCGCCGGCCTGGAACTTCGCCGACGGACGGCTGGTGGCGCCGCTTGCGGTCGACAACTGCTTCGCCGGCTGGAACGGCAATGCCCGCATCGACTGGCCGGAATGGGGCATCCGGCTCGACATGACGGCCGATCCCGTCTTCGGCCATCTCGTCGTCTTCGTGCCGACCGGAAAGAACTTCTTCTGCGTCGAACCGGTCAGCAACTGCAACGACGGCATGAACCTGATGGCCAAAGGCCGCACCGATACCGGCGTCGCCGTTCTCGAGCCGGGCGCCACGCTCTCCGGCAGCGTCATGTTCGCCTGGTCGAGAATGGATACCGGCGGGGCCGGATGAAGGGCTATTCCGGCCCGGTCTACGACGCGCATCTCCACATCGTCGATCCGCGTTTTCCGCTCGTCGCCAACGAGGGCTACGTTCCGCACGCCTATCTGGCGGCCGACTATCTCGCGGCGGCAAAGCCGCTGGGCATCGTGGGCGGGGCGATCGTGTCGGGATCTTTCCAGGCCTTCGACCAGAACTATCTCCTCGCGGCGCTCGCCGAGCTGGGGCCGGCATATGTCGGCGTCACACAGATCCCGGCCAGCACGCTCGACCACGAGATCCTGGCGCTCGACGCCGCCGGCGTGCGCGCGGTGCGCTTCAACATCTATCGCGGCGGCTCGGAATCCTTCGCGGCCATCGCCGGTTTCGGCCGGCGCATCCACCGGCTCTGCGGCTGGCATGTCGAGCTCTACGCCGACATGGGACGCCTGCGGCCGGCCGAGATCGACACGCTGTCGAAGCTGCCGCAGCTCGTCGTCGACCATCTCGGCATGGGCGAGGGCGGCCTTGCCCGTCTCGTCGATCTCGCGAAGGCAGGCGCGAAGGTGAAGGCGACCGGGTTCGGGCGCGTGCTGGTCGATCCGGAAGTCGCGATGGAGAAGATCGCCGCCGCCAATCCGGACTCGCTGATGTTCGGGTCCGACCTGCCTTCGACGCGCGCGCGCCGGCCCTTCGAGCAGGCGGACATGCAGCTGATCGCCGGCGTGCTCGGTGCGGACCTCGCGCGCAAGGCCTTCCACGACAATGCGGTGAAGCTCTATCGGCCCAAGGCGCTCTGAGGCGCGGCGGCGGGCCATGCCGCGGCCAGCGTGCCGAGGATCGTCAGCGCGATCCCGAGCGACACGGCCAGCGTCGGCGTCTCGCCGAGCAGGACGGCCCCGCCCAGTGCCGACAGGACGGGGACAAGCGCGCCCGACAGGGCCGCGCGCGCCGCACCCAGATGGCGGATCGCCAGCGTGAAGGTCCACGTGCCGCCGAGACCGGCGAGCAGGCCTTGGGCCACGAACTGGGTCAGGCCTGCCGAGAACGCGACGTCGGGGAGTGCGGTACCGGCAATCCACAGGCGCAGCGGGATCGCCGCGGCCAGCGACGACAGCGAGATGAGCGCGATCGAATGCCAGGGGTCGAGGCCGCTCCGCCGGTAGGCGACGGTGTAGACCGACCAGATCGCGCCCGCCGCGACGAACAGCAGGTCGCCGCGCCACGTGGCCGCCCCCATGTCGGCCAGCGAGTCGCCGGCGATCGCCAGCACGCCCGCGACGATGGCGGCGAAACCGGCGAGACGGCGCGGGCTCTGGCGTTCGCCGAGGAAGATCGCGGCCATCAGCGCCGTGAAGATCGGCATCGTGCCCGGCAGGAGTGCGCCCATGTGCGCGACGGGTGCTAGTCCGGCGCCGAACATCGCGACCAGCCCGAACGGCAGGCCGGCGCCGAGCACGATGGGGGCCGCGAGCCATCCCGGGCTCGCCGTCGGCCACAGGCCGCGCCGCAACAGGAGCGGCAGCAGGACCAGCGCCGGCACGCCGTAGCGAAGCAGGGCCAGGTCGAGCGGGGGCAGAACGGCGGTAACGCCGAAACGGGTGGCGACCTGCCAGCTTGCGCCGACCAGGGCGGCGGCGAGACCGGCGGCCATTCCGATCGCGAGGGACTGTCCGGCAGGCGATGTCATGCGGCGGACTAGACATCGCAGGAACGTCATACAGCAAGCGAAACGTGCGGCCTCGTGGCCTATCGCGCGAACACGATCCGTCCGCCGGCGCGCGTCGCCGTACAGTCGTGCGTGCGCACGCGCGCGTCCGGTGTCCCGGCCAGCACCATCCCGGTGCCGTCGGCCTCGAGCGACAGCAGGCCGTCGCCGATGACGGGCGCCGTTCTCGGCATGCCGAAGGCGACGATCTCGGCGATCGGGTTGCGCCGGTCGATCTCGCCGGTGTGCGCGACGTCGCGCCCCAGCGCCAGGATGTGGCCCGCACGCGCATAGACGGGCAGCCGGTCGAGCGGAACGTTCTCGACGCGCATCTGCCGGCCGCCGGCGATCCGCTCGCCTGTCCAGAAATCGTACCAGTCGCCCGCAGGCAGCCAGACATCGACCGCACCGCCGGGCTTGAGGATCGGCGCCACGAGCAGCGAGGGTCCGCACATGTACTGCTCTTCGAACGTGCGCGCGGCCCGGTCGGCCGGAAAGGCCAGCGCCATCGCGCGCATGACCGGCAGGCCGGTGCGTACCGCGATCTCGACGCAGCCCCACAGATACGGGAGCAGGCGATAGCGCAGGTCCAGCCAGGCGCGCGCGTGGCGCGCGACGTCGGGCCCCAGGCTCCACGGCTCGCGCACGCCGATGCCATGGAAACGGAAATGCGAGCAGAAGACGCCCGCGGCGACCCAGCGCAGATACAGCTCGGGATCGGGCTGGCGCGAGCCGTAGAAGCCGCCGACGTCGGTCGAGTAGTAGGGCACGCCCGACAGGCCGTACGACAGGCCGCCACGGATCGACGCGGCGAGCCCTTCCCAGTCGGTCTGCGGATCCCCGCCCCACTGGACCGGAAACTTCTGTGCGCCGATCCAGCCGTCGCGACCCCACACGCACGCGTCGGCCGTCCCTTTCGCCTTCGCCGTCGCCTCGTAGACCGCCTGGTTGTAGAGACGCGGATAGACGTTGTGCAGGCGCCGGCCGCTGTCGCCGTTGTGCGCGACGACATGGTCCATGACCTGCTCGCCGAAATCGGTCTTCATCGTGTCGACGCCGACCGCCCACAGCCGGTCGTGGCGCGCCTTCCACCAGTCGACCGCCTCGGGGTTCGTGAAGTCGAGGATGCCCGAGGGCGGCAGCGGCGTCAGCACGTTGCCGAACGGCGACGTGCCCGGCGTGGTGTCCCACTGGTAGACATGCGGGGATCCGTCGGGTTCGCGCAGGAACAGGCCGCGCTTCTCGAGGCCGGCGTACTCGGCGTTGTGGATCGAGACGAGCGGGTATTCCCAGCAGCAGATATGGAAGTTCCTCGCCTTCAGCTTGTCGATCGTGGCCTTCGGATCGGGATAGCGCGCGGGATCGAAGTCGAGCGTGGCGCGCGTGCTCACTTCCATCCACGCCCGGCCGTCGAACGTGATCACGTCGGCGGGAAACCCGGCTTCGCGGCATTCGCGCGCGGCGTCGAGGATCTCGGATTCGGTGCGGTAGTAGGCGCGGCTCAGCCACACGCCCAGCGACCAGAAGGGCGGCAGGGCCGGCTTGCCGGTGATCTCCGAACAGCGCCCGACGACGTGCGCGGGACCGGGGCCTGCGAACAGGAACAGGTCGAACGTCTCGTCCTCGCACAGGATCGCGTAGCTGCGGTGCGACCACTGGCCGTAGCC
>JBIKWI010000304.1:0-2949 GCA_044356395.1 Tagaea sp. | reverse complement strand
CCGAGCCGGTGCTGGGCCGCGAGGCGAAGCTCGCCACGCTCGAGAAGCTCGCCGCCGAACGCGACCTGCCGCTGGAAGCCACGCTGGCGGTCGGCGACGGGGCCAACGACCTTGCGATGCTGGGTGCGGCGGGTTTCGGCGTGGCCTTCCGCGCCAAGCCGACGGTCGCCGCACAGGCCCGCTTGCGCATCGAGCATTGCGACCTCACGGGCCTGCTCTACCTGCAGGGCTATTCGCGCGACCGGTTCGTGGGCTAGGCTCGCCCGTCATGGCCCAAACGCAACGCCTCATCGTCGGGATCTCGGGTGCCTCGGGCGCCATCTATGGCGTGCGCACGCTCGAGGCCGCGAAGAAAGCCGGTGTGGAAACGCATCTGGTGCTGACCAAGACCGCCGCAATGACGCTCGCCTACGAGACCGACTGGACGGTCAAGAAGGTGCAAGCGCTGGCCGATGTGGTCCATTCGGCCGAGGATCTGGGGGCCGCGATCTCGTCGGGCTCGTTCCGCACGCTGGGCATGATCGTGGCGCCCTGCTCGATGCGCTCGGTCTCGGAGATCGCCTACGGCAACACGACCGGGCTGCTGACGCGCGCGGCCGACGTTCAGCTCAAGGAAAAGCGCCGCGTCGTGCTGCTGGCGCGCGAAGCGCCCCTGCATGTGGGGCATCTGCGGGCACTGACGCAGGCCGCCGAGATCGGCGCCGTCATCCTGCCGCCCGTGCCGGCGTTCTATGCGCGCCCGACCACCATCGACGAACTGGTCGGCCACACCGTGGGCCGCGCGCTGGACCTGTTCGGGATCGAAACGGATCTCGTCCGGCGCTGGGGCGAAACCCCGCGCCGGACGAAGAAGCCCACGAAGCCGTAATCACCCCGGCGGGGCGACCGGCAGGCCGACGAAGCGCTGCTCGCCGCCGCGCTCGACCATGATCAGCACCGACCGGCGCCCGGCGGTGCGCTGCTCGCGCACCTTTTCCTGCACCTGCGACGGCTGCGCGATTTCGGTCTGCGCCACCTCGACGATCACGTCGCCGGGACGGATGCCGCGCTCCTGCGCCACCGACCCTTCGACGATGTCGGTGACGACGACGCCCTTCTGCTTCTCGGGCAGCTGGAAGCGCTGGCGCAGTTCCGGCGTGACGGGCGCCAGCGTCATGCCCAGCACCTCGGCCTGGCCCTGCGGCTGGGCCGGCTGGCCCTGCTGCGGGCGGCCCGACGGCGTGGCGCTTGCCTGCTGCTCGTCTTCCAGTTCGCCGAGCTTCACCTCGAGCGTGACGGGCCCGCGGTTGCGCCACACCTCGACCTTCACGGCCTTGTCGACCGGCGTCTCTGCGACGAGGCGCGGCAGGCGGCGCATGTCGGTCACGTCCTTGCCGTCGAACTTGACGATCACGTCGCCCGACTTGATCTGCGCCTTGGCGGCCGGGCCGTTGTCCGGCACGCGCGCGACCAGCGCACCGCGCGGCTTGTCGAGGCCCACGCCCTCGGCGATCTCGTCGGTCACCGACTGGATGTTGACGCCCAGCCACCCGCGGCGCACGCGGCCGTCCTTGCGCAGCTGCTCGACCACGTTCTTGACGATCGCCGACGGGATCGCGAAGCCGATGCCCACCGACCCGCCGGTGGGCGAGTAGATCGCCGTGTTCACGCCGACGACGTCGCCCGCGAGGTTGAAGAGCGGGCCGCCCGAGTTGCCGCGGTTGATCGACGCGTCGGTCTGGATGAAATCGTCGTAGGGCCCGGCATTGATGTCGCGCTGGCGGGCCGAGACGATGCCTTGCGTGACCGTGCCGCCGAGGCCGAACGGATTGCCGATCGCCACGACCCAGTCGCCCACGCGCGCCCTGTCGCTGTCGCCGAACTTGACGGCCGGCAGCGGCGCTTTCGGCTCGACCTTCAGCAGGGCAAGGTCGGTGCGCTGGTCCTTGCCGACCAGCTTGGCGACGAGGCTCTGGTTGTCGTGGAAGATGACGCGGATTTCCTCGGCCCCGTCGATGACGTGGTTGTTGGTCACGACGTAACCCGACGGATCGATCACGAAGCCCGAGCCCAGCGACTGGCCGCGGCGCTGCTGCGGCTGGTCGGGGCCGCGGCCCTGGCGGTCGAAGAAGTCCTTGAAGAACTCCTCGAACGGCGAGCCCGGCGGGAACTGCGGCACGTCGGGGCGGCGTTGCTGGGGTGCCTGGCCTTGCGGCCCGCGCTGGCCGGGCGTGCCCGGTGCGGCGGCGGCCTGGGCCGTGACGACCTGGATGTTTACGACCGACGGCAGGAGCCGCTCGGCCAGGTCGGCGAAGGTGTTCGGGGCAAGCGTCGTGGCGACGGCGCGCGGCGGGTTGGCCGGCTGGCCCTGCGCGAAGGCCGGGGCAAGGACCGGAACCACGAGAAGCGTCGACAGGGCGACGGTGGCGAAAGCACGGGCGATCACGGCGGTGACTCCTTGTTCCATTGGATCGGACCGGGACGGCGGCATTTTCGAGTATGCGCCCGCCCGGACCGATCGGGACAGGCTTACATTTAGGTCCGATTGAGGCGAAATGGCGACGGGGCAGCGGGAAAAATATGGAGGCCCCGGCCGATCGGGTAACGGCGCGTGACGCCGTCCCGACCGGACCGGGCTCCGGTATCGCGCGCCGGTATCAGCGTGCCGCGGGGCGGCCGGGCAGCGCATTGGGGCGCATTTCCCGGAAATAGCGGAAGAACTCGCTGTCGGGCGAAAGCACGATGGTCGAGTTCGAGTCCCCGAAGGTCTTCCGGTAGGATTCGAGCGAACGCCAGAACGCGTAGAACTCGGCGTTGGCGCCATAGGCGTTGGCCGCGATCTGTGCGGCCTCGTTGTCGCCCTGCGCGCGCAGCTCGGCGGCACGCCGGTTGGCGTCGGCGAGCAGCACGGTGCGCTCGCGGTCGGCCTCGCCGCGGATCCGCTGGGCGGCTTCGGCACCCTCGGCGCGC
>JBIKWI010000126.1:0-10487 GCA_044356395.1 Tagaea sp. | reverse complement strand
ACCCGGCGGCCCTCGCCGCGTTCGAGGACCTCTGCAAGCGCTACCCGGACGACGCGCTCGCCGAATACCATCTCGACCGCCTCAAGGAAGGCGAGACCGGCGAGGTCTTCGCGATGGCGGAGAAGTAAGGGTCGGGAAATAGGCGACAACAGGTTACGGTAACCTATTTATCCCGTTGAAGTTGCAGGCATGTTACTGCAACGGCGCTTTTCGGGGTTTTTGTATGCTTTCCGGTAATTTCTTTAGCCATATCAATTTCTTGACCGTGCAACCGGGACGTTACCGGGTCAACGGACGATCAGCCGATATTCACTTGTCAAAGAGCGCATTCCAACGTGCCCTCAGCATACCGAAACTCGTTCAGGTTGTCAAGAAAATAGACCCATACATCCCTCACCCTAGCCCTCTCCCGCAGGCGGGAGAGGGGACGCACCGGTCGAGTCCCCTCTCCCCATTGGGGAGAGGGTCAGGGTGAGGGTCAGGCCGCCATCGAGGCGCGGTCGATGAGGTTGGCCCAGGAATTCATCGACGCGAAATGGGCGTAGGCGACGGCGAGCCAGCCGCGTTTGCGCCAGTCGACGAAGACGGCGTCGGGGAGCGTGTCGAACTTGGCGCGGTCGAGGATGCGGAAACCGCCGAGCACGATCTTGCGCCCGTCGGTGAGCGCGAATTCCGCGCGGTGGTCGGCGAGCAGGCCGGCACTGGCGCACGCGGCGGCGAAGGCCTGTGCCGCATCCGCCTGCACCTGGAACTCGCGCGAGAAGGCGAGTGCCTGCTCGACGAGCGGCGTGGGCTTCTCGCCGTCGAAAAGCGGGATGCCGGAGTCGCCGATCGCGTCGGCCGCCTCGTCCACGCACAGGACCAGCTGGTCGCCGAGCTGGGCGAAGGCGAAGGGATAACGGCGCACATAGGCCGGCACGTAGCTGCCCGGCCGCCAGTCGCCCGATTCGTCGACGAACAGGTTGCGGCCCTTCTCCACGCCGAGCAACGCGATCAGCCCGCCGGGTTCCGCAGCCGCGAAGACGAGCGGATAGTGGCGTGCGGCCACTTCCGCCTCGGCCGCGCCCAGCGGCACGGCGTTGGTCGCGCGCGCGAAGCCGAAGCCGACGGGTGCGGTATAGCGCTTGGTGCCGTGCGCCTCACGCGAGATCGCGACCGGCCGGCGATAGAGGATCGGCTCGTTCATCGCGCGAGGAACCCGGCGACCGCCTGGTTGAACGCGTCGGGCACCTCGAAATAGGCCGAGTGACCCGCCCCCTCGAACGAGACATGCCGCGCGTCGGGGAAGCCCCTGGCAAGGATCGGGGCCGCGAAGGACGGGAAGACCATGTCGGCGCTGCCGGTGAGGAACAGCGTGGGCACCTTCAGGTTCGCGACGTCGGCGAGCTTCCGGCTGCGCATCTTGACGATGCGCGCGCGCAGATCGTCCTTGGGCAGGCTGGTGGCGAGCGCATCCATGCCCCGGTAGAGATGGTGCATCGCCGGATTGGCCTTGGCCATCGCGGCACCGAGTGCGGGATGGATCGCGCGCATGCGCAGGTCGGCATTGACCGCGACCGCGCGGTTGCTCCACTCGGCGAACTTCGCGGGGTCGGCCTGTGCGGGGTCGAGCGTGCCGCTGGTCGCCGCCAGAACCATCGCCGCGACGCGGGTGGGATGGCGCAACGCGAATTCCAGCGCCGTCCACCCGCCCATCGACTGGCCGACGATGGCGAAGCGCTCGATGCCCAGATGCGCCGTCAGCGCTTCGAGATCGCCCGCGAAATCCGCGGGATCGGGCCTGGCACCCGCGACCGTGGAGGGCGCGAAGCCGCGATGGGAGAAGGTCACGCACGTGAACCGTTCGCGGAAGAACGGCACCTGCTGCCACCACGAAAGATGGTTGCCGCCCAGCCCGTGCGCGAAGACCAGTGCAGGTCCGTCGCCGGCGACTTCGTAATAGATGCGTGCCCCTGGCCGCTCGACGAAGCCGGTGCGTTCGGCGCCGTGCGGCGCCCAGGGTGTCGTGTCGTTCATGGCGGCCATCATCGCGCGCGGCTTGGCGGACGGCAACTGCCGGGCTAGCCTCGCCCCGCCCATTCCGGAATATCGAGGAGTCCGCCCATGAAGTACGTCCCGCTCGGCCGTTCCGGCCTGATGGTAAGCCGCGTGTGCCTTGGCGGGAATTCGTGGGGTGCGCGCGGCCGGCGCGCGTGGGCGGGCTTCGATTCCGGCGACAGCGCGCCGTTCTTCAGGCGCGCGCTCGATCGCGGCATCAATTTCTTCGACACGGCCGACGCCTACAACCTGGGCGCCTCCGAGACGATCATCGGCGAGACGCTGATGACCTATGCGCCGCGCGACGAGATCGTGCTGTCGACGAAGATCGGCCTCAAGATGGGCGACAAGCCCAACGCGGTCGGGCTGGGGCGCAAACACCTGATGGCCGGGATCGATGCGCAGTTGAAGCGCCTGAAGACCGACCATATCGACGTCTACCAGGTCCACCGGCTCGATGCGCACACGCCGGTCGAGGAGTTCATGTATTCGCTGGACCAGATCGTGCGGGCGGGCAAGGTGCGTTACATCGGCGGCTCGACGATGCCCGCGTGGAAATTCGCCCAGATGATCGCGGTGGCCGACGCCAAGGGCTATTCGCGCCCCATCGCCATGCAGAACCTGCACAACCTGATCCAGCGCGAGGAAGAGCGCGAGATGAACGCGCTGTGCGAGGCCGAGGGCGTGGGCCTCATCCCCTATTCGCCGCTCGCGCGCGGCTTCCTTGCCGGCAACCGCGTGCGCGGCGGCGGCGGCGAGACCGAGCGGGCGAAGAACGACGCCAACGTGAAGCCGGAGGCCTGGCGCGACTGCGACTGGAAGATCGTCGACGAGCTGAAGGCCATCGCCGCCGCACGCGGCGTGAAACCCACGCAGGTCGCCTTCCTGTGGCTGTGGTCGAAACCCTATATAGCCGCCCCGATCATGGGGGCGACGAAGCTCGAGCAGCTCGACGAGGCGGCCGCCGCCGCCGACATGCCCGCCCTGACGGCGGAGGAAATCTCGCGGCTCGAAGCGCCCTACCAGTGGCGCCCACATCCGGGCTGGAACAGCTGACGCCTCTCGCGGTATCGTCGCCGCCAAGATTCCGTTCTGGGGAGGAACGCATGTTCGCACGCATCATCGCAACGGCGGCAGTCGCCGCCGTGGCCTTCGTTTCCGTTTCGGCAGCACAGGAACAGCCGCGCCGCGGGGGCGAATTCATTTTCGCGGTCGGCGGCGAGCCGGACACGACCGACTGTCACGCGGCGACGAACTTCGCGGTCGTCCACCATCTGGCGCCGCACTATTCGACGCTGGTGAAGTTCAACCCGCCGAAGTATCCCGAGATCGTCGGCGACGTGGCGAAGGAATGGACGATCTCGCCCGACGGCAAGACCTATACCTTCAAGCTCGTCCAGCCGATCCGCTTCCATGACGGCTCGGCGCTGACGTCGGCCGACGTGAAGGCGAGCTTCGACCGCATCAAGACGCCGGTCGCCGGGGCGCGCTCGGCGCGGCGCGACCATTTCGCAGACGTGGCGTCGGTCGAGGCACCCGCCCCCGACACGGTCGTGTTCAGGCTCAACAACCCGAACCCGGCGTTCATGACCTACCTCGCAGCACCCTTCAACTGCATCTACTCGGCCGCCAAGCTCGCGCAGGACCCGCGCTATCCCGAGAAGCAGGTGATGGGCTCGGGGCCGTTCGTGTTCGGCGAGCGCGTGCCCGGCTCGCACTGGACCGGCAAGCGCTTCGACGGCTATTTCCGCGCCGGCCTGCCGCATCTCGACGGCTTCCGCGCCACGACGATGACGGGCGCGCCGATGCTCAACGCCATCCAGGGCGGCCAGGTGATGGCCGAGTTCCGCGGCATCAGCCCGGCCGAGAAGGCGCGCGTCGCCGGCCCCAAGGTGACCTTCCAGGAGGCGCCATGGCTGTCGGGCCTTATCCTGTCGTTCAACATCGAGCAGAAGCCGTTCGACGACGTGCGCGTGCGCCGGGCGCTCAGCCTCGCGCTCGACCGGTTCGGCTCCGCCCCGTCGCTGGCGCGCGTGTCGCAGGTGATGTCGACCGGCTCGCTGCTGCGGCCGGGCTATGCCTACGCGCCGACGGACGCGGAGCTTGCCACCTATCCCGGCATGGGCCGCGACATGGCGCGCAACCGCGCGGAAGCGCGCCGGCTGCTCGCCGAGGCGGGGCAGACGAACCTGAAATTCGAGATGATCTCGATGTCGCTGCCGCCCTTCCCGACCGTGGGCGTGTGGCTGATCGACCAGTGGCGCCAGATCGGCGTGACGGTCGAGCAGCGCCAGGCCGAACGCGCCACCTATTTCGGCGCGCGCACGTCGGGCGCTTTCCAGGTGATGCTCGATTTCACGACCGAGTTCGCCGACGAGCCGAACTTCCAGCTGCGCCGCTTCATCTCGTTCGACCGCGTGCCGGGCTTCAACGTCAGCCGCCATGTCGACCGGCGCCTCGACGAGATCTTCGACAAGCAGGAGCGCGAGACCGATTTCAACAAGCGCAAGGCGCTGGTGCGCGACTTCCAGATCCAGCTGATGGACCTCGCCTACACGGTGCCGCTGTTCTGGTTCACGCGCATCGTCCCGCTGGCGTCCAACGTGCGCGGCTGGGACATCACGCCCTCGCACCTGCTCGGCCAGGACCTCGCGGGGGTCTGGCTGGCGGCGAATTGACGCGAAGCGTCATCCCCGGGCTTGTCCCGGGGATCCACGACTTGGGATGCGGCAACAGAAGTCGTGGATGGCCGGGACAAGCCCGGCCATGACTGCAAAGAGTTGCGTCAGCCCAGCGTCGCCTTCGACCCCGCGACCGTCAGCTTCTCGACCGACGGCCAGTCCCATTCGATGCCGAGGCCCGGCGTCGTTGCCGGCGCCACATGGCCGTCGGCGACATGGACGGGGCTGGGGGCGACGAGGTCGAGCTGCGGGATGTATTCGAGCCAGGCCGAGTTGGGCACGGCGCAAACCAGTGCCAGATGCAGCTCCATCAGGAAGTGCGGGGCGACGGCCACGTTGCAGCACTCGGCCATGTGCGCCACCTTCAGCCACGGCGTGATGCCGCCGATGCGCGCCACGTCGACCTGCACGATGCCGCAGGCGTTGCGCTTGAGATAGTCGGCGAACTGGCCGGGCGAATAGAGCGACTCGCCCACCGCGATGGGGATCTGGGTGCCGGCCTGCAGGCGCGCGTGGCCGTCGACGTCGTCGGCGGGCAGCGGCTCCTCGAACCAGTCGAGGTCGAGATCGGCCCACAGCAAAGCCCGGCGCAGCGCTTCGGCCGCCGTAAAGCGCTGGTTTGCGTCGACCATCAGGCAGAAGCCGGGGCCGACCGCATCGCGCACGGCGGCAAGCCGGCTGCGGTCTTCCGCCCCGGTTGGCTTGCCCACTTTCAGCTTGGCGCCGGCGAAGCCCTGTTCGCGCGCCTTCAGGGATTCGTCGACGAGCTGCTCGGGCGGATGGTGAAGCCAGCCCCCCTCGGTCGTGTAGACCGGGATGCGCGCCTTGGCCCCGCCGGCTGCCATGTGCAGCGGCAGCTTCGCGCGCCGGCAGCGCAGGTCCCACAAGGCGGTGTCGATCGCCGCCATCGCCAGCGACGTGATCGCACCCACGGTGGTCGCGTGCGTGTGGAACAGCATGCCGTTCCAGATGCCCTCGATGGCGTCGGCGTCCTTGCCCATCAGATAGGGCCCCAGACAGTCGCGCAGCATCGCCATCACGGCCGAGCCGCCCGTGCCGATCGTGTAGCTGTAGCCGGTCCCGACCGCGCCGTCGGCGTCCCAGATCCGCACCATCGGCGTCTCCTGGCGCACGAAGGACTGGATGGCGTCGGTCCGTACGACCGGAGGTACGAGGTCGACCTGGCGGATTTCGATCCGGACGATGCGCGACATTTGGGCAGTTCCCCCGCTTTTTTGAGCCCATGACAAGGGCGGTTCCGGTCGCTAGGATACCCCGGTATTCGCGACGGGAAAATCCGCGCGACACGCATGAGGGAGGATTTCGCATGCACACCAAACACGCGCGCGTGGCCGCATTGGCCGTCGGACTGGCCGTCGCCTGGGGAATCGGCTCGGCCGATGCCCAGCAGCGCCTCAAGTTCGCCCATGTCTACGAGACCAACGAGCCCTATCACACCGAAGCGGTGTGGGCGGCCCAGGAAATCCAGAAGCGCACGAACAACAAGTTCGCCATCGACGTGCATGCGGCCTCGGCGCTGGGCAACGAGCAGCAGATCAACCAGGCGCTGCCGCTGGGCACGATCGACATGATCTATACCGGGGCCGCCTTCGCCGGCGCCTCGCATCCGCCCATCGCGATCTCGAACGCGCCCTACATGTTCCGCGACTTCAACCACTGGAAGGCCTACTCGACCTCCGACCTGTTCAAGGAACTGGCCGACGGCTACGACCAGAAGACCAAGAACAAGGTCGTGGCGCTCACCTACTACGGGGCGCGCCACACGACGGCCAACAAGGCGATCAACACCCCGGCCGACATGCGCGGCATGAAGCTGCGCGTTCCGCAGGCGCCGCTCTACCTGATGTACGCCAAGGCCGTGGGCGCCAACGCCACGCCGATCGCGTTCGCGGAAGTGTATCTCGCCCTCCAGAACAAGACCGTCGACGGCCAGGAAAACCCGCTGCCGACGATCCAGGCCAAGAAGTTCTACGAGGTGCAGACGCACATCAACCTCACCTCGCACATCTTCGAAAGCCTCGTGACGGTCATCGGGCCGCCGCTGTGGAACCGCCTCAGCGCGGCCGAGAAGGAAACGTTCACGGCCGTGTTCCGCGAAGCGGCCGGCCGCGCCACCGACGCGATCCGCGCGTCCGAGCAGCAGCTGCCCGAATGGTTCAAGGCGCAGGGCAAGACGGTGGTGACGCCCAACACGGCGGCCTTCATCGAGGCCGCGCGCCCGCTGCACAACGACGCCTCGGCCGGTGCGGGCTGGACCAAGGCGCACTACGACCGCCTGCAGGCTCTGGGCAAGAGCGGCAGCTGACGACCCGGCGGGCGGCGTCCGACGGGGTGCCGCCCGCCCCTCTTTTCCCGACCATGGTGACACCGTGACGAACGACAAGACCGGGCCCGATCTGGGCGACCCGATCCTGGGGCTGGCCGACGCGCCCGATCCGCCGCTGTCGAGCTACGGCCCCGAGGACTGGGCGGCCTTCGTCTTCTTCTGGGTGCTCGCGGTCGTCGTGTTCCTGCAGTTCTTCTCGCGCTACGTGCTCAACGACTCGATCGCCTGGACCGAGGAGATCGCGCGCTACCTGCTGATCTGCGTGTGCTTCGTGGGCGGCGGCATGGCGATGCGCAAGACCAGCCATATCCACGTAGAATTCCTCTACGTCTACCTGCCGCGCACCGTCGGAAAATGGCTGTCGGTCGGGGTCGATGTCGTGCGCGTGCTGTTCCTGGGCTATGCCGCGTGGCTCTGCTGGAAGGTCACCGAGATCATGCACAACCAGCGCATGGTCGTGATCGACTGGCCGATGAGCATCGTGTTCGGCATCGCCACGTTCGGCTTCGCGCTGATGGCGGCGCGCGCCGTGCAGGTCGCCCTGCGCCACTGGCGCGACGGCGACAGCCCGCTTACCCGCGTCAACGTCGAGGGGCGCCACCAGTGACCGCTTTCCTGATGATCTCGTTCGTCGTGCTGCTGACGGTCGGCGTGCCGGTGGCCATCGCGTTGGGCGGTGCTTCGCTGCTCTACGTCATGGCCGAGGATGTCTCGCCCCATCTGGTCGTGCTGCACCGGATGGTGTCGGGCGTGGACTCGTTCCCGCTGCTGGCGATCCCGTTCTTCATCATGGCGGGCTCGCTGATGAATTCGGGCGGCATCACCGCGCGCATCTACGATTTCGCGCTCGCCCTCGTGGGCTGGCTCAAGGGCGGGCTCGGCCATGTCAACGTCGTCGGCTCGGTCATCTTCGCGGGCATGTCGGGCACGGCCGTGGCCGACGCAGGCGGGCTGGGCAACATCGAGATCAAGGCGATGCGCGACCACGGCTACGACGTGGATTTCGCCGTCGGCATCACGGGTGCCTCGTCCACCATCGGGCCGATCATCCCGCCCTCGCTGCCGATGGTCATCTACGGCGTGATGGCCAACTGCTCGATCGGCCAGCTCTTCGCGGCCGGCCTGCTGCCGGGCCTGCTGATGGCCGGCACGATGATGTGCATGGTCGCCTGGTACGCGCACGTGCGCGGCTTCCGGCGCGACGCCACGTTCGAGTGGGCCCGCCTCGCCTACACCTTCAAGCGCGCCTTCCTGCCGCTGATGACGCCGGTGCTGCTGATCGGCGGCATGACGACGGGCCTGTTCACGCCGACCGAGGCGGCGATCGCCGCGACCGCCTATGCGCTGGTGCTGGGCCTGTTCGTCTACCGGACGCTCTCGATCCGCGGCCTGATCCGCGTGTCGATGGAAACGGTCGAGACGACGGCGATCATCCTGTTCATCGTCGCGGGCGCTTCGATCTTCGGCTACATCATCACGACCACGAAGGTGACCGACGAGATCGCCGGCGCCGTGCTGTCGATCACCAGCGAGCCGTGGGCGGTGCTGCTGCTCGTCAACCTGTTCCTTCTGGTCGTCGGCTGCTTCATGGAGACGATCGCCGCGATCACGATCCTGGTGCCGGTGCTGATGCCGCTGATGACGCAGATCGGCGTCGACCCGGTGCATTTCGGCCTGATCATGGTGCTCAACCTGATGATCGGGCTGCTCACGCCGCCGGTCGGCATGGTGCTCTACATCCTCGCGCGCATCGCCAACATCAGCTTCGAGCGCACGACCAAGGCCTGCCTGCCCTTCCTCGTGCCGCTGCTCGCCACGCTCGGCCTCGTCACCTACTGGCCCGACTTCGTGATGCTGCTGCCGCGCTATTTCTACGGCTGAGCGCATGGAACTCGTGCTGCTGGGCACCGGCTGCCCGCAATGCGACCCCGAGCGGCGGGGGCCGTCGAACCTCGTCGTCGCGCGCGGCCTTTCGTTCCTCGTCGATTGCGGCTCGGGCGTGACGCAGCGCCTCGTCGAGGCGGGAACGAAGGGGGCCGCGATCGACGCGCTGTTCCTCACCCACCTGCACACCGACCATCTGGTCGATTTCTACCAGCTCGTGATCTCGGCCTGGCATCAGGGCCGCACGCGGCCGTGGCGCGTGTTCGGCCCGCCGGGCACCAAGGCGTTCGTCGAGGGCACGATGGCGCTGTGGGCGACGGAGCGGGCCCAACGCGTTTCTCACGAGAAACGTGCCTCGGTCGCCGGATTCGAGGTGGCGGTGACCGAGATCGCGGCCGGCACCGTGTGGGACGAAGGCGGCGTGCGCGTGACGGCCGTGGCAGTCGCCCACCAGCCGGTGAAACACGCCTTCGGCTACGTGTTCGAATCCGCCGGCCGCAAGGTCGCATTCAGCGGCGACACCGCGTATTGCCCGGCGCTGATCGAGGCCGCGAAGGGGGCCGACGCGCTCGTCCACGAATGCTTCCTGCATGCCGAGATGCCGGTCGTGCCCGGCGTGCGGACGGCCGAGACGGTCGCGGCGGTTGCCTCCTATCACACGCCGTCGGACCAGGTCGGCCGGGTGGCGCTGGAGGCGCGCGTGCGCGTGCTGATCCTCAACCATTTCGTGCCGACGCGCTTCGACCGGCACCGCCTGATGGACGAGGTGACGCGCGACTTTTCCGGACCCGTCGCCATCGGCGAGGACCTGATGCGCTACGACTGCGCCACGCGGCGCTTCACGCATCGCAATGGCGTGATTACGCTGGGGGCATGAACCAGCGGCCGGCACCGGGCGATCTCGTCCTCGACCATATCGCGCACTGGGTGCCCGACGCACCGGTGGCGGCATCCGCCCTCGCCGCCCTCGGATTCACCGTCACCCCTTTCTCCGCCCAGAGCACCGGCGATCCGCCGGTTCCCGCCGGGACCGGCAACCACTGCGTGATGCTGGAAAAGGGCTATCTCGAATTCCTCGCCCCCACCTCCGACACGCCCAACGCCGCCACGCTGCGCGCCGGCATCGCGCGATATGTGGGCGTGCATCTGATCGCGTTCGGCACGGCCACCCCCGCCGACGACCACGCGCGGCTGGCCGCACGGGGCTTCGCCCCGCTCGAACCCGTGGCGCTCAGCCGCCCGATCGGCACGCCCGAGGGCGAACGGCGCGCGCGCTTCACGGTCGTGCGGACCGCCGCCGGCACGATGGCCGAGGGCCGCGTGCAGTTCGTCGAGCAGGTCACGCCCGAACATCTGTGGCAGACGCGATGGCTCGGCCACGCCAACGGCGCCAGGGCCTTGCGCCGCGTCGAGCTTTGCGTCGCCGATCCGGCCGAGGCGGTCGCGCGCTTCGCCCGCTACACCGGGCTTGTTCCCGGCAGCCGGGACGGCGCGCATTCGCTTGCGACCGCGCGCGGCGAGCTCGTGTTCCGCGATCC
>JBIKWI010000302.1:0-2967 GCA_044356395.1 Tagaea sp. | reverse complement strand
CGTGCCGCCCTTCGTCGCCGCGGGCGAGCGCATCGTCGTCAACATCGCGGAGCGCGCCTACGTCGAACGGGCGAAGGACTGAGCCGGTCCGGCAGGTCCCGTCCGATGCGCGCCACCTCGCACTCCGCCCTCTTCACCGTCATGGAGCGTGCCGCCCGCAAGGCCGGCCGCCAGCTCGCGCGCGACTTCGGCGAGGTCGAGAACCTCCAGGTCTCGGTCAAGAGCCCGAGCGACTTCGTGTCGACCGCCGACCTCGCCTCCGAGCGCACGATCCGCGCCGAGCTCGAGCGCGCGCGCCCCGGCTTCTCCTTCCTGATGGAAGAAGGCGGCGTGGTCACCGGCAAGGATCCCGACCATGTCTGGATCATCGACCCGCTCGACGGCACGACGAACTTCCTGCACTCCGACCCGCATTTCTGCATTTCGATGGCGCTCGCGCACAAGGGCGAGCTGCTCGCGGGCCTGATCTACAACCCCGTGCTCGACGAGCTCTACTGGGCCGAGAAGGGCAAGGGCGCCTTCCTCAACAGCCGGCGCCTGCGCGTGTCGGGACGGCGCGACATGGGCGAAGCGCTGATCGGCACCGGCATCCCGTTCCGCGGCCGCGGCGACCATGCGCACTATCTGAAGCTCCTCGGCACGACGATGGAGAAGGTCGCCGGAATCCGCCGGGCCGGTGCGGCCGCCCTCGACCTTGCCTACGTCGCCGCCGGACGGCTCGACGGGTTCTTCGAGATCGGCCTCAACAAGTGGGACATCGCGGCGGGCATCCTGCTGATCCGCGAGGCCGGCGGATTCGTCGGCGACCTCGACGGCGGCCCGGACGCGCTTGAAACCGGCAACATCGTGGCCGGCAACGCCAAGCTTTTCGAACCGTTGGGCAAAATGCTCGTCGCCGCCGGCGGATCGGGCAAGTAATCCGCCCGGCGAAAGGCGGTTGTTCGCCGCCGCCGGCTCGCGCTAATGTCGGAGCCGTCATGAAGAAAACGCTACTCGCGGCCTCCGCCCTCTCCCTGCTTTTCGCCGCTGCCGGCACGGCCTCGGCCCAGCAGCAGCTGCGCCAGCCGCGCGCCAGCGTCGAGGTCGACTGGTCGGTCCTCGACGAGCTGAACAACCCGCCGGCCGGTGCCCCGGCCCTGCGCCCGCCGCGCGGCATGACCAATGCCGGGCCGCGCACGCCCGCCACGCCGCTCGCGGCCAATTCCTCGCCCGCCATCCAGCGTGCACCGCTCGTCCCGCCCTCGCCCGCCGCCGGCTTCACGCCGCCGCCGCCGCCGCCGAGTTTCGCTTCGGCACCGGCTCCGGCGGCACCGCCCGCACCCGCACCTTCGGCAACGCTTCCCCCGCCCCCGCCGCCTTCGGTGGCGGCCGAGCCGCCGCGCCCGGTGACCCCGCCGCCGGCACCGGCCCAGATGGCCAGCGCGCCGCCGCCCCCGCCGCCGCCTTCGGTGACGCAGTCGCCGCGTCCGCTGCCGCCGCCGGCCGCCGCATCGGCACCGCCGCCCCCGCCGGCCGCAGCACCGCCGACCCCGGTCGCACCGCCCCCGGCCCCTGCCGTGGCCGCCCCCGCCCCTGCCCCTGCCCCGCAGGTCGCCGCGGCACCGCCGGCCGCGCGCGCCGCCGACGGGCCGATCGCGCGTCTCGCCTTCAATGCCGGCTCGGCCGAGATCAACGATGCGGGCAAGACGGCGCTTGGCGCTGTCATCGCCGAGCTGCAGCGCGATCCGGCCGCACGCCTCCAGCTCCAGGCCTTCGCCAGCGGCGGCGACGACCAGGGCGGACAGGCGCGCCGCCTGTCGCTGTCGCGCGCCCTTGCGGTGCGCGGCCAGCTGATCGAACAGGGCATCGCCTCGACCCGCATGGACGTGCGTGCACTGGGCCGCACGACCGACGGCCCGCCGGACCGCGTGGACATCGTCCTGGTCCGACGCTAGCAGCCGCCACGCGGAAAGGACCGGACCGGATGAACGCGACAATCGCACGCCCGACCCGTTTCCTGGTCCGCACGCTCGTGTTCCTCGCGGCGGTCGGCGGCGTCGTCTATTTCCTGTTCGACGGCATCGTCGATGCCTTCCAGCACCACATGGCGCTCAACGGGCTGATCGTCGGCGTGCTGCTGCTCGGGATCGCGTTCAATTTCCGCCAGATCCTGTCGCTCAACGCCGAGATCGCCTGGATCGAGAAGTTCCGTGCCAACCGCCCGTCGATCTCGAACGAGCGCGCCCCGCGCCTGCTCGCCCCGATGGTCAAGATGCTGGGCGAACGGACCGGGCGCTTCAGCCTGTCGCCCGTCTCGATGCGCTCGCTGCTCGATTCGATCGGCAGCCGCATGGACGAGAGCCGCGACCTGTCGCGCTATCTCGTGGGCCTGCTCATCTTCCTGGGCCTGCTCGGCACGTTCTGGGGCCTGCTGCAGACCGTCGCCGCCGTCGGCGGCGTGATTGCCACGCTGTCGGCTTCGACCGACACGGCCTCGCTGTTCGCCGACCTGCAGAACGGCCTCAAGGCGCCGCTCGCGGGCATGGGAACGGCCTTCGGCACGTCGCTCTTCGGCCTTGCCAGCTCCATCGTTCTCGGCTTCTGCGACCTGCAGGCGGGCCAGGCGCAGAACCGCTTCTACAACGACCTCGAGGAGTGGCTCTCCGCGCAGACGCGCCTGTCGTCGGGCTCGATCGGCAGCGGCGAGGGCGGCGACACCGTGCCGGCCTACATCCAGGCGCTGCTCGAGACCACGGCCGACAATCTCGAGAACCTGCAGCGCACGATGGCGCGCACCGAGGACGGCCGCTCGGCCGCCAACCAGGCGAACCTTGCGCTCACCGAAAAGCTGGGCGCGCTCGCCGACCAGATGAAGGCCGAGCAGCAGCTGCTGCTCAAGCTTGCCGAAGGCCAGATGGACCTGCGCAACGTCATCGCCAAGCTCGCCGACGCGCCCCGCGGCGGGGCCGGCGGCATGGACGAGGCGAC
>JBIKWI010000301.1:0-2969 GCA_044356395.1 Tagaea sp. | reverse complement strand
GGCAGGAGCTGGAGCCGCTGTTCGACGAAATCGCCCGACGAGAAGAGCTGGTTGACGAAAGCCATCGCCAGCACGATCGCGAAAATGCCGGGCGCCCGGCGCGAACGCGGCTTCATCGGCCAGCACCCACCCGGATGATCGGCTTGGCGGCGGGTCCGGCACCTCGGCTGTAGACATCCATCGTCCGTGCGACGGCATCGGCCGGATGGCCCGGCGGACCGAAATAGGCGCGAAGATTGAGCCACGGATAGCGCGAGGTCCAGCCGAGACCGGCCGCACGGCGCGCATACTTCCATGCACGCCCGGCCGCACGGCGGAACGCGAGATGTCCATAGCGCGCCGCCATGTCGGGATGCGCGCGCAGGAAATGCACGAGTGCCAGCGCGAAGTCGTGGTGCGCCTGATGGCCTTGGCCGACCATGATGCGCGTCTCGTCGGCTGCCGGTCCCCATGTGACGACATGATCGAAGCGGGCGATGGGAGAAAGGCGCGCCACGCGCAACGCCAGTGCGAAATCCTCGACGAACACGTCGGGGTCGCAGCCACCCGCCTGCTTGACGACGGCCGTGCGGAACAGCGTGGGCGACGTGCCCGACACGCCGTGGCGGATCACTTCGCCGACCGGATCGGCGGGAACCACTGGCCGCATCGCGTCGGCGGCCGCCTCGTCGAAGCGGATTTCCGACTCGTCGCGGTAGAAGCCGATTTTCGCGAACACGCCGCCAGCATCCGTCGCCTCGGCGACCTCGATCAGCCGGCGCGTGGCGTAGGGGGCGAGCACGTCGTCCGATCCGACGAGCTTCAGCCAGGTCTGCGTGGCAAGCCCGATCCCGGTGTTGGTCGACGACGACGGTCCACCGTTGGGCTGCTCGACGATCCGGCAGTTCGGCCAATCCTTCGTCAGTTCGCGCACGATCGCGACGGAGCCGTCGCGGCTGCCGTCGTCGACGAAGATGAATTCGCGCGGACGGTCGGGAACCTGCCGCCAGATCGCGGCGATCACCGCGGGCAGGAACTTCTCCTTGTTGTAGACCGTGCAGACGAACGAGACCCCGGACATGGGCCGCACTCCTAAACCCGCTTGCCCGCAGGCGCAAGTCGGGCGACTGTGCCGTCAGCCATGCCGCGCGTGATTCCCGAACTCGACCTCGACGACCGCGATCTCGACTGGCGCTTCGTGCGCGCCAGCGGACCGGGCGGCCAGAACGTGAACAAGGTGTCGACCGCGGTCGAGTTGCGCATCGATCTCGGTCGCCTGCGGGTGGCGCCCGAGTTCGTCGAGCGGCTGCGGACGATCGCGGGCCGGCGCGTGTCGGGGGCAAGCCTGCTTCTGATCGACGCCTCGCGCCACCGCACGCAGGAAATGAACCGCAAGGACGCGCTCGAAAAGCTCGCCACGCTGCTGCGCATGGCCCTGCACCGGCCCAAGGCGCGCAAGGCGACCAAGCCGACCAAGGGTGCCAAGCGCCGGCGGCTGGCTTCCAAGGCCGCCCGCTCGACGATCAAGGCCAATCGCGGCGCGATCGAGATCGACTAGGTGTTCAGTCCCGGGAATTGATGGGCTGGATCGAGTCTGGCTCGCTCCGGCTCCTCAGCCCAGACCTACGCCGAGCGCGAGATCAGGCGCGTCCGGACGAGGACTACAACTCCACCCGCGTCCGCTCAGCCCTCGGACACCCGCCTCTCGTCAGGCTGGGCATTCTTCTTGGAAACGACACCTAGCCGCCCAGATAGGTCCCGCCATTGAGATGTATGACCTGCCCGGTCACATAGCGCCCGCCGGGCCCGGCGAGCCAGCGCACGGCGGTGCCGATCTCGTCCGGATGCCCGCGCCGGCCGAGCAGCGTCTGGTGCGTGGCGTGGTGCTTGGGCTGCTGGTGACCGGCCGATGCGCCGCGCGCCGTGTCCATCATGCCGGGTGCCACGTTGTTGACGGTGATGCCATGCGGGGCAAGGTCATGTGCCAAAGCGCGCGTGAGACCAACAAGCCCCGCCTTCGCGGTGACGACATGCGCACGGTCGGCAGCCCCGGTGTGCGCCGTGAGACCGCCGATATTGACGATGGTGCCTGCGCCGCTCGCCTTCAGGGCAGCGAGCGATGCCTGGGCGCAGTTGAATGCGCCGTCGAGGCAGATCGCCAGCACGTTGCGCCATGTCGCGTAGTCGAGCGTCTCGAACGGCTTCTCGCCGCGCACGGCGGCATTGTTGACGAGGATGTCGAGCCGCCCGAAGCGCGCCAGCGTGGCTGCCACCATCGAGTCGACGGCCGCACGGTCGGTCACGTCGGCCATCGCGACCATCGCTGCCGGACCGATCTCGGCGGCGACCGCTTCGGCTTCCGCCCGGCTCGACCGCGCGTTGACGACGACATTGGCGCCGGCGGCGGCAAGTTCGAGAGCGATCGACCGGCCGATATTGCGCCCGGCACCGGTGACAAGCGCCACGCGCCCCTTGAGTTCAGCCATCCTTCAACCTCCGAAGTCGGAAAGGGAAACGGGTGCATCCGAGTCCAGCACGGACCCGGCAAAGGCCAGCAGGCGGTCGGCGCGCGCATCCGGCCAGCCGCCATGGCTGCAGTTCAGACGGAACTTCTCGACGATCTCGGCGCGGGTCAGTGGCTCGTTCGATCCGCCGCGGAAATGCGGCTGGCGCTCCTCGACGACGCTGCCGTCCGCCAACGCAATGCGCACGTGCCCGGTGAACTGGTCCGGATAGGGATTTTGCGGATCGACGACGTAGCGCACCTTGCGCGCGATCGCACGCAGGCGCTCGTCGGCGACCTGCGCGTCGGTGAAAGCGGCAAGACCCGCGTGGCCGAGTACCAGGCCCGCCGCGATGCCGTAGGGGATGCTGAACTTGGCGGCATAGCCGTTGGGCGGGTTACGCTTGGCCTCGAGCGGTTCCCACAGGCGATGCAGGATACCCTCGGCCGTTTCGCACTCGATCGAGACGATCCTGGAAAGATCGAT
>JBIKWI010000125.1:0-10592 GCA_044356395.1 Tagaea sp. | reverse complement strand
TCCCGTTTTTCTTCTGATTACTCGGCAGCGTGCGGAACGGCGCGCGGCTTGTCGTGGAACTGGTCGGTTTCCGTCGAGCCGGCCATCGCCGTCGTCGATGCCTTGCCGGCCGAGATCGCGACCGCGATCGCGTCGAAATAGCCCGTGCCGACCTCGCGCTGGTGGCGCGTGGCGGTGTAGCCGTGCTTCTCGGCGTCGAACTCGGCCTGCTGGAGTTCCGAGTAGGCGCCCATGCCGCGCTTGGCGTAGCCGCGCGCCAGCTCGTACATCGAGTAGTTGAGCGCGTGGAAGCCGGCGAGCGTGACGAACTGGAACTTGTAGCCCATCTCGCCGATCTGCTGCTGGAAGGTCTCGATCGTCTTGGCGTCGAGCTTCTTGCGCCAGTTGAACGAGGGCGAGCAGTTGTAGGCCAGCATCTTGCCGGGGAACTGACGGCGCAGCTCGGTCGCGAACTCGCGCGCCTCGCCCAGATCCGGCTCCGACGTCTCCCACCACAGCAGGTCGGAATAGGGCGCGTAGGCGAGGCCGCGCGCGATCGCGTATTCCACGCCCTTGCCTTCCTTGATGCGGAAGAATCCTTCGGGCGTGCGCTCGCCGGTCAGGAACGGGCGGTCGCGCTCGTCCACGTCCGTCGTGATGAGCTGCGCCGAGTGCGCGTCGGTGCGTGCGAGCAGCACGGTCGGCACGCCTTCGACGTCGGCGGCAAGGCGCGCGGCGTTCAGCGTGCGCACATGCTGGCTCATCGGGACCAGCACCTTGCCGCCCAGATGGCCGCACTTCTTTTCCGACGCGAGCTGGTCCTCGAAATGGACGCCGGCCGCACCCGCCTCGATCATCGCCTTCATCAGCTCGTAGGCGTTGAGCGCACCGCCGAAGCCGGCTTCCGCGTCCGCGATGATCGGCGCCATCCAGTGCGTGTCGCCCTTGCCTTCCATCGTCTGGATCTGGTCGGCGCGGCGCAGCGCGTTGTTGATCCGCTTGACGACGTCGGGCACCGACGAGACGGGGTAGAGCGACTGGTCGGGATACATCTGGCCCGCGTTGTTCGCGTCGGCCGCCACCTGCCAGCCCGACAGGTAGATCGCCTTCAGCCCCGCCTTGACCTGCTGCATGGCCTGGTTGCCGGTCAGCGCCCCCAGCGTGTTCACGTAGGGCTCGGTCTGGAGGATGTCCCACAGGCGCTCGGCCCCCTTGCGGGCCAGCGTGTGCTCGACGCGGAACGATCCGGCGAGCTTGCGCACGTCCTCGGACGTGTAGTCGCGCTTGATGCCGTTCCAGCGGGGATCGGTGTTCCAGGTGGCGCTCATGGCGGGCTCCTTCGGGGAAGAGGGTTCGACCTTTCGGCCTGTAAATATCTTCACGCTGCGGGCGCGAAGATCGAAGCCTGAAAACCCCGGAAAACCGTAAATACGTCGACGGATTTGCAACCCGCTGCGTCGCAGTGTAAAGTTTGTAAACTCCTGCCGGAGACCGCTCATGGCGCGCAAGACCCTGCTCGGCAACAAGATCCGCCGCCTGCGCGAGCAGTCGGGCCTGACGCAGGCGCGCATGGCCGAGCAGCTCGGCATCTCGGCGAGCTATCTCAACCTCATCGAGCACGACCAGCGCCCCGTCACCGTCTCGCTGCTGCTGAAACTCGGCAAGCAGTTCGACGTCGAGCTCACCGATCTTTCGGACGACGACGACCGCAAGCTCGCCGGCGGCCTGCGCGAGGTGTTCTCGGATTCCACGCTCGCCGCGCACGGCGTGACCGGCGACGAGATAAAGTCGCTGGCGGAAGCGGCACCCAACGCCGCCAAGGCGATCCTCGAGCTCTATCGCGCCTACCGGCTGGCGCGCGACGACGCGCAGTCGATGACGCTGGGCCTGCCCAGCGGCACCACGCGCAAGATGGTGCTGCCGGCCGAGGAGGCGCGCGACTTTTTCCACGACCGCACCAACTATTTCGACGAGATCGAGCGCGCGGCCGAGAAGGTCGTCGCCGAGGCCAACCTGCCGCCGGGCGAACCATGGCGCGGCCTCGTCGACTACGCCAAGGGCAAGCACGGCATCTCGGTCGACATCGTCGAGCCCGGCCCGCTCGCCGGAGCCGTGCGCCGCTACGACACGCGCACGAAAAAGCTGCAGCTGAGCGAGATCCTGCCGCGCCCGTCGCGACGCTTCCACCTCGCCTACCAGATCGGCCAGATCGAGGCGCGCAAGCCCGTCGACATGATCCTTGCCACCGCGAAGCTCGCCTCGAAGGAGACCGAGACGCTGGTGCGCGTCGGTCTCTACAACTATTTCGCCGGTGCGGTGCTGATGCCGTACGCGCCCTATCTGGAAGCCGCGAAGGCGCTGCGCTACGACATCGAGATGCTCGGCCACCATTTCGGCACGAGCTTCGAGCAGGCGTGCCATCGCCTCTCCACGCTCCAGCGCCCCGGCGACAAGGGCGTGCCGCTCTGGCTCGTGCGCACCGACATCGCGGGCAACGTCTCCAAGCGCTTCTCGGCCGCGGGCTTCCATTTCTCGCGCTTCGGCGGCTCGTGCCCGCGCTGGATCGTGCACGAGGCCTTCACCAGCCCGGGGCGCATCCTCACGCAGGTCGCACGCCTTGCCGACGGCGCCACGTTCTTCTGCGTGGCGCGCACGGTGGCGAAATCGGCCGGCGGCTGGCGCGAGCCGCCGACAACCTATGCGCTGGGCATCGGCTGCGAGATCGGCCGGGCGTCGGAGCTCGTCTATGCCGACGGGCTCGATCTGGAGAAACTCGGCTCGGTCGTCGAGATCGGCGTGGGCTGCCGCGTGTGCGAGCGCGAGAACTGCCGCCAGCGCGCCTACCCGCCGCTCCAGCACCGGCTCGACGTCGACGTCAACGTGAAGGGAGCGACGGCGTACGGCTTCAAAAAATGAAGGCCCGCCCCGCTTTTGCGGAACGGGCCTCCTTCGCCGTCAGATCAGATCAGTTCAGCGCAGCGGCAGCGCGTACATCAGGCCGCCCTTGGTCCACAAATCATTCACGCCGCGCTCGAGGCCGATCGGCGTCTTGGTGCCGACATTGCGCTCGTAGCTCTCGCCGTAGTTCCCGATGGCCTTGATGACGTTGTAGGCCCACTTCTCGTCGAGGCCGAGCGCCTTGCCGAAGCCGGGCGTGACGCCGAGCATGCGCTGGATGCCGGGATTGGTCGATTTCAGCATCTCGTCGACGTTCGCCTGCGTGACGCCGTATTCCTCGGCCTCGATCATCGCGGTCAGCGTCCACTTGACGATGGCGAACCACTGGTCGTCGCCCTTGCGGACCATCGGCCCGAGGGGCTCCTTGGAGACGCGCTCGGGCAGGATCACGTGATCGCCCGGAACCGCGAGGTTGGAGCGGACGGACGCGAGGCCAGACGCGTCGGTCGTGTAGACGTCGCAGCGCCCGGCCTGGTAGGCGGCGATGTTCTCTTCGAGCCGCTCGATGACGACCGGCGTGAAACGCATCCGGTTGGCGCGGAAATAGTCGGCGAGGTTCAGCTCCGTGGTGGTGCCGGGCTGCACGCAGACCGTCGCACCGTCGAGCTGTCTGGCGTTGGTGACGTTCATCGAGCGTTTCACGATGAAGCCCTGCCCGTCGTAGAAATTCACGCCCGCCATGTGGAGGCCGAGCGTGGTGTCGCGCAGCAGCGTCTGCGTGGCGTTGCGCGTCAGCACGTCGATCTCGCCCGACTGGAGGGCGACGAAACGCTGCTGGGCCGTGGTCGGCACGAACTTCGCCTTCGCCGGATCGCCGAGCACCGCCGCCGCGATGGCGCGGCAGAGTTCCACGTCCAGGCCGCGCCACTCGCCCTGCGCATTCGGCGCCGAGAAGCCCGGCAGGGCCGTGTTGACGCCGCAGGTCAGCACGCCGCGACCCTTGACCGCATCGAGCGTGGAGGTGCGGGTCGGTGCGGTCTGGGCGTTCGCGGTCGCGGCGACGGCGAACACTGCCATCGAGGCGAGCGTTGTCCGGATGGATTTCATGAATCGTACTCCTGTTCGAGGGCAGGTCGTGTCGGGCCGACCGTTGGGGCAATCACGCCCACGAAGCGAATACCGTGCCAGCGCGGAGTTTGGCCCCGCACTCAGGCGTCGTATTCGAGGCCCCAATCCTTGAAGAAATCGCGCTTCTCGTCCCAGCCGGGCGCCACTTTGACATGCAGGAACAGGTGGATCTGCCGGTCGAGCATCTTGGCGATCTCGGCGCGCGCCAGTTCGCCGATCTTCTTGACCTGCGCGCCCTTGGCGCCGATCACGATCTTGCGCTGGCCTTCGCGAGCGACATAGATCGTCTGCTCGATGCGCGCCGAACCGTCCTTGCGCTCCTCGAACTTGTCGGTCTCGACCGCGATGGCATAGGGCAGCTCCTGGTGAAGCTGGCGGAAGATCTGCTCGCGCGTGGCTTCCGCCGCGAGCAGGCGTGCCGGCAGATCGGAAATCTCGTCCTCGGGATAGAGATAGGGGCCTTCCGGCAGGCGGCCGATCAGCTTGGCCTTCAACGTGTCGCAGCCGTCGCCGGTCTCGGCCGACACCATGAAGATCTCCGACACGAGACCCGTCGCGTCGTAGCGCTTGGCGAGCGTCAGCAGGGCCGGCGGATCGAGCAGGTCGATCTTGTTGAGCACGAGGATCGCCTTCAGTTTGCGCTTGCGCAGCCCGTCGAGGATCAGCGCTTCGTCCTCGTCGTCGGGCCCACGCGATGCCCGCTTGGCATCGACGACGAACAGAAGCGCGTCGGCGTCCTCTGCCCCGCGCCACGCGGCGTCCACCATCGCGCGGTCGAGCCGGCGCTTGGGCGCGAACACGCCGGGCAGATCCAGGAACACGGCCTGCGCGCCGTCCTCGACCAGGATGCCGGTCACGCGCGTGCGCGTCGTCTGCACCTTGGGCGAGACGATGGCGACCTTGGTGCCCACCAGCCGGTTCACAAGCGTGGACTTGCCCGCGTTGGGCGCCCCCAGCATCGCGACATAACCGCAGCGCGTCTTCGTGTCCGTCATTTCGACTCCAGGCGCGCGAGAAGCGTGGCGGCGGCCGCGCGCTCGGCCTCGCGTTTGGAAGTTCCTTCGGCGGTCGCCGGCAGTTCGCCGTCGACCGCGACCTCGATCGTGAAGCGCGGCGCGTGCGCCAGCCCTTCGTGCGACAGGGTCCGATAGCGCGGCAGCGCCAGTCCCCGTCCCTGCGCCCATTCCTGCAGGGCCGTCTTAGGCTCGCGCGGCGGGGCCGTTTCGGCGACCGCGAGCGGCTCGAACAGGCGGCGCACGAGCGTGCGCGCGACGGCAAACCCGCCGTCCAGATGCACGGCCGCGACCACCGCCTCGAACGCGTCGGCAAGCACGGCCGGATTGTCGCGCCCGCCGCCCTGGTTCTCGCTGGTCGACAGCGTCAGCGCCTCGCCGATGCCAAGATCGCGCGCATGTCCGGCCAGCTGTTCGCCGCGCACGAGAAAGGCATGGCGCTTGGCAAGGTCGCCCTCGGCTTCGGTCGGGAAACGCTCGGTCAGCAGTTCGGCCACGACGAGCGAGACGACCCGGTCGCCGAGGAACTCGAGCCGCTCGAAATTAGCTCCCGAGCGCTGCGCGTTGCCGCGCCGCCCGAGCGAGGAATGCGAGAGGGCCGCGACGAGCAGTTCGGGGTCGGCGAAGCGATGGCCCAGGGCCGCTTCCAGCTTCGCGTGGGCGGCCTTCATCGGGCGCCTAGCGGATCGGGTTCAGCAGGCGGCTGTAGCGCGCGGCCGTGAACCACGTCCAGGGGAGCAGCAGATTGGCACTGCCGTCGGTCGAGAAGAACAGGATCTCGGCGCGGCCCACCAGGTTCTCGAACGGCACGAAGCCGACGGCGTTGGGATCGCGGCTGTCCTGCGAATTGTCGCGATGGTCGCCCATCGCGAAATAGTGGCCGGGCGGAACCGTGAATTCGGGCGTGTTGTTGTAGTAGCCGTCGACATGCATCTTCAGCACGCGATGCTGGCGCCCGCCGGGCAGCGTTTCGACATACTGCGCCACGCGGCGCGAGAAGCCGCCCTCGGTCTCGACGAAGTCCTCGATGCGCTCGACCGGTGCCGCTTCGCCGTTGATGTGCAGGATGCCGCGCGTGACCTGGATGCGGTCGCCGGGCAGGCCGACCAGACGCTTGATGTAATCCGTCTTGCCGTCCTTGGGCAGCTTGAAGACCACGACGTCGCCACGCTGCGGCTCGCGCGACAATGCGCGCCCCGGGAAGCGCGTCGTCACGTAGCTCGGCAGCGAGGCGAACGAGTAGCCGTAGGAGAATTTCGACACGAACAGGTAGTCGCCGATTAGCAGCGTGGGCACCATCGAGGCCGACGGGATGTTGAACGGCTCGAAGGCGAGCGTGCGGATGCCCATCGCGATCAGCGCCGCGTAGACGAGCGTCTTGACGACGTCGAGAAATCCGTTCTTCGGCTGGGCTTTTGCGGTCGGCGGGAGCGACATGGGCTTCTTGGGCTTCAGGGTCCGGTTCGGGGCGGGATAAGGCGCTTGGCCGGTGCGGCCTGTCAAGTCGCGGCCGGAACCGCGGTTATGATGACGATGGCCTGCGCGATCGGCGGGTCGTCGGTGAGGCTGACGTCGATCTGGGCGCGCATGCCGGCGGGCAGCATCTTCTCGAGCCGGGCCAGCGCCCCGCCGGTCAGCCGCATCGTGGGCTTGCCGCCGGGCAGGTTCACCACTTCCATGTCGCGCCAGTAGACCGAATGGCGGAAGCCGGTGCCCAGCGCCTTGGAGCAGGCTTCCTTGGCCGCGAACCGGCGCGCGTAGCTGGCCGCCCGGTTCGCCCGCCGTTCGGATTTCGCGCGCTCCCCTTCGGTGTAGAGGCGGTGCGTGAAGCGCGTGCCGAATCGTTCCAGCGTCTTCTCCACGCGCCGGATGTCGACGAGATCGGAGCCGAGCCCGAGGATCATCCGCGCGCGCGCTCCGCCGAATTGATGACCGGGGTGGCGCGCAGTGCCGCGATCACGTTGGTCAGGTGCTTGAGGTCGCGCACCTCGATGTCGATGATCATTTCCCAGAACTCGGTCGTCCGGTTCACGATCTTGAGGTTCGTGATGTTGCCGGCGTTCTTGGCGATGACGGTCGACAGCGAGCCGAGACTGCCGGACTCGTTGCGCACGACAAGCGCCACGCGGCCCACGAAGCCGGCACCCGACGGCGCGTCGTCCACGTCCCAGCCCACGTCGAGCCAGCGGGCCGGCTGGTCGGCGAACTGTTCGAGCGTGTCGCAGTCGATCGTGTGGACGGTCACGCCGCGCCCCGTCGTGACGATGCCCACGATGCGGTCGCCGGGCAGCGGATGGCAGCAGCCGGCATAGTGGATCGCCATGCCGGGGATCAGCCCCTTGATGGGAACGTGCGCGTGCGACGACGTGCCGTCCTTGGGCTTCTGCTTTCGCAGCGGCACGACGTTGGCGGGCTTGGGCTGCTGGCGGCTTTCCGGGAAAAGCGCTCCGATGATCTCGCGGTCGCTGACCTGGCCCGCGCCCACCATCGCGATCAGGTCCTCGACGTCGTCGGCTTTCAGCGGCTTTACGGCCCCCTCGAGCGACTTGTCGGCATAGTCGTAGCCTTCGGTCTTGAAGGCCTTCTGCAGCATCGAGCGGCCCAGATCGAGGAACTGGTGGCGTTGCTGGGCACGGATGAAGCGCCGGATGCGCGCGCGTGCCTTGCCCGTCACGACGAAGCGTTCCCAGGTCGGCGACGGGACCTGCGCCTTGGAGGTGACGATCTCCACCTGGTCGCCGTTCGACAGCGACGTGCGCAGCGGCATCATGCGCCCGTTGATCTTGGCGCCCACGCAGTGGTCGCCGACTTCCGAATGGACGGCGTAGGCGAAATCGACGGGCGTGGCCCCGCGCGGCAGCGCGATCAGGTCGCCCTTGGGCGTGAAGCAGAAGCACTGGTCCTGGTACATCTCGAGCTTGGTGTGCTCGAGGAATTCCTCGGGGTTCGACGCGTGCTCGAGGATGTCGAGCAGTTCGCGAAGCCAGCGGAACGTGCCCTTGGCGTCGCCCGCGGCCGGGCGGCCTTCCTTGTACGACCAGTGCGCCGCCACGCCGAACTCGGCGACCTCGTGCATCTCGCGCGTGCGGATCTGGATCTCGATGCGCTGGCGTTCCGGCCCGAAGATGCCGGTGTGCAGCGAGCGGTAGCCGTTGGGCTTCTGGACCGAGATGTAATCCTTGAAGCGCCCCGGCACCACCGGCCAGCGCGAATGGATCGAGCCCAGCGCGCGGTAGCATTCGGCCGTGTCGGGCACGATGACGCGGAAGGCCATGATGTCGGAGAGCTGCTCGAACGCGACGTTCTTGCGCTGGGTCTTGCGCCAGATCGAGAAGGGCGTTTTTTCGCGCCCCGAGACCTGCGCGTCGATCCCCTCTTCCTTCAGCGCCGCGGCAACCTGGTCGGCGATCCGCGTCACCACGTCCTGGCCGCGCGAACGCAGGTGCTGGAGGCGCATGACGATCGACTCGCGCGCGTCCGGATTGAGCTCGCCGAAGGCGATGTCCTCGAGCTCTTCCTGGATCCGGCGCATGCCGATGCGCTCGGCCAGCGGCGCGTAGATCTCCATCGTCTCGCGCGCGATGCGCTGGCGCTTTTCGATCTTGGGGATGAAACCGAGGGTGCGCATGTTGTGCAGCCGGTCGGCGAGCTTGACCAGCAGCACGCGGATGTCTTCCGACATAGCGAGCAGCAGCTTGCGGAAATTCTCCGCCTGCTTGGCCTTGTCGGACTGGGCCTGCAGCTCCAGGCGCGAGAGCTTGGTCACCCCGTCGACCAGCCGGGCGATCTCGGGCCCGAACAGGCGCTCGATCTCCTCGACGCTGGCGAGCGTGTCCTCGACCGTGTCATGCAGCAGGGCCGTGACGATCGTCGCGGTGTCGAGCCGGTAGCTCGTCAGGATGCCCGCGACTTCCAGCGGATGGGAGAAATATGGGTCGCCGGACGCGCGGGTCTGCGCACCATGCACTTTCAGGGAATAGACGTAGCCGCGGTTGATGAGGTCTTCGTCGGCCTCGGGATCGTAGGCCTTGACCCGCTCGACCAGTTCGAAGGCCCGCATCATCGGCGGGCGGACCCGCTTGGGTGCTTCGCCGCCCGCGGCAGTCAACGGAGCCGGTACAGGCCCGGCATCCGCCGTCGCTGGTGGGGTGTCGGTGGCGCCGTCGGCGTTCACCCCGGCCCCCGCCCCGCCTTACTCTTCGACCGTCGTCGCCGCCGCGTCGCCGCCGGCGAGCTTTTCCTCGGCGTCCTCGATCTCCATCTCGTCCTCGATGCCGTCGAGCGTGGCGTCTTCGGCAACGCCCGCGACGTCGCGATCGGCCGCGAGCAGCTCCATCGCGTCTTCCTCGGGCTCCTCGCTCTCGACCTGGCGCTGGAGGCCCTGGACGAGCGACTGCTTGAGATTGTCGAGGTCGAGGGAATTGTCGGCGATCTCGCGAAGCGCGATGACCGGGTTCTTGTCGTTGTCCTTCTCGACCGTCAGCGGCGAGCCGGCCTGGATCTCGCGCGCGCGCTGGGCGGCGAGCATCACGAGTTCGAAGCGGTTCGGGATCTTGACGACGCAGTCTTCGACGGTAACGCGGGCCATACGGTACTCCGGAGGGAAGAGCGACTGAGTCGCAAAATGGGCAAAGAATATAGCCCTTGCCGCAGCGCAAAACAATCGATTTCGCCGACCGAAACCCCTGCCGGGTCAGTCGCTTGCGGGCCGTTCCGCAAGCGGCCGGCAAATCGTGTCGGCGGGAAGGCGCGCGATCAGGCGCGCGATCGGCGTTCCGTCGACGGGATGATGCCAGCCGGGCGCCAGTTCGGCGAGCGGCAGCAGCACGAAAGCGCGCGTCGCCATGCGCGGATGCGGCAGCAGCGGCGCCACGCCGTCGCGCACGGCACCGTCATGGTCGATGAGGTCGAGGTCGAGTGCGCGCGGCGCGTTGGGCACGCTGCGCACGCGGCCGAACGCGCGCTCGACCGCATGCAGCCGCGCCAGCAGCGCCTCGGGGTCGAGCCGCGTTTCCAGCCGGACGACGGCATTCGCATACCAAGGCTGGTCGGACGGTTGCGGCCAGGGCGGGCTTTCGTAGATTCGCGAGCGTGCCGCGACGCGCAGGCCGGCCGCGTCGAGCGCCTCCATCGCGGCCACGAGCGTGCGCGCGGGCGGGCCTGCCTCGCTGGGCAGGTTGGCGCCGAGGGCGACGAAGATCATCGCCGCACGCCTTCTTGTGCGGCCCGCGCAAAGGCGATAAGGAACCGGAATTCCATTTTGCAGATCGATTGCATCCGGCACGTTATATCCGAAAGGAATTCCACGATGGCCTTCTATCCGCAGGAGCGTCTGGCGCTCTTCATCGACGGCCCTAACCTCTACAACGCGGCGCGCGCGCTCAACTTCGACATCGACTACCGCCGCCTGCTCCAGCTCTTCCAGAGCAAGGGCCGGCTGATCCGCGCTTTCTACTACACCGCACTGGCCGAGGATCAGGACTATTCGCCGATCCGCCCGCTCGTCGACTGGCTGGACTACAACGGCTTCACGATGGTCACCAAGCCGATGAAGGACTTCACCGACAGCCAGGG
>JBIKWI010000124.1:0-10595 GCA_044356395.1 Tagaea sp. | reverse complement strand
AGGGGATGCTGAACTTGGCGGCATAGCCGTTGGGCGGGTTACGCTTGGCCTCGAGCGGTTCCCACAGGCGATGCAGGATACCCTCGGCCGTTTCGCACTCGATCGAGACGATCCTGGAAAGATCGATCCCGCGCGCCGCGATACGCTTGGCGCAGTCGATATAGGGATGGATCATCGTGCCGCAGGCATAGGGCTTGAACGCGATCGTCTCGCTGACCCACTGCCTGCCGAAGCCGTCAAGCAGGCCCGACCAGTCCGTCGGTACCTTGCGCGCGAACCCGTGGAACAGGCCATGCGTGCCCTCGAACAGCGTGCGCGGACCGGTGAATCCGCCGGCGGCAAGGCGTGCCGCGCGGTAGCCGCTCTGCGCGGCCCAGCCCGGATGCAGCCGCTTGGTCCATGTCCCTTCGGCGAGATACTCGATGATGCCCGAGGCCATGCTGCCGGCGATGCCCATCGCGTTGACGAGCTGCGCCTTCGAAAGACCGAGCGCGGTTCCGGCGGCGGCGGCCGCCCCGATGGCGCCGAAAACGGCCGTCGGATGGAAACCGGCCTTGTGCGTGGCCTTTGGAACCACGACGGAAAGCCGGCACGTGATCTCGGTGCCGATGGCGATCGCGCGCATCGCGATGCGCCCGGGCACCTTGTGACGCTCGGCCGTGGCGAGCACGGCGGGCAGGATGACCACGCCGGCATGCACGGGCCCGCCTTCGAACGTGTCGTCGAAATCCTCGCCGTGTGCCGCGACCCCGTTCAGCATCGCGGCATCGGCCGCCGAGAAACCGCCGGCGATGCCGATCGCCGTGCAGGGCCCGCCTTCATCAACGCCCTTGCGGGCGGCGGCGAGAAAGTCGGTGCCGCGCGCGGCGACGCAGATCCCCGCGATGTCGATCAGCTGGGTCTGCGCCATCGCGGCGGCTGCCGGCGTGGGCCTGGCGGCAAGGCAGGCATCGGCGAGCGTTTCGGCGACGGTCATTTCGACTTGAACTCCCGGATCAGCGAATAGGCGGTCAGCAGCAGGGAAGCGACAAGCAGGCCCAGCGAGACCGGGTCCTGCACGAACACGCCATGGTCGCCGTTCGACAGCACGAGGCTGCGGCGATAGTTGGACTCGACGAGGAACCCGAGCACGACGCCCAGCACGACCGGCAGGACCGGCACGCCAAACCGGCGCATCGCATAGCCGACCACGCCCGCTCCAAGCACGAGACCGAGATCGAACAGGCTCTGCTCGATCGCGAACACGCCCGTACACACCAGCGCCAGGATGAACGCGATCAGATAGGGCTTGGGCCGGTTCACCAGCCAGATGCAGGGCGTGAGGATCACGAGCCCGACCAGCACCATGAAGACGTTCGCGGCGAGCAGGCCGCCATAGAGACCGTAGACGACGTCGGGCGCCTTCTGGAACAGCAGCGGTCCCGGCATCAGCCCGTGGATCATGAAGCCGCCCAGGAGCACGGCCGCCGAGTTCGATCCGGGGATGCCGAGGCTGAGCAGCGGCACGAGTGCCGTAGCCGTGACGACGTTGTTGGCACTTTCCGGTGCCGCCACGCCCTCGACCGAACCCTTGCCGAATTCCTCCGGATGCTTCGACCAGCGCTTCGCCTCGTTGTAGGCCATGAAGGCGGCGACCGTGCCGCCCGCACCCGGCGTGACGCCTTCGAACGTGCCGATGCCGCAGCCGATCGCGTTGGCCTTCCAGATGCGCTTCCACGTCGCGAGGCCCGGCAGCTTCAGGCGCGTGTCGCGCGCGTCGGCCTTGCTCCAGCCCGGCAAAGAGATCTGCTCGAGCATCTCGGCCACCGCGAACAGGCCGACCATGATGAGGATCGGCCGGATGCCACCGAGCAGGTCGGCGCTGCCGAAGGTGAAGCGCGGCACGCCGGAAACCGGGTCGGTCCCGACCGTCGCAACCATCAGGCCGGCGAACGCGCCGATCAGCCCCTTGAGAAGCGAGCCGCCCGCAAGGCTGGCGATGACCGATAGTCCGAGTATGCCGAGCGCGAAATAGGCGGGCGGGGTGAAGGCGAGCGCCACCTTGGCCAGCGGCTCGGTCGCGAGCACCAGCACGACGAGGCCGAACAGGCCGCCGACCAGGCCCGACATCAGCGAGATGCCGAGTGCCTCGCCTGCCCGGCCCTGCTTGGCAAGCTCGTAGCCGTCGAGCGTCGTGGCTGCCGCCGAGTTCGTGCCCGGGGTGCGGATCAGGATCGCCGGGATCGATCCGCCGTATTCGGCGCCGACATAGACCGACGCGAGCAACACGATCGCGACCACCGGCTCCATCCCGTAGGTGAAAGGCAGAAGAAGCGCCATCGCGATGGAGGGCGATATGCCCGGCAGGGCACCGCCGAAAATCCCCCAGATCACGCCGGCCAGCGAGGCCAGCAGCGTACTCAACCCCATGACAGCATCCCGACCGGCAGCTGGATGCCCAGAAGCCACTTGAACATGAACCAGAAGGCGGCCGCACCGCCCACGGCCGTGACGGCGAGCGTCGCGTCGATGCGCGCACCGGCATAGACGGCAACCGCCGCGATCAGTGCGGCGACCGACAGCGGATAGCCGGCGACCGGAACCGCCAGCAGATAGACGACGAGTATCGCGAGCAGCCCCGCCGCACGAAGATGTGCCGACATCGGCGGGTCGTCATCGGAGACCGCCGCCGGCCGCAGCACGCTGCGACCGGCAAGCACGAACCCGGTCAGGCCCATGCCGACCGCCAGCATGCGCGGCACGCCGTCGGCACCCACAGCGTCGGCAAGAAGGCTCTGCTGGATCGTCATGGCCTCGGCGTAGTAGGCCCCCGCCACGATGACGGCGAGAACGCCGAGGCCGGTATCGCGCGAAAGCCTCACTTGATGACGCCCAACTCGCGCAGCGTCGCGGTGATGTCCTCCGCGAATTTCTGAGTGAAGATTCGCGCCTCCGCACGCCCAAGCACGTTCGGCACGAGGCTTTCCTTGGCGTACTCGGCCTTGTAGGCGTCGCTCGCCACGACCTGGCGGATCGCACGTTCCCACTGGGCCGCGATGTCGTCGGGGATGCCCTTCGGGCCCGCAAGACCGCGGAACTTCGTCACGACCACGTCGAAGCCCTGCTCCTTGACGGTGGCGAGGTTCGCGAAATCGGGCAGGCGCTTCTCGGTCAACACCCCGAGCAGGCGCACCTTGCCGGCATCGAGCTGGGCGCGGATCTCCTGGATCTCGCCGATTCCGAAATCGAGCGTGCCGTTGAGCACGTTGATCATCAGGTCGCCGCCGCCCTCGTGGCTGACGACTGCCGCCTGCACGCCGGCGACCTTCTTCAGCCGCTCCAGCGCGATACGCTCGAGCGACGCGGGGTTCGCCGCTCCCCATTTCGCGCGGCCGGCATTCGCCTTGGCATAAGCAAGTGCGTCGGCCACGGACCGGAACGGGCTTTCGGCGCGCGTGTAGATCACTTCGGGATCGAGGAACACGATCGCGATCGGATCGAGGCCGTCATAGCCGATCTCGGGCTTGGACAGCAGCGACGTCTGGATATACGTCGGCGTCGTCGCATAGAGCATGCCGCCGTTGGGCGGCGACTTGGCAACCTTCGCGATCGCGGCGGCACCGCTGCCGCCCCGCACGTTGTCGATGCCGAAGCTCGTTCCCATGACCGGAGTCAGATGCTTGACGAGTTCGCGCAGGAACACGTCGCTGCCGCCGCCGGGACTGGAATGCGTGACGAGACTGACCGGCGAAACGGGATATTTGGTCTGCGCCGTGGCGTCGGCCGACGCGACGGCAAGGATGGCCGAAAACCCGGCGATCCAGTTCTTCATCTGCATGGACCTTCTCCCTATCTGTCCGTCAGCCGGCGCGCAGGCGAGGGCCTGCGCCGACTCCGGACGCCCAATTGGCGAAACCGACGACGGCGAACGTCACGATCAGCATTGTCACGCCGATCACGGCGATGGCGCCGAGATTTCCGCTTTCGTTGAGATCGTAGATGACGACCGACAGTACCTTCGTGCTCGACGAGGCGAGCATCACGGCAGCCGACAACTCGCGCACGACGCCGATGAAGATCAGGCACCAGCCGGCGATCACGCCGCTCTTGAGCAACGGCGCGGTGATCCGCCAAAGCGTGGCGAGCCGGTCGGCACCCAGGATGCGCGAGGCCTCTTCCAGTTCGGGATGCAGGCCGCGGAACGACGCGCGCATCTGTTGGAACGCCGCCGGCAGTTCGATGGTCAGGAACGCCAGGAACAGGATCCACAGCGTGCCGTAGAGCACGACAGGCCCGCGCGTATAGGCAAGGAACAGCCCCACGCCGAGCACGATGCCCGGGATCGCGATCGGTGCGGTGGCAAGGAACTCGAGCGCGCGGCCGCCAAAGGTCGGCCGGCGCGCGGCCAGATAGGCGATCACCAGCGCCAGCACTGCGCCGGCCGTCGCGGTCGCGGTCGCCAGGATGAACGTGTTCGAGAACGCCCGGCGCGTTTGCGAGAACTCGATGAACACGAACGTGAAATTCTCGATCGTAATGTTGTTCGGATCGAACGGGCCGGACGGTACCCGGCTGATTGCCGCCTTTATGAGGGCGCCATAGGGAAGGAACAGCGGCAATGCCAGTGCCGCGATGACGAGGGCGAAGACTGGCCAGCGCCACGCCCCGAGCGTCATCAACCGGGGCTCGCCGCTCTTGCCGCCCAGCACGGCGAACCCCCGGCGACCGAGGATGCGCGCCTGCAGCCAAAGCAGCATGACCGTGACGACCAGTAGCGGCAGTGCGGCCGCCGCGGCGATCTGCGGCTTGGGCGGGAACTGGAACAGCGAGTAGATCTTCGTCGTGACGGTATGGAAGCCCGCCGGGATCGCGAGGATCGCGGGCGAGCCGAACAGCGTCATCGCCTGGAGGAATGCGACCAGCGCGCCGGCCAGCAGGGCCGGCAGGACGAGCGGCAGCGTGACGCCGGTGACGACCTTCCAGCGCCCGGCGCCCAGGATACCTGCGGCATCCTCGAGATCGGCCGGGATGCGGTCGAGCGCGTTCGTCAGCACGACGAACACGTAAGGGGCCGTGTAGCACGAGACGACGAAGACAAGACCGGGAAAGCTGTAGATGTTGAAAAGCGCGTCGCCCGAGCCGGTGACCTCGCGCCACAGCTTGTTGAGGATTCCGCTGTTGGGTGCGGCAAGGATTTCCCAGGCGATCGCGCCGAGGAACGGCGGCGTGACGAAGCTTGCCGTCATCAGCATGCGCACGGTACGCCGGCCCGGAAGATCGGTGCGTGCGACGACCCAGGCCAGCGGGGCGGCGGCAAGGGCGGCAAACGTGGCGACGAGAAGGGAAAGGCCGAAGGTCGTGAACAAAGGCTGGGAGAGGGTCGGGTCCTCGATCAGCGCCCGGAAATTGGCCAGCGTGAAGTCGCCGGCACGGTCGCTGAACGCGTAGGCCGCCAGCCACGCGATCGGAAGACCGATGAGCGCGGCAAGGAACAGTCCGGTCGCGGCGAGGACCGGACCCGAAAGGTCCAGTCCCGCCGGCGACCGGCCGCGTCCCGCATCGACCGCGAGCTTGGCCGACAAGGGGTTCTTCACGTCTTGAAGTAGCGCAGATAGTTGCGCTTGATCTCTTCGACCTGCTTGTCGACCGCGGCGGGATCGTCCTTCATCAGCTTGATCTGCGACAGCGGCTTGCGGTCGGCCGGCTCCTTGACGCCGGGATGGAACGAGCGCAGCCCGCCCACGTCGACGGCAAGCTGCTGGGCTTCCAGCGAGAACGTCCACGCGTGGAAGAGGCGCGCGGCGTTCGGGTTCTTGGCGTTCTTCATGACGCCCGAGGGCCCGATGACGAGCGGCGTGCCTTCCGTCGGATAGACGATCTCGATCGGCGCCTTGCGGGCCTTCTCGAGGAACACGTTGTACTCGTTGCCGTCGGCCATCACCGGGCGCTCGCCGGCGATCACCTTGCGCGGCGGCTCGGTCGACGACTGCACCTGCATGACCTGCTGGCCGGCGAGCTTCTCCAGATAGTCCCAGCCGATGTCGCGGCTGATCTGGAACGTCGCGGTCAGGATCGTGCCGGAGTAGCCCGGATGCGCCTTGACGAGCTTGCCCTTCCACTTGGCGTCGAGCAGGTCCTTGAAGCTCTTCGGCGCGTCGGCGGCCGTCACCAGCGTCGTGTTGTAGGCGATGACGCTGAGGCTGGCGCGCATCGGCGCGAAGTAGCCTTCGGTGTCGAACGAGCCGGCCGGATAGCGCTGGCTCACTTCCTCGGGCAGGGCGGCCGCAAGCCAGCCTTCGCGCTTCCAGTAGATGAAGTGCGCCGCGTCCGAGCTGTTGACGGTGTCGACATTGTAGATCCGGCTCGAATACTCCTGGCCGATCTTCGAGAACTGGCGCTCGGCGCCGTTACGCTCGACCTGGACCTTGATGCCCGGGTAGCGCTTCTCAAACGCCTTGGCGAGATCCTCGGCCACCTTCACGTCGATCGACGTGTAGTAGACGACATTGCCTTCCTTGCGGGCGGCGGCCTCGAGTTCGGGCGTGATCTTGTAGATCGGGCTCTGCGCCGCGGCCCCGGTCGCGAGCAGCGCAAACGCCGCAAGCGATGTCAGCAATCTGGCTTTCATAGGTTTCCTCCGTTTTGCGTTTTCTTTTTCGTCGTGCGTCAGATCAGGACCGGCCGGCACCGGTCGGGCGGCAGCGCCACCCAGACCTTCGCGTCCGCCGGAATCGCGAGATCGGGGGGTGCCGACGCCCGCAATGTCGTGCCGTCGGCAAGAGCCAGCGACAGGTCGCGCGTCGAGCCGAGGAAGGTCTGGCGCGTCACCGTCGCCGGCAGCGCGTCCTGCGTCTGGCGGGCGCTGACGCCGATCTCATGGAAGCGAATCGACATGGCGCCGGCGGCACCGGCGGCGAACAGCGGCTCCGCGCAGCGCACGATGCCGGCGCCGATATCGAGCCGGCTCGAATCCACCGCCTTGCCGGAAAGGATGTTGGCGCCGCCGAGGAACGTGGCGACGAAGCCCGAGCGCGGCCGGGAATAGATCTCCTCGGGCGAGCCGGCCTGCTCGATGCGGCCCTGATTCATCACGACGATCAGGTCGGCGGCAGTCATCGCCTCGGCCTGGTCGTGCGTGACGTAGACGGTCGTGTAGCGGAACTCGTCGTGCAGGCGGCGCACCTCGAAGCGCATCTCCTCGCGAAGTGCGGCGTCGAGATTGGACAGCGGCTCGTCGAGCAGGAGGATCTCGGGTTCGACCACCAGGGCACGCGCCAGCGCCACGCGCTGCTGCTGGCCGCCGGAAAGCTCGCCGGGATAGCGCTCGGCCAGATGCTCGAGCTTGACGGCCCCAAGCATCTTGGCGACGCGCTTGGCGATCTCCGCCTTGTCGAACTTGCGCAGCGCCAGGCCGTAGGCGACGTTCTCGAAGATCGTCATATGCGGCCACAGCGCGTAGGACTGGAAGATCATCGACATGCCGCGCCGCTCGGGCGGCAGCGCGTTGCCGGGACGCGAAAGTTCGCGCCCGCCGACATGCACGGTGCCCGCCGTCGGCTCCATGAAGCCCGCGACGAGCCGTAGCGTCGTCGTCTTGCCGCAACCGGAGGGGCCGAGCAGGCAGACAAGCTGGCCCTGAGCGACCGACAGGTCGATCGAATCGAGCACGGTCTGGGTGCCGTACTGCTTGGTCAGCCCGCTGAGAACGAGATGGCTCACGCGACCTCCGTATCCGAAGCGCCGGGCCCTCGCGCGCGCCGCCGCTGATCGCCCGCACTGACATGCGCCCGCAGTGCCGCCGCCGCGGCATCGGCGTCGCGCGCGGCGAGCGCTTCGACGATGTTGCGGTGCTCGATGTTGGAAACGGCTAGCCCGCCGCCGCGCAGCAGCCCGTTGCGCCGGACGGTGTGCAACTCGTTCGTCAGCCGGCCGTACATGTCGAGCAGGCGGCCGTTGCCTGCCATCTCGAAGATGCGACGGTGGAACTTGAGATTGAGCGGAAAGTAGCGGTGGAACTCCGCCGGATCGAGATAGTCGTCGAGTTCGTCGACATAGGCGCGAAGCTCGCCGACTTCCTCCCGGGTGATGCGCGGTGCGAGCAATGCGCCGGCGAGGCCCTCGAGCTGCTCGCGCACGACGTACATCTCGCGCGCCTCGGCCTCGCTCACCACGCGCACGAAGGCGCCGCGGTTCTTCTCGATACGCACGAGTCCGACCGCCTCAAGGGCACGCAGCGCCTCGCGTACCGACGAACGCCCCACACCCAGGCGGGCCGCGATCGCGACTTCCTTGATCTGCTGGCCGGAATCGAGCTCGCCGGCAAGGATCAGGCGCATCACTTCGGCCTCGACGAGACTCGACAGCGACGTCGTACGGACAAGGGCAATGGCGGCGGGAGCGTCCATGCGTGACCTCAGGTTCCGGTGAACTGCGGCTTGCGCTTCTCCATGAAGGCCTTGCGGCCTTCCTTGTAGTCGCTGCTGGCGAAGCAGGCGGCGACCATCGCGTCGCACTTGGCGATGTCCTGCTTGTCGGGATCCTTCAGGATCTCGACCGTGCTCTGCTTGATCGTCGCGATCGTAAGCGGCGCGTTATCGGCGATGGTGTTGGCGACTTCCATCACGGTCGTCTCCAGCGCGTCGTCGGCAATCACCCGGTTGACGATGTTCCAACACAGCGCCTCGGCACTGTTGATCTGGCGCGCGGTATAGAAGATCTCTTTCGTCGCGACGGGGCCGATCGTCTCGATGTAGCGGCGCAGGCCCTTGTAGCCGTAGCCTAGGCCGAGCTTGGCCGCCGGCAGCGCGAACTTCGAATTCTCGGTCGAGAAGCGCATGTCGCAGCAGATCGCGAGGTTGAGTCCGCCGCCGATGCAGTAGCCGCGGATCATCGCGATCGTCGGCTTGGGCATCTGGTAGATGCGCATGTAGACCTTCTCGACGAGCGCATTGTATTTCTGTACGGCTTCTTCCGACGCGCGCTCGCTCTCGAATTTCGAGATATCGGCACCCGACACGAACGCCTTGCCGCCCGCCCCCGTCAGCACGATCACGCGCACCTCCGGATCGGCGAGGAATCCGTCGAGGATCTTTTCGGCGGCTTCCCACATCTCGAAGGACACGGCGTTGTGCTTCTCGGGATTATTGAAGGTCATGATCCCGACTCGGCCTTCCTTGCGGGACAGCATCTTCTCGGTCATACGCGTCGTCTCCTTCAGATCGTTCCGGCGGCCCTGAGGGCCGCGATCTCATCCTTGCCGAGTCCGAACTCGGTCAGGATCTCGTCGTTCTGCGCGCCGCGCGCCGGCGGCGGGCCGGCGAGACGGCTCGGTGTCCGGCTCATCGCGAAAGGCTGGCCCATGAGCTTGTAGTCGGCACCGGCAACCTGCTGCGCCACGCCGAGATGCCCGACCTGCGGGTCGGCGAACATCTGGTCGATCGCGTAGATCGGCCCGCACGGCACGCCGGCGGCATTGAGCTTCTCGACCCAGACAGCGGATGTTTCCTTCGAGAAGATCGCCTGCAATTCCTCGTTCAGCTTCTCGCGGTTCTGCGAACGGAGCGACATCTTCGCGTATTCGGGCCGCGCGATCAGATCTTCGGCACCCAGCGCCTTGGCGCATCGCTCCCAGATCGCCTGGCCGGTCGTGGCGAGATTGAGATAGCCGTCCTTCGTCTTGAACACGCCGGTCGGGATGCTGGTGGGATGGTTGTTGCCGGCCTGCTTGGCGACCTCGCCCTTCACCAGATAGCGCGCGGCCTGGAAGTCGAGCATGAAGGCCTGCGCCTGGAGGAGCGACGTCTGCACCCACTGCCCCTCGCCCGACACCTCGCGTTCCAGAAGTGCCGTGAGGATGCCCATCGCGCAGAACAGGCCGGCCGTCAGATCGGCGAGCGGGATGCCGACACGGACAGGGCCCTGGCCCGGCAGGCCGGTCACCGACATCAGGCCGCCCATGCCCTGCGCGATCTGGTCGAAGCCCGGGCGCTTGGCATACGGGCCGTCCTGCCCGAAGCCGGAGATGCTTCCGTAGACGATACGCGGATTGATCTTCTTCAGGTCGGCATAAGCGATGCCGAGCCGGTCCTTCACGTCGGGCCGGAAATTCTCGACGACCACGTCGGCCTTCGCAACGAGCTTGCGGAACAGAGCGACACCCTCGGGTGACTTCAGGTTCAGCGTCAACGAGCGCTTGTTGCGGTGGAGATTCATGAAGTCCGCGCCGTCGCGCGGCCCGCCCATCGGATCGGCCTCTTCGAGATGTTCGGGCATCTCGATCTTGATGACATTGGCACCCCAATCGGCGAGCTGGCGCACGCAGGTGGGGCCCGAGCGGACACGCGTGAGATCGAGGACGGTGAAGCGCGTCAGCGCCGTCGAGGCCTGCGGAGCGGGCATGTTCGAGCGAATCTCCCAAGTTCCGGACGCTTATGGTCCGTTCGTATGCCGGAAAACCTGATGTCGATTGTCGACAAAGTCAATCCGCAATTGCCGCATATTCCGGCAATCGGACGCTTCCTCGATGAATCGACACCAAAACTGCTCAACCATGAGGCATCTTGGTTCGTTACCCGACGCGACTCCCCTTTTCCGGCCTCTGACACTACTCTCCCTCC
>JBIKWI010000300.1:0-2989 GCA_044356395.1 Tagaea sp. | reverse complement strand
AGCGCTACGCGGACGCGATCGGCCTCAAGGCCATCCTGCGCAAGCTGCCGACCGACCAGCCGATCGGCCTCGAGATGATCTGGCCGCAGTCGTCGAGCTATCCGGCGCGCAAGCGCGACCTCTAGAACTTCGGGGTGTCGCCGTCCGCCGGCAGGTCGAGGCCGGCGAGATTGCAGCCGCAGAACGGGCAGTCCATGGCCACGGCCTTGATGCGTGCCTGCTCGGCGTCGACCCCGGTCCCTTCGATTTCACTCATCAGGTCGGCAAGCACGCGCACATGCATGCGTTTGGTCTCGCACGCGGACAGCAGCAGGCGCTGGCGCGGCACATCCAGTTCCTCGACGCGCAGCGCCAATGCCGCACCAGGCACCAGTGTCGCGGCCACCGCGGCACCGCCGAGTTTCAGAAGGGAACGCCTGCCCTGATCCATATGCCCATTATAGCCGCCGGAATCGGGCAAATCCATGACGGCATCGCCGGCGTATCCTATGTGAAAGGATACGGGCCATGAGCGATATCGTCTGGATCACGGGGGCTTCATCGGGCATCGGGCGGGCGCTTGCCCTGCGGCTGGCACGCGACGGAAAGCGCGTCGTCGCCTCGGCGCGCGGGGCCGAGGCGCTGGAAGCGCTGGCGCGGGAGGCCGGGCCGAACCTTTCGACCCTGCCGCTCGACACGACCGACGAAGCGGCCTGCGAGGCGGCGGTCGCGTGGATCGAGAGCGAGATCGGCCCCATCGCCCTTGCCGTGCTCAATGCCGGCACGCATCTGCCCACGCCGGCCGCCACGCTCGCCGTCGCCCCCTTCCGCAGGCTCGTCGAGACCAACCTGATGGGCACGGTCAACGCACTAGTCCCTGCCCTCGCCGCAATGCGCGCGCGCAAGGCGGGCCACATCGCGGTCGTTGCCTCGGTCGCAGGCTATGGCGGGCTGCCGACGGCGGCTGCCTATGGCGCAACCAAGGCCGGGCTCATCAACATGTGCGAGGCGCTGAAGCTGGAATGCGACGCCTTCGGCGTGAAGCTCCAGCTCGTCGATCCCGGTTTCGTCCGCACGCCGCTCACCGACCGCAACCCGTTCCCGATGCCGTTCCTGATGGAGGTCGACGACGCGGTCGACGCGTTCGTGGCGGGGCTCGCCTCGGACCGCTTCGAGATCGTCTTCCCGCGCCGCTTCGGCTGGCTGCTGAGATTCCTCAACATGCTGCCCTACGGCCTCTATTTCCGCATCGTGCGGCGCATGACGGGGGCATGATGGACCGGCTCGACGACTACGTGGCCTTCTTCGAGCGCATCAGCCTCGACCGGCTCGGCGAGCTCGACGCGCTGGTCGTGCCCGACGTGCGTTTCAAGGATCCGTTCAACGACCTGCGCGGCGTCGAAAACATGCGCAAGGCGCTCGCCATGGCCTTCGAGCACGGCACGCCGCGCTTCGAGGTGATCGATCGCGCGCGCGGCAGCCAGGCGGCCTATCTGCTGTGGCGCTACACCCACGGCCCCGGCTTCGCGCTGGAAGGGATGAGCGAGATCCGCTTCGCACCCGACGGGCGCATCGCCGAGCATATCGACCACTGGGATTCCGGCGCGCAGTTCTACGCGCGCGTGCCCGTGCTGGGCTGGCTGATCGGGCTGGTGCGCAACCGGCTCAGGGTACGCGGCGGAACGTGAGCGTGACCGAGCCCACGTCGAAGCCCCATTTGGTGACGTAGGCGCGGTTGATCAGCACGCCGTCGGGCTGCAGGTACATCCAGTCGTCGAAATGCACCTTCATCTGCCCGCTGCCCATCTTGAGATTGATGTCGTAGCGGAAATTGAACGCGTTGCCCGCGGCGCGCCCCACGGCGACGCCGATCGCGTCTTCCGTACGGCCTTCCCAGATGCCGGGTGCCGTCTGGGTCAGGCGCCACACGCGCCTGTCTTTCTCGCCGTCGGTGTAGTCGAACCGCTCGTCGAGGACGAGTTCGCGCCCGTCCCAAGTCCCCTCGATGTCGACGGTGAACTCGCGGCGCAGGTTGGCGAAGCGGTCCTCGAAGATCCCCCAGGCACGCGTCTTGCCGGCGAAGTAGGTCTCCAGCTTGAGTTCGGGCGTGCGCCCGGCGAAGTCCTCGATCTTCATGCCACTGCACCCCAGGAGAACCGATACGCTCATTACGACGAAAAGAAGTCTGCGGATCATGGCGTGCCCAATCTCGTTTCGATCTGCGCCCGGAGCCGGCCCTGGCGGGCCGCGTCGAGCGGGAAATTCCACATCAAGGCCACGGCCGCGAGCTTGAAGGCGACCGGTACCCACGCATATAGGGCGCCGAGTGCCAGGTGCCCATCCGTACTTTCCGCACCGCGCACGTACCCGGCCATGTCGAGCAGCGGGAACGCGAAGGCGGGTGCGAGTGCGAGCGCGAACTTTCCCGCCACCGCCCAGACCGCGAAATAGAGCCCCGTTCGCTGGCCGCCGCCGGCGGCCGTGTCCTCGTCCACCACGTCCGCCTGCATCGAGGACGGCAAAGCGAGATCCGCCCCGAAGCACAGGCCGGTCGCAAGGCAGACGATCAGGAAGCTCGGCACGTCGCCCGCCCCCAGCAGGGGTACCGGCGCGAATGCCGCACAGCACGCGAGCATGGCGGCGCACCAGGTCCGGTGCTTGCCCCACAGCCTTGCCGCGCGCAGCCACAGCGGCACCGAGGCGATGCCGGCCACGAAATAGACGAGCAGCAGCGCGCCCTCGATGCCGCGCGCGCCCAGCACGTCGCCCGCGAACAGCAGGAACAGCGTGGCCGGCAGCGCGTTGGCGACTCCGTTCAGCAGGTAGCCGACGACGAGCGTGCGGAACGGCAGGTTGGCGCGCAGCAGCCGCCATCCGGCGGCAAGGTCGAAGCCGGGAGCCGGCGGAACCGGGACCGGTTCCGGCACGCCGCGCAGCAGCAGCACGCCCGACAGCGGCAGGACGATCAGGTTCGTCCAGAACAGGATCTGCAACGCCGCAGCCTCCGGCG
>JBIKWI010000123.1:0-10599 GCA_044356395.1 Tagaea sp. | reverse complement strand
CCGGAGCCGCGCCCGTCGTCCGCTTCCGGCAGATCGACGTCGAGCGTCCGGCCGGAAAGCTGCTGCTGCACGACCAGCACCAATTCCATCGTCTTGACCGGCTTGTTGAGAAGGATGCAGCTGTGTTGCGCGATGCTGCTCAACGCGCCGGTCGAGATGTCGCCCGTCAGGATGATCGCCGGCACGAGCCGGCGGAGATTTTCGCGGACTTTCGCGATCGTCTGGAGTCCATCGAGACCGCCGGGCAGGTTGTAGTCGGCCAGCACGATATCGGGGCGTATCTTTCCGCTCCGGACGAGCCCGAGCGCCACGACGCCGTCCGAAGCCGCGACGACGCGATGCCCCTCCTCGGCCAGCAGGATCTCCAGCAGACCCCGCACTTCGGGATCGTCCTCGACCACCAGAATCGAGCCGGTCCGCCGGGCATCCGGGTTCGCTTCGGCCCTCGCATCCCGGACGCTCGACAGGACGCCTTCGGGGATCCCGGCTTCCTTCGTCGGGATATCGATGGTGAAGACGGAACCCCCGCCCAGTCTCGACCGGACACGGATCTTGTGCTTGAGGAGAGAACTCAGACGCTTCACGATCGACAGGCCGAGACCCAGACCAAGACTTCTTTGGCGGGCCGCATTGCCGAGCTGGTGGTACTCCTCGAAGATCGCCTCGAGTTCCGTGGCGGGGATCCCGATCCCCGTATCCCAGACATCGATGCTCAGCATGCCGGCCCGACGGCGGCAGCCGACCAGAATCTTGCCGCGCTTGGTGTACTTGAGCGCGTTCGATACGAGGTTGCGAAGCATCTGCTCGAGCAGGTGACGGTCGCTCGCGACCGTCACGCCACATCCGACGACCTTGAGCGTCAGCCCGTCGGATTCCGCCTGATCCGCGTATTCCTCCCGGACCCTGTCGAGCAGTTCGCCGATCGGGAACCGCGCGATCTCCGCCTTGACGATCCCGGCCTCGATCTGGTTGATGTCGAGGAGCGTATTGAGCATGCCCGTCATCGTGGCCAGCGTTTCGTCGAGCCGAACGACCAGTTTCTGGATCTTCGCCGCATCGACGGTCTTCGCGAGAAGTCCCTGCAGCAGCGCGAGAGTCTGGAGCGGCTGGCGAAGATCGTGGCTTGCCGCCGCCAGAAAGCGCGACTTGGCGATGCTCGCCTGCTCCGACTTGTGCTTCGCCGCCTCCAGTGCGACGACAATCCGCTTGTGCTCCGTTACGTCCACGAACGTGATTACGATCCCCTCGACGCCATCGTCCTGCGCGCGGCACGGCACGATCCGCCGGATGAACCATGTGCCGCCCTCGGCGCATATCTCCCGTTCGATCGGTACCAGGTCGCGAAGCACCGCGTGCGCGTCGGCCAGCAACGCGGCATCCGGAACCAGCGGCTTCAAATCGGCGATCGGCCGGCCGACATCGTCCGGAGCGACGCGGAAGAGAGCTTTCGTTGCCGGCGTGAAGAGACGGATGTTCAGCGCCGTATCCAGGAAGATCGTCGCGATGTCCATGCTGTAGAGGACGTTCCGCAGATCGTCCGCCATCGAGCGCCGATCGCCCGGATATTGCTGCTGTATCGGCGCAGCCTTGCCTTTGGACGACGGCTTTGTCTCGCGCATTGCGGTTTCGGCTCCGTGAATTGCGTCGCGCGGGACGACATTCGGGAGACGCTATCACGCATCCACCGCCGATTGTCACTCGAATGGGTAGATTCCGAACCTCGCCCGGGTACCGCATCGACGATTAGATGGTTTCCGGGTTCGTCGGATCGCGTTGCGGGATCTTCGTTCGAATTCCCGGCTCGAGGGCGACAGAATGCACGCATCCGACCTGGTTATCGCCGTGTTCGCCGACCATGGACCGGCCGAAGCTGCCATAGGACAGCTCACGAGCGCGGGGTTTGCCGCGGAATCCCTCAGCCTCATCGGGAAAGCCTACGATCGCGACGAAAGGGCCGTCGGCTTATTCGATGCCGACGGGCAGGTCCGCTTCTGGGGCGAGCGCGGCGCGTTCTGGGGCCGGCTCTGGAGCCTGTTCTCGGGCGGCCTGTTCGTCACCGTGCCGGTCGTCGGCCCCGTCATCGTGCTCGGGGGCCTGGCGACGGGGGCGATGTCGGCCGTCGCCGACGCGGGCCGCGCGGGCGGATCGAACGCGGTCGGCATCGCGCTGTCCCGGATCGGAATTCCCGGCGACAGCGTGTTCCAGTACGAGTACGCGGTGAAGGCAGACGGCTTCATCGTCATGGCACATGGACCTGGTGCGGACACCGCGCGTGCGCATGGCTTGCTGGCTTCGTCCGGTCCTGCCCGCATCCACACCCATTCGGCCATCCGGCCGCCCGAACCGATCGTCTCCCTGTCCGCAACCGGGCCCTGAGTAGATTCCGAGACTGACCGTGGCCGGCCGCCGCGCCTTACAACTCCGCCTACCCCGGAGTGGCCGGCGGTAGCCCACGCTCATCAAGGATTTCCGCAATGTCGCTCGGCACCATCCTGGCAATCATCCTCGTCGTCTTCCTGCTCGGCGGGTTCAGCGGCCGCTTCGGCGGCTACGGGTATGGCTTCGGACACGGCGGCATCGGCGTGCTCGGCACGATCCTGATCATCGTCGTCGTCCTGATCCTGCTCGGCCGGATCTGAATTCCCTAGGTAGATTCCGATCCTACCGCACCCGAAGTCCGACAAATAGGGTGGCACCATCCGGCCACGCCATGGCCGGCCCGTATCCCGAAAACAGACAGACAACGAAAGGGAGAAATCCCGATGACTTCCCATTCCCGACATGCGCGCACGGCAGGCGCCTTCGCGGCCGCGATCCTCGCCGGTCTCGCCGTGGCAGCCTGCACGCCGCAAAACTCGGCGCCCATGCAGGTGAGGGCGACCAACCCGAGCGTCACCTACACCTACATGAACGATTCCGAACTCGTGCAGGCCAACCAGAACGCCTCAACGTTCTGCAGCCGGTACCAGTCCGTGCCGCAGACCGTGCGCTTCGGCAACGAGGCGAACGGCGGACGCAGCGTCGTGTTCGATTGCGTGCCGGCCGGCCCGGCGGCTCCCCAGGCCGCAATGGCCAACCAGAACCTTTCCTACACCTATCGCACGGACCAGGAACTGCTCGATGGGTCCCGCAATGCCCAGATCTATTGCGCGAACAACGGGCAGCAGCAGACCGTCTCGAACATCGGCATGAACGCGAACGGGACCAAGACCGCGACTTTCCAGTGCGTTCCGCGCTGACGTCGCCACCCTCGAACCGACCGGAGACCTTTACATGACTCGCATACGGAACTCGGCAGCGCTTGTGGCTCTGCTCCTGACGCTCGCGGCCTGCGGGAATACGACGGGAGATCGCGCCGCCTCCGGCGCCGGCATCGGCGCCGGTGTCGGCCTGCTCGGCGGATGGATGGTCGGGGCACCGCTCGAAGGGGCCCTGATCGGCGGCGCCGTCGGCGGAGGAACGGGCGCGCTTACCAACGAAAATCAGATCAATCTCGGACGGCCCATCTGGCGCTGAGCCAGCGGGACACCAACATCAGAAATCGGAGAATCCAATGACATCGCATTCGAAGATCGCACGCGCGCTTTTCGCCACCCTTGCGCTCGCAACGGCGGCCGCCTGCACCCAGCAGCCGACCGCGTCGGCACCGGTCGCCTCGGCGGCCAGCCCCGAACTCGCCGGCGCCTGGTACGAGATCTACTTCGACACCAATAGCACCGACATCGGCGACCGCGGCCGGACGATCGTGCGCAACGTCGCCTATGTCGTGGCGAACAACTCGACGACCCGCGTGAACGTCATCGGCAAGACCGATCGTGTCGGCACGCAGACGGCCAACATGATCCTGTCGCAGCGCCGGGCGGACACCGTGCGAAGCGCGTTGATCGCCGCAGGCGTCCCCTCGGCCCGGATCGACACGCGATGGACTGGCGAGACCCGTCAGGAAGTCGTCACGGCCGACGATGCCGCCGACCGCCGCAACCGCGTCGTCGACATCACAGTCGTCAAGATGGCGAACTGATCGGCGCTTCCGGCCCGTCCTCCCGACGGGCCGGCGATGCCGCCCCGTGAACACGGAAAAGCCCGGCACGCATGCGTGCCGGGCTTTTCCGTCTGTCCGAACGGACTTACTTGACGATCAGGTTGTTATGTACCTGCTTGACGCCGTTGACGCCGCCCGCGACCCAACCGGCACGCGACTTCGCCGCCTGCGAGTCGACGAAGCCGCTCAGCTGGACGACGCCCTTGTAGGTCTCGACGTCGATCTGCGTCAGCTTCAGGTCCTTGTCGCCGATCACCTGCGAACGGACCGTGTTGCTGATCACGGCATCGTCGATGTACTCGCCGGCGCTTTCGCTCGTGCTGGTTCCCGCGCACGCGACGACCGAGAAGGCGAGGAAGGCCGCAAATGCGGCATTGAGGACCGATCTTTTGTTCAACATGGCTTTGAGACTCCGATTCCGGTTTTGATGTTTTGACGTTTCGTTGACGACTGCTACTTGCCCATCTTCTCGCGGATGCTGTCCTTCATTCCGCCGATGGCGTTCTGGACGGCGCCGCCCGCCTTCTCGATCTTGCCGTCCGCTTCCGTTTTCCTGTCGCCCAGGAGCTTTCCGGCCGCCTGCTTGATGCCGCCGGTGATCTGCTTGAGCGAACCTTTGATGCGATCCTTGTCCATCGACTGTCTCCGTATTCGCGGCTTCGGTGGGTTCCTCAGCCGTAGTGTCCGCGCCCGCTTCGTCCGGCCAGGCGCCAGACGGCATATGCCGCAGCGGGAAACATCCCGACGAGCAAGAGCCAGACGAGCTTTTCGCCACCGGTCGCGAGGCTCCACGCGTCGGCGATGCCGCGGCAGGAGTCGACGATCAGATTGGCGATGCCGAACGGGCCATATTCCATTTCCATGTGATGCCCCTTCCGGTTGGCGCGCCGCGTTCCGGAACGATGTGCCGGACCCGCGCGAGATCCGGCATGGCGACAATAGACGCGGACGCGGAAAGGCTGGAAGGATCGGAAACTACTCAGAGAATTGTCTCTAGGTAGTTTCCGAGCCTCGCGGCGGTCCGCCCCGGACGTTTACTGTCCGCCGGCTGATCCAAAGGAACTCCAGAATGACCGAGGATACGTCGATTACGACCGGGACCCTGATCGCCGCCGACAAGGTCGAAGGCACCACCGTCTACAACACCGCCGGCGAGAAGCTCGGCAGCGTCGACGACATCATGATCGACAAGGTCTCCGGCCGGGCGATCTACGCGGTCATGTCGTTCGGCGGTTTCCTCGGCATGGGGGAGAAGCACCACCCGCTTCCGTGGGCGACGCTGAGCTACGACGAGGCGAAAGGCGGCTACGTTGTCGATCTCGACAAGGAGAAGCTCGTCGGCGCGCCGACCTACTCGACCGGCTCCGATTTCGAATGGACGCCCGACTACGGGCGCACGGTCGACGATTACTACAAGGCGCCAAGTTACTGGCGTCGGCCGGAAACGGGCTGATGGGTGGCCCGCCCGCCATCCGGCCGGTGCCGGCCTTCGCGGGTGCCCACGCGCCCCGCCCGCTCGGCTTCGACCCGTCCCGCTGCGACGGCCTGTCCGGCAAGCTTCTGCTTTCCCACTGGGAGAACAACTATGTCGCGTCCGTCAACGCGCTGAATCTCGTCGAGCGCGATCTGGATGCAGCACTTCGGGATGTCGACTTTCCGCCGGTCCTCTACGCGGGCCTGAAGCGCGAGGAGCTGAGCCGGACCGGCTCTATCGTGCTTCACGATTTCTATTTCGGAAATCTCGGCGGCGACGGCCTCCCGGTCGGCACGATCGTCGCAGCGCTCGCCTCGACCTTCGGGACGTTCGCGAACTGGGAAGCCGAGTTCCGGCGGACGGGCCTGTCGCTCGCCGGCGGGTCGGGCTGGTGCGTGCTCGTCTACAACCTCCACACCCGGACCCTTCGCAACCATTGGGCCAGCGATCACACGCAGGCCATCGCCGCCGGCGTCCCGCTCCTGGTGCTCGACATGTACGAGCACGCCTACCAGATCGACTACGGCGCCTCCGCGGCGAAATACGTCGAAGCGTTCATGCGCAACATCGACTGGCACGAGGTGGAACGGCGCCATGTCCGCGTCCTGGCCGCGCCGTCCTGAAACAACAAACGACTTCCGCAGGCCCGAATCTCCAAGCTGCGCCGGAAGCCGGAAAAGGAAGTCCAACATGAGCCCGACCCAGATCGCCGGAGGCGCACTCGCCGCACTCGGCGCCGTTCTCCTCTGGTTCGCCTACGGCGAATCGAATGCCCCCCTCGACGAAGTGACGATGGCGCTGACCGGCCGTCATACCGACCGGATCATCTGGTACGTGATCGGCGGTGCCGTATCGCTCGTGGGCGGCGTGCTGATGGCGCTGTTCGGCCGACGCATATTCTGATGGGGCGGGCCGACGACGCGATCTGGCCGACCCTGACGCAAGTCGAAGCCGCGCGCAACGACGCGACGCGGCTGCTTGCGTGGAGCCGGTCGCTGCCCGCGGCCGACAACAGCGAGCGACGCGGTCTGATCGGCCGGATCGTCCGGTACCTGCCGCAGGCCGTCCGCAGCTCAAGGGCTCCATGACGTCGGATGGCGGTGCGCGCGTGGCGCCTCCCCATTTCGGGTCGCCCGTCCACAGGTACTGGCAGATCGGCGGGGCGGTCTTCTCGGGCCAGCGTCGTTGGCGGATGCGGGGCCTGGCGCTGCTGCTCGCCGTATTGGCGGTCGCCCAGGTCGCCGTCCAGCTGCTCCTCAACGTGTGGAGCGGTGCGGTTTTCAACGCGATCGAACAGCGCGACACGGTGGGCGTGCTGCACCAGGTTGGCGTGTTCGCCGCGCTGGCCACGGCATTCCTCGCCCTGTCGGGTTACAGCATGTTCACGAAGATGCGCATCCAGGTCGAATGGCGCGCCTGGATCACCAACCGTCTCGTCTCCGACTGGCTCGCACAGGGACGAAATGCCGAACTCGCGCAGATGGGGCTGACGCACAGCAACCCCGACCAGCGGATTTCGGAGGACGTGCGCATCGCCGCCGAGGGTGCGGTCGATTTCGCCGAAGGCATCTTCCGCGCGACACTGCAGCTCGTCAGTTTCGTCGGCGTCCTCTGGACTCTGTCCGGCGCGCTTGAGATCTCGCTCCCGCCATACGTCGAATTCTCGGTCCCGGGCTATCTCGTCTGGGCGGCCTTCGCCTATGCCGCGGTCGGAACTGCGCTGACGTATCTGCTTGGCCGGCCGCTCGTGGCGCTCAACCAGGAAAAGCTCAGCAACGAGGCCAATTTCCGTCTGGATCTGCAGAAAATCAGCGAAACCGGTGCCGATGCGGCTTTGCCCGACTGCACCGATGCCGACCGGCGCGAACTGGGCGACAGTTTCGCGCGCGTGATCGTCACGTGGCGCCAGCTCATGCTGCGGACCCGGAGCCTCAGCTTCATGACGTCCGGCTACGCCATCCTTGCGACGGGCTTCCCCGTCCTGATCGCCGCGCCGGACTATTTCGCGTACGTGATCACGCTGGGCGGCCTGATGCAGGCGACCGCTGCCTTCATCACGGTGCAGGACACGCTGAGCTGGTTCGTCAACAACTATGCCCGTTTCGCCGACTGGTCGGCGAGCGTGCGCCGGATCTCGACGCTGCGCACGGCACTCGACGAACTGATGGCACGCGACGCGCCGGCGACGATAGAAAAATAGCCCGGCACGCGAGAGCCGGAAACTCACGATCCGCCCGACAGCGCCAACCCTCGCAACAGCGTACGCAGATGCGGATTCGGGAAGCGGCGCTGCAGCGTGACTGCATAAAACGTCTCGACGAGACCGGGAAGGTGCGCGGCTTCCACCAACGCGCCCGACGCAAGCTCGTCCTTGACGACGATGGGCGGAATCACCGCAAGCCCGACGCCCTCGCGCGCCAGCAGACGCATCATGGCCATGTCGTCGACCTCGGCCGCGATACGCGCCGCCACGTCGAGCCGGTCGACGAACGCGTCGAATGCCGCGCGCACACCGCTGTCGGCGGTCGGCACAACGACAGGCTCTCGCGCCAGCAGCTCCGCAACCGACCGTACGCCGCGTACGCGCCGGCGCGTTCCCACAAGCGCCACGCGTTGCTGCGCGAGGCGGTGCGCGACGAACCTGACCGGGGTATTGCGGTCGGGCGGGCGGTTGAGCAGGACGATATCGAGGTTGAGCGCAGCGAGTTCGCGCAGCAATTCAGCGGTTCCGCCCGACCTCAGGACGACGCGGACGTCGTTGCGCGCGAGGACCGGACGCAGGAAGCCAAGCTGGAAGTTTCGGGAAAGTGTCGCGAGGGCGCCGACCCGCAGTATCGGCGCCGATGTGCCGGAGTCGGCCAACGCCGCGACGACTTCCTCGCCGGCCGCGGAGATCGCGTCGGCGCCGTCGAGCGCGATCCGGCCGGCCTCGGTCAGGACGAGCGTCCGGCCGCGTCGTTCGAACAGCGCGTGTCCCAGCCGTGCTTCCAGCGTTCGGATCTGGACCGAGAGCGCCGACTGCGACAGCCGCAGCCGCGCGGCCGTACGAGTCAGGTTGCCGTCATGCGCGACGGCACGGAAGTACATCAGATGGCGGAAGTTGAGTGCAGGCATTTGTTCTATTTTATAGAACATTTACTGGCAAACAATGCATTTTTGAAATCACTTTAGTCCTGCTATCGGACCGTACCCCTTTCCGATGGAGTCAAGCGATGCCCGGCCTCGACCTGCTTGCGACCAATCTGCTCTCTCCGATCGTTCTGGCATTCGCGCTCGGCGCCGTCGCCGGATTCATCCGTTCCGAGCTTGAGTTGCCCGACGCGGTCCTGAAGCTCATCTCGATCTACCTGCTGCTGTCGATCGGACTGTCGGGGGGACGCGAGCTGGCGCAGGTCCGCTTCGCCGATGTATCGGCACTGCTTGCCGTCGCCGCAGCGCTGACGGTCGTCACTCCGGCGGCCACCTATCTGGTCCTGCGCCGGGTCGGGGGCTTCGACATCGCCAACGCTGCGGCCGTTGCGGCGCATTACGGGTCGGTCTCGTCGGTCACGTTTTTCGCGGCACTCTCCTTCACACGAGCGATGGATCGACCGAGCGAAGGCTACCTCACCGCGGTCGTCGCCCTGATGGAGTTTGCCGTGATCGTGGCGCTGGCGATCGCGCGGTTCGGCAAGGCAAAGACGGGCGCAGGCGGCCGGCTGGGTGAAATCGCGGTCGATACGCTTCGCGGGCGCGGAATCCTGCTGCTCACCGGCGGCATGACGATCGGCTACGTCGCCTCGGATGCCGACTGGCAGCGCATCGCGCCGTTCTACGAACACCTGTTCAGAGGATTCCTGATGCTGTTCTTGCTTGAGATGGGCATGACGGCAGCCCGCCAGATCCGGCATTTCGGGGAGGTGGGAATCTTCATGACCGGATTCGCACTGGTCGCACCCATGGTGTTCGGGGTGGCAGGCCTGCTCGCAGGATGGTCCGTCGGCCTGTCCCAGGGCGGCGCCTTCGTTCTCGCCGCAGTTTGCGCGAGCGCATCCTATATAGACGCACCTGCGGCCTGCCGCGCGGCTTTGCCAGAAGCAAGCCCGGGAATCTACCTGACGGCGTCTCTCGGCGTGACGTTCCCATTCAACTTGGTCGTCAACCTGCCGCTCCTGTTCGCCGCGAGCGGCCGGCTCTACGGGTAAAACACCGGCCGTGCATGGCACCCTTGATCTTGATCCTGACGCTTCACGCGCATCCAATGAATCACAATCAAAATAGGCTCACCTATGGAGAGTAGAACACCTTCAATTTCGTTACCGATGTCGTGCCGTCGTGGATGTCGGCGAGACGCTTTGGACTGGATCCTTCAAATCTCAACGAAAGTCGCAACCGTCCGGAGCACTGTGCGGTTCTGACCGTCAGTCGGTCCGGACGCCGCAAGTTGCGGAAGGCGATGTTCGGGACACCGGCGCAATGCCCCTGCTCACAGCACAAGCAGACCGCAAAGCGACTGGATATCGGGGAAGACAAAATCTGGCCGCGGAACCGAACTGTCGAGGGCGATCTGTCGCCGGTTTATCCAGGCGACAGTCAGCCCGAGCGGTTTTCCGCCGACAAGATCCGTGAACTGCGACTGCCCATTGTGCAGGATTTCATCCTTGGCGCAGCCGGCATTCTCGATGAGAAACCGGAACAACGCGCCATCCGGCTTGTAGCCGCGAGCTCGCTGGGCCGTGCAGACCAAATCGAAATCCCGCTTCAGCGGCGTCAACGCCAGCAAATCGTCATCGATGTTGGATACGATCGCCAAGCGGTATCGGGCGGCCAGGCGGTCCAGCGTACGCGAGACATCGTCATATAGAGAGAATCGCGGGAAGGCTTCGAAGTAGCGATCGACAAGGCGAGTGTCGCCTGAAATTCCAAAATGCTCGAACGCTTCTGCCAGCGAGATTTCGCATATCTCGCGGTAAGACCGATACGCCTCCCAGTAATGCGCGATATTCTGTCGCTCCCAGTACTCCCAGAACTCCCTGACGTCGGTTTGGGGCGCGCTTGAGTCCGCGAGAATGCTTTCGAACGCGCCATAGGAACCGTCCCGGAC
>JBIKWI010000122.1:0-10634 GCA_044356395.1 Tagaea sp. | reverse complement strand
CAACGCGATCAAGTTCTCCGCACCCGGCGGCACCGTCGCGATCGAGTGCCGCGCGCAGGCGGCGACGGGACTTGTCGGGATCGCCGTGCGCGACAGCGGCACCGGCATCGCGCCGGAGGAGATCGCCTCGATCGGCCGCCCGTTCTTCCGCACGCGGGCCGCACGGCTCGCCGCCGTCTCCGGCGCGGGGCTTGGCCTGTCGATTTCCGTGGCGCTTGCCAACCAGATGGGCGGGCGCCTGACGCTGGAAAGCGATTCCGGCCGGGGCACGACGGTGACGCTCTTCCTGCCGCAGGCGGAGACGCACCGGGCGCAGACCTATGCGACCCTACGATAGTATTATTTCCGCATTTACACCGAATTAAGGGTCACACGCTAGAACCCTCGCGATCTTGACGACAGGAACGCGCGTGGAACTCGACCTTCCCTCGAATCCGCTGGTCCAGGCGGCCCAGTCCGCAGACCGCCCGAGCGCGTCGCCGGCGCGGCCGCTCTATTATCTTGCGGCCCTGCTGTGCATCGCCCTTGCGGCGGCCGCGATCGGGACCGCGTCGTGGATCGTCAAGCGCGAGAACGGCGCGCGCCTTGCCGCCGCCGAGCGCGGCCTGCTGGCGGCCGACGCCCACGGCGTGCGGCTCGTGGCGCTGGCGGACGCGCTGATCATGCAGGTGCTCTGGTCGCTCGACGGACACGATCCCGCGACCCTCTCCGCCGAGCAGCTGGCGGGCGTGCGCCATTCGGCGCAGGAGGCGGTTCCCGGCCCCTTCACGCTCGAGATCTGGCGGGCGGACGGGTCGAGCCAGCTTGCGCCGCCCGAGACGAACGTCTCGGATCGCGAGGATTTCCGCTATCAGGTCGGGGCCGGCCGCAACGCGCCGGAACGGGTGCGGATGATCGACGTCAACCGCCAGTTGTTCGTATCCTCGGTCCTGCCCGGCACGCAGGGCGGCGACGACACGATCTACGTGACGCGCCCGATCATCGCCGCCGACGATTCCGCCGTCGGCATGGTGAGCGTGGGCATCCCCGTGCAGAACTTCGTCGAATACTATCTGGCGCTTCTCGACCGCGAGGGCGACCGGATCGCGCTCTATCGCAACGACGGTGCCACGATCGCGATGTACCCCGCCGCCGACGAATCCGGCCCGCACGAGGCACCGGGCGGCGAGCCGTGGCGCGACCTCGCGTCGAGCCGGTCCGGCCGCTTCCTGCACGGCTCCGGGACGGCCGACACGTCGCTCGCCATGTACGTCCGGCTCGAGCCGCTGCCGCTCGTCGTGGTCTACCGGATGCCGTGGCGCGGTCTCCATCCGCAGGCGCTGATCGCCTACTGGCCTGTCCTCGCGATCGCCGCGGCGACGCTGCTGGCGGCGGCCGTCTATGCGTGGATGTCGATCCGCTACGCCGAAGCGCTGGGCCGGAGCAACGCCGAGCTGGCGCGCACCCGCGACGGGCTGCGCACGGAAGCCAAGGCGCGCGGGATCTTCGTCGCCAACATGAACCACGAGCTGCGCACGCCGCTCAACGCGATCGTCGGCTTCGGGCAGATCCTCGCCGACGGGCTGTTCGGCCCGCTCGGCCATCCGAAGTACCGCGAATACGCGCGCGACATCGTCGACAGCGGCCGCCACCTGCTGGTCCTGATCGGCGACATCATCGACTTCTCGTCGATCGACGTCGGCAGCCGGACGCTCGAAAAGGGATCGATCGACGTCGACGCGGCCATCGAGGAGATCGCGCGGATGCTGCGGCCGCTGGCCGGCGAGCGCGGCATCGTGCTGGAAACGTCGTCGCACGGGCTGCGGGTCGCGGGCGACGCGACCGCCGTCCGCCAGATCCTGATGAATCTCGTCTCGAACGCGATCAAGTTCTCGGGCACCGGTACCGTCGTGCGGCTCGCCAGCCGGGCCGGGGCGCCCGACGGCCGCGTGGCGCTGTCGGTCGCCGACCAGGGGCCGGGCATCCAGCCCGACGATCTCGCGTCGATCGGCCGGCCGTTCTTCCGCACGCGCGCGTCGCGCGACGCGGCGGTTCCGGGCACCGGGCTCGGCCTGTCGATCTCGACGGCGCTGGCCAACCGCATGGGCGGTCGCCTGACGCTGACGAGCACGCCGGGCGTCGGCACGACCGTCACGCTGCTGCTGCCGCCGGGCGACGCGGCGGCCGACGCGCCGGGCGCGGTCTCCTAGGACAGATTGCACAGGCAAGCGCGTCGATTCGAGGCCGATTCGGCCCTTGGCAAAGCCCCGGTCGGTTGGCATTGTGCCCCCACATTTTAGCCCTACCGCCTGCCGGGAGACGAGTATGAAGGTCGCGATCCCCAAAGAGCGCCGCGCCTACGAATCGCGCGTCGCCGCCACGCCGGACTCGATCAAGCGGATGAAGCCGCTGGGGGTCACGTTCCTCGTCGAGACCGGGGCCGGCGCCAACGCCGCGATTCCCGACCAGGCCTTCGCCGATGCCGGCGCCGAGATCGTCACCGACGCCGCCACGCTGCTCGGCCAGGCCGACATCGTGCTCAAGGTCGGCCGTCCGCTCGCCGCTTCCGAAGGCAGCGACGAGCTTGCCGGGATGAAGTCGGGTGCCGTGCTGGTCTGCCAGCTCGATCCCTACCGCAACAAGGAACAGGTCGCCGATTTCGCGCGGCGCGGCTTCACCGCCTTCGCCATGGAGCTGGTGCCGCGCATCACGCGCGCCCAGTCGATGGACGTGCTGTCGAGCCAGGCCAACCTCGCCGGCTACAAGGCCGTGATCGACGCGGCCGAGCAGTTCGGCCGCGCCTTCCCGATGATGATGACGGCCGCCGGCACCGTGGCGCCCGCCAAGGTCATGGTGATGGGTGCGGGCGTCGCCGGCCTGCAGGCGATCGCGACCGCGCGCCGGCTGGGCGCGGTCGTGTCCGCGACCGACGTGCGCATGGTCGCCAAGGAGCAGGTCGAATCGCTCGGCGCCACGTTCGTCTACGTGGACGACGAGGAAGCCCGCCAGGCCGAGACGTCGGGCGGCTACGCCAAGGAAATGTCCGACGCCTACAAGGCCAAGCAGGCGGCCCTGATCGCCGACACCGTGCGCAAGATGGACGTCGTGATCTGCACGGCGCTGATCCCCGGCCGCCCGGCGCCGCGCCTGGTCACCGACGCGATGGTCGCCTCGATGAAGCCCGGCTCCATCGTCGTCGACCTCGCGGTCGAGTCCGGCGGCAACTGCGAAGGCAGCGTGGTGGGCCAGGTCGTCCAGCGCCACGGCGTCAAGATCGTCGGCTACGCCAACGTGCCGTCGCGCCTGGCGGTCGATGCCTCGGCGCTCTATTCGCGCAATCTCGCCGAGTTCATGAAGCTGATCGTCGCCAAGGACGGCAGCCTGTCGATCGACCCGGCCGACGAGATCATCAAGGGCGCGCTGCTGACCCGCGACGGCCAGATCGTCCATCCCGCTTTCGCGCCGGCACCTGCCGCCGCCGCCCAGTAACGCCAGGAACGAAGGACGCGAACGAAAATGTCCGACAGCGCACTTCTCGACAAGGCCGCACAGCTCGCGACCGATGCCTCCAGTCTCGCGGCCAAGGCGCGCGAGCTCGCCGTACAGGCCGCCATGTCGCCCGACGCGGGTGCCGCCGGCGGTCCCGACGCGCTGACGATGGGCCTCACGGTCCTCGTGCTAGCGACGTTCGTCGGCTACTACGTGGTCTGGCGCGTGACGCCGGCCCTGCACTCGCCGCTGATGGCGGTCACCAACGCGATCAGCTCGGTGATCATCGTGGGCGCGCTGCTTGCCGCCGGCGCTTCGGCCGTCGGGTTCAGCCAGGCGATGGGGTTCCTTGCCGTCGTGCTCGCCTCGGTCAACATCTTCGGCGGGTTCGTCGTCACCCAGCGCATGCTGGGCAAGTTCAAGAAGAAGCAGAAGTAAGGCGAAGGAAACACAGTCATGAGCGCCAACACCGCCTCGCTTCTCTATCTCGTCGCGTCGATCTGCTTCATCATGTCGCTGCGCGGGCTGTCGAGCCCCGAAACCGCGCGCGGAGGCAACTTCTACGGCATGGCCGGCATGGCCGTGGCGATCGTCACGACGCTGCTGCTGCCGCAGACCAGTTCCTTCGGCCTGATCGCCGCGGGCATCCTGATCGGCGGCGCCATCGGCACGTTCGTGGCGCTGCGCATCGAGATGACGGCCCTGCCCCAGCTCGTCGCGGCGTTCCACTCGCTCGTTGGCCTTGCCGCCGTGTTCGTGGCGGCCGCCACGCTCTATTCGCCGCAGAGCTTCGGCATCGGCATCCCGGGGGCCATCAAGGCCGCCTCGCTGGTCGAGCTCGCACTGGGTACGGCCATCGGCGCCATCACCTTCACGGGCTCGATCGTCGCCTTCGCCAAACTCCAGGGCCTCGTGTCGGGCGCGCCGCTCCAGTTCCCGATGCAGCACCCGCTCAACGCGGTGCTCGGCGTGCTGATCCTCGCCAACGTCGTGTGGCTGTCGATGACCGGCACGCCGGTCGCCTTCTGGACGCTCGTGATCCTGTCGCTGGCGCTGGGCTTCCTGCTGATCCTGCCCATCGGCGGCGCCGACATGCCGGTCGTCGTGTCGATGCTGAACTCCTATTCGGGCTGGGCGGCGTGCGGCATCGGCTTCACGCTGCAGAACTCGCTGCTGATCGTCACGGGTGCGCTGGTCGGCTCGTCGGGCGCCATCCTGTCCTACGTCATGTGCAAGGGGATGAACCGGTCGATCTTCAACGTGATCCTCGGCGGCTTCGGCACGGATGCGGCGGGTGCCGCGGCGGGTGCCGCCAAGGAAGCGCGCCCGGTCAAGCAGGGCTCGGCCGAGGACGCGCTGTTCATCATGAAGAATGCCTCGTCGGTCATCATCGTGCCGGGCTACGGCATGGCGGTCGCCCAGGCGCAGCATGCGCTGCGCGAGATGGGCGACATGCTGAAGAAGGAAGGCGTGTCGGTGCGCTACGCGATCCACCCGGTCGCCGGCCGCATGCCCGGCCACATGAACGTGCTGCTGGCCGAAGCCAACGTGCCCTACGACGAGGTGTTCGAACTCGACGACATCAACCGCGACTTCGCGCAGGCAGACGTGGCCTTCGTCATCGGCGCCAACGACGTGACGAACCCCGCCGCCAAGACCGATCCTAAGAGCCCGATCTACGGCATGCCGATCCTCGACGTGGAGAAGGCGAAGACCGTGCTGTTCATCAAGCGCTCGATGGCGTCGGGCTATGCCGGCGTCGACAACGAGCTGTTCTTCCGCGACAACACGATGATGCTGTTCGGCGATGCCAAGAAGGTCGTCGAGGACATCTGCAAGGCGATGTCCGGCGCGCACTAGGTCGTGCCACCGGACGCGCCGTCCGGAAACGACAAAAGCCGCCGGGGTCGCCCCCGGCGGCTTTTTCATTCCTGCCCCCGAAAGGGCCGGAAAGAGACTAGTAGCCTTCGCGCTCCAGGCGCTTGCGCTGCAGCTTGCGCAGGCGGCGGACACCTTCGGCCTTCTCGCGCGCCTTCTTCTCCGAGGGCTTCTCGAAGTGGCGGCGCAGCTTCATTTCGCGGAAAATGCCTTCGCGCTGCATCTTCTTCTTGAGCGCGCGCAGGGCCTGATCGACGTTGTTGTCGCGGACGATGACTTGCACGGGAACCGTGCTCCTTTCCCAAACGAAATCAAAGGGTTGATCTTGTAGGCGGCGACTCGCGACGACGTTTCCGTCGCCACCGATTCACCACCGGCGCGCGGCTTATATCATAGGGTCCAAGGGCTTGCAAACCGTCGAATGCGGCCTTTCCGCCCCCCCTCCCCGTCCCATATCCTGCCTGCCATGGCCATCCTGAAGATCGCCCGCATGGGCCACCCGGTGCTTTCCCGTATCGCCGACCCGGTCGAGGACCCGACCGCGCCCGAGATCCAGATGCTCGTCGAGGACATGGTCGACACCATGATCGACGCGCCGGGCACCGGCCTTGCCGCCCCGCAGGTCCACGTGCCGCTCCGGGTCGTGGTGTTCCTCGTGCGCCCGGAGCGCACGACCGGGATCGAGGGCGACACGCCCGTCGACCTCACCGTGCTGATCAATCCGGTGCTCGAACCGCTGGGCCCGGAGACGAACGCGGGCTACGAGGGCTGCCTGTCGGTGCCGGGCCTGACCGGCGAGGTGGCGCGCCACACGCGGCTGCGCTATCGCGGCTTCGACCTCCGGGGCAACACGGTCGACCGGACGGTCGCGGGCTTCCACGCGCGCGTGGTCCAGCACGAATGCGACCATCTCGACGGCATCCTCTACCCGCAGCGGATGACCGACCTTTCGAAACTGGCTTTCGTCGACGAGATGCGCCGACGCATGGAGAAGTGACAATGCCCTTCGACCGCACCCTCGCGCGCGACCGCATCGTGGAAGCGGCCCTGCCGCACGTTCCGTTCGACGGCTGGAGCCTGCCGGTGCTGACGCGCGCCGCCGAGGAAGCCGGCTATCCGCCCGCGACGGCGCTACGCGTGTTTCCGGGCGGTGCCATCGAAGCGCTCGGCCACTGGTGCGCGATGGCCGACCGCGACATGCTCGCCGCCTGCGAGGCGGACCCGGAATTCGCGACGCTGAAAATCCGCGAGAAGATCGCGCGCGCGATCCGCCTGCGCCTCGTCCCGCTCGCCACCCATCGCGAAGCCGTGCGCCGGGGGCTGGCGCTGATGGCGCTGCCGTCGGGCGTGCCGATGTCGCTGCGCACGCTGTGGGCGACGGTCGACGCGGTCTGGCACCTCGCCGGCGACCGGGCCACGGACTTCAACTACTATTCCAAGCGCGGACTGGCGGCGGGCGTCTATTCGTCCACGCTGCTCTTCTGGCTCGAGGACAAGTCGGAAGGCCAGGCCGACACGTGGGCGTTCCTCGACCGGCGCATCGCCGACGTGATGGCGGTGCCCAAGGCGATGGCCGGCATCAAGGCCCGGCTGGACAAGCTGCCCAACCCGTTCGGCCCGCTGATGGGCAAGTTCCGCAAGGCGGGCTGAGGCCCGCCATCACGCCCGGCCGCGCGCCGGGCACACGCGATTTCGCCAGCCCCGATACGAGGGCCGGCCGGGCCTGCCCCGGCCGGGATCGATGGCGCGTGGCCATTCGTATCTTGCCATTTTCCTATGTTAGGTTTATTATCTATATATGTATTCAAGCAAAAACCGCCATTTTTCCCGAAAGGAGCCCGGTAAATGACTATAAATTCCTGCACTGCCGAACCCCGCCGGCCGATCGACTGGAAGCTCGCCGCCGAGATGCTCGCCGCCGGCGCCCCGACGGTCGCGGTCGCCCGGCATATCGGCTGCTCGCGCCAGCATGTCTGGAAGATGATGCGCAATTCCGATGCGTTCCGCGCGCGGCTGCACACGACGCACGAGCGGCTGGTGGTGGAGAGTCATGCCGACCTCGACGCCCTGCGCGGCGACGTCGTCGCGATCCTCAGGCAGGAGATCATGTCGGGCAACGTGCGCGTGGCGATGTGGCTCGCCCAGCGCATGGGTCTCGTCGGCCCCATCTTCCCGGCGCGCGCGCCGGCCAACGAAACCGTTGCGGTCGATCCGGTCGCCGACGATCCCGACGAACGGCTCGACCTCGACGACGCCGGAAACATTGTGCGACAGGATGCGATTGCATCGCCGTCAACCGTCACATCCGTGGAAAATCAGGCGGATGGCGGGTTGACGGTCAACGCCGGTCAACTGCCGTCAACCGCGAGCGCCACGGCACCCGTCGCGGCCAACGACGCGATCGCATCGGACGAGTACCCCAGTTCGCCCAGCACCTCGCCCGTGTGCTGGCCCAGCAGCGGGGCCGGTCCCCTCACGGCGGCGGGCGTCGCCGAGAACTTGACCGGCGGCCCGAGCGTGGCCACGCGGCCGAGTGCCGGGTGATCGGTCTCGACGACCATGCCGCGCGCGCGCGTCTGCGGGTCGATCAGCATCTCGCCGATCGACAGCACAGGGCCGGCGGGCATGCCGGCTTGCGCGAAGATCTCCAGCCAGCGATCCGTCGTGCGCGCGGCGAACAGCGGTGCCAGATCGGCGACGAGGGCCGGCAGGTTCGCCATGCGCGCGGCGTTGTCGGCATAGCGCGGATCGGCGGCAAGGCCGGGTGCGTCGAGGCACGCGACCAGCTTCAGCCACGCCGCCTGGTTGGCGGCACCCACGTTGATCCAGCCGTCCTCGGTCGCGAAGGCCTGATAGGGCGCGTTGAGCGGGTGCGCCGAACCCAGCGGCCCCGGCGAAACCCCGGTCGCGAGTGCGATCGCCGACTGCCAGAAGGTCTGCACGATGCCCGCCTCGAACAGCGAGGTGTCGACGAGCTGGCCCTCGCCGGTCGTCGCACGCGCCTGCAACGCGGCAAGGATGCCCATCGCGGCGAGGATGCCCGACGTGATGTCGGTGACGGGTGCCCCCACCTTGACCGGGGCGCGGCCCGGCCCTTCGCCCGTGATGCCCATCAGGCCGGACATGCCCTGCGCCACCAGGTCGAACCCGCCGCGCGCGGCATAGGGCCCGGTGCGCCCGAAGCCGGACAGCGAGCAATAGACGAGCCGCCGGTTGAGCGCGTGCACCGCGTCCCAGCCGAAGCCGAGCTTGTCGAGCGTGCCCAGCCGGTAGTTCTCGATCAGCACGTCGGCATTGCCGAGCAGCCGGCGCAGCACGTCCCTTCCGCCTTCCTGCTTGAGGTCGACGGCGATCCCCCGCTTGCCGCGGTTCATCATCAGGTAGGCGGCACTCTCGGACCCCACACGCGGCGGCACCATGCGGCGCGTGTCGTCGCCGACGGGCAGCTTCTCGACCTTCACCACGTCGGCACCCATGTCGGCCAGCATCAGGCCGGCGACCGGGCCGGCCATGATGTGCGCGAGTTCGACCACGCGCAGGCCGGCAAGCGGACCGGGCATCGCCTAGCGTCCTTCGAACTTCGGCCGGCGCTTTTCCAGGAAGGCGCGATAGCCTTCCAGATAGTCGCGCGTGTCGCAGTTGGCGAAGCCTTCGAGATGTTCGGCGCGCGTCAGCGGCTTGGGGTTCTTCAGCCGACGCGCGAACTTCTTGTGCCAGCGGTTGGACAGCGGCGCCCCCGACGCGATGCGGCCGGCCGCGAGATAGGCGTCCTCCGCGACCTTGGCATCGGGCACCACGCGCGTGACGAGGCCCTTGTCCTTCGCTTCGGCCGCACCGAACACGCGCGCCTCCAGCAGGATCTCCAGCGCCGTGGCATGGCCCACCAGGCCGATCAGCGCCGAAAGCTCGGGATACGCCATGATCACGCCGATGCGGTTGATCGGCACGCCGAAGCGCGCACTCTCGCCCGCGATGCGCAGGTCGCACATGCTGGCGATCTCCAGCGACCCGCCCACGCAAAGCCCGTGGATCAGCGCCACGGTGGGATGGCGGCACCCGTCGATGGCCTTGAGCGTGGCGTGCATCGTCCTGCCGTAGGCCACGGCCATGCGCGTGGTCTTGCGCGTCGTCTCGAATTCGGAAATGTCGGCGCCCGGCCCGAACGCCTTGTCGCCCGCCCCGCGCAGCACGATGCAGCCGATGTCGTCTTCCGCGTCGAGGGCGCGCATCGCTTCGCCCAGCTGCGTCCACATCGCGCGCGAGATGGCGTTGAGCTTTTCGGGCCGGTTGAGCACGACGGTGACGATCCGGGGATCGCCGGCGGCCGCGCGGTCGACCTGCACGGGATCGCCCGGTGCGGTCGCGTAGGGTTTCTTCGTCTTCGGCTTCGTCCTGGCTTTCATCCGTCCGCTCCCCTTTGCGTCACCATACGCAAAGGGGATCACCGAATGAAAGCGCGCAGAGGCTGCCAAAACTCTTTCAGCCGTCATGCCCGGGTTCATCCCGGGCATCCACGACTTCTTTCGCCGCACCCCAAGTCGTGGATGCCCGGCACGAAGCCGGGCATGACGGGTTCAGCGGAACAGGCCGAGCAGCGTGGAAGGCTGCTGGTTGGCCAGCGACAGCGACTGGACGCCGAGCTGGCGCTGGACCTGGCGCGACTGGACCTCGGCCGACGCCTTGCCGATGTCGGCATCGACCGTGGCGCCCAGACCCGTCTGGATCGCGTCGACCTGCGAGTTGATGAAATTGTTGTGCAGGCGCAGGGCGCGCGTGTCGGACGCGTTGTTCGACATCGCGACGTTGACCGTCTGCGCGAACGTGTTGAGCGAGGTGAGGGCCAGCGTGGCCGCCGAAGCCGACGTGACAGACGAGGTCGTGAAGGTCGTGAAGGCCGCCCGCACGCCCGACTGGCTGTTCAGCGTCAGCGTCGAGGCCGACACGTCGGCAAGGAACGTGCGCGCGACCGAGGCGGCCGACAGCAGGTTCACGCCGTTATAGTTCGCCTGCGTGATGAAGTTGTTGATCTGCGAGGTCATCGCGTTGAAGTCGGCGGTGTAGATCGTGCGCTGGTTGGAGCTGATCGACCCGTCGGCAAGCTGCGTGACCTTCGCCTGGATGTTGCCGATCAGGTCGGAGATGCTTGTCAGCGCCTCGTCGGTCACCGCACCCAGTCCGGTGCCGTTGGTCAGCGACTGCTGGACCGACTGGTAGGCCTGCAGGTTGCCGCGGATGCCCTGGGCGACCGAGAAGGTCGACGCATCGTCCATCGCATCGGCGACCCGGTA
>JBIKWI010000299.1:0-3006 GCA_044356395.1 Tagaea sp. | reverse complement strand
CAAGGAATTCAATGAAATCTTTTCGGCTGACCTGATGCCCAACGCGACACAGTCCAAGACAATGATCCGCTCCCAGCAGCGCCGCAGATCCAACAGAGCGAACGCTAGCAATGGTAGCACCCGGCGCGACGAGATCCTGGAGGCGGCCGCCTATTGTTTCTCCGAGACCGGATATGACGCGACTACCATGCGCGACATAGCTGCAAAAAAGGGCATGCTGGCGGGGTCGATCTATTATTACTTCCCGTCCAAGGAAGCCCTGCTGATCGCCGTGCACGAAGAGGCGGTCAGGCGGATCAAGACGTGCGTAGAGGCCGCCATTCGCGAGGATGGCGATCCGTGGACGAAGCTGCAATCGGCAAGCGCCGCCTATCTGGAAGCCCTCTCCTCCGAGGACCGCTTCGCACGTGTGGTCGTCACCGAATTTCCGCGCCAGCGTATGGCGCGCATTCGCACCAAGCTGATCAAGCATCGTGATGCCTTCGAAGACGTGTTCCGCACCTTGGTCGGCAATCTTCCGCTGGCCGACCATCTCAACCGCCGCCTGTGGCGCATCGGCCTGCTGAGTATGCTCGCTTGGACAATGGTCTGGTTCCGTCCCGGTCAGGGAAAGACCGCCCAGTCGCTCGCAGCAGACCTGATCGACTTGCTCAAGGACCGCACCGCCGCCTGAACGACGCATTGTGAGGCCGGGTGCCTTGCAATGTCGGCCGTCTTGCGCCAACATCTAATTCTAACAATCGTTCGATAGAAATTCGGGAAGAATCGTCGTGGCGAACGAATGGCCCATCGAATCGCGAATTGTGGGAACCGCCTTACGGCGGCAGTCAGAACGGCAGCCGGATGCGCCGCTTCTGACGTTTGGCGATCTGCGTCAGAGCTACGGACAATTCGACGCCAGTGCCAACCGCATCGCCCATCTCCTGCGCCGGCTTGGTGTGAGCAAGGGTGACCGCGTCGCGCTGATGATGCCAAACAGCCCGGAATTCCTGTGGAGCTGGTTCGGGACCGCTAAGCTTGGCGCGATCTATGTCCCAATCAACACCGACTATCTCGGCGACATCCTGCGCTATCAGCTCGCCAAGGCGGAAGTGTCGCATATCGTCATTGACGCGAGCTTTCTCGGGCGCCTGGCTGATGTGACCGACGGCGTGCCGACGCTTCGCCATGTCATCGTAAGAGGTACGGCGCAGGGTGCCCTGGCCCGCGTCAATCTCATATCCGTCACGGAGATGGAGCGCGAAAGCACGACTGATCCGGGCATCCTGCAGAGTTATACCGACCCGCATGCGATCTCCTTCACCTCGGGGACGACAGGTCCTTCCAAGGGTGTGCTGGCCACGAACTGCCACGTGATGACCTTCGCCCTCGACTGGATCGAGTGCACTGGTTTTCGGCCCGATGACCGGCTCTATTCCTGTCTACCGCAGTTCCACGCCATCGCGACATGGCTCGGCTTCCTGCCGACAATCTTGTCCGGCGCCAGCGCAACCGTGACGGAGCGCTTTTCCGCGAGCCGGTTCTGGGACGACGTCCGCGCCGCGAATGCAACGGTGGCGCACGGCATCTTCTCGATGATCCCGATCCTGATGAAGCAGCCGCTCCGCCCGGAGGACGCGACGCAACCGGCCCGTGTCTTCTACATCGGCCAGCAGAACGAGGAATTCGAGCGCCGGTTCAATTGCCGGATCGTAGAAGTCTTCGGCTCGACCGAGACCGGCATCGTGACCTACACCCCGCTCGATTCGCCACGCCGCAAGGGCAGTTGCGGCAAGGCGAACGGCCGCACATTTGACGTGATGCTCGTTGACGACGAGGATCAGGAGGTGGCGCCCGGACAGGTGGGGGAAATCGTGGTGCGCCCGCGCCAACCCTGGTCCATGCTGCGCGAGTACTACGGCATGCCGTCCGAGACCATTCAGGCATTTCGCAATCTCTGGTTCCATACCGGGGACGCTGCCAAGGCAGATGCCGACGGCTATCTCTATTTCGTGGATCGCAAGAAGGACGCCATTCGTCGCCGTGGCGAGAACATCTCGTCCTTCGAGCTCGAATTCGTCGTCAACCGGATGCCGGAGGTTCTCGAATGCGCCGCCGTGGCGGTGAAATCGGAACTGACCGAGGATGACGTCAAGATCGTCATCGTCCGCCAGCCGGAGGCGCAGCTGACGGCAGAGCAGGTCTGGGCCTTCTGCGAGGCCTACATGCCGCGCTTCTGGGTGCCACGCTACGTCGAGTTCCGCGACAGCCTGCCCAAGACGCCGAACCAGAAAGTGCAGAAATATCTGCTGCGCGAGCGCTCCGACGCGGGAGATCTGCACGACCGGGGTGAGTTTGCCGCAAGCGCGCGCGGCTCTCAGGCACCCTCGCCATGATAGCGGTCTCCGGAGGGGAGCTGAAGGTCGAGCGTCTGGGCGCCGTCACGCGCTTCACCTTCGACCGTCCCCACGCGATGAATTCCTATTCGTCGGAGCTGGTCGATGCGCTGAACCATGCGCTTGACGAGATGGCGATCGATCCCGACCAGCGCGTGCTGATCGTTGCCGGCTCCGGCAAGGCCTTCTGCTGCGGCGCGGATCTGAAATACATGGCGGCCATCGAGGGCGACGTGCGCGCCATGGCCTCCTTCCTGCGGCGCCTCAATCGCTTCATCGACGCACTCGACGATCTAGACAAACCGGTCATCGCCCAGGTCAACGGGCCCGCGCTCGGTGGCGGGCTCGAGACGATGCTGGCCTGCGACATCGTCGTGGCCGCGGATACCGCGAGCATCGCCGATCCGCACATCACCATCGACGCCGTGCATGGAGCCGGCGGCTCGCAGCGCCTCGTGCGTGCCGTCGGCCTGATGCGCGCGCTCGATCTGGCGCTCACGGCCCGCCCGCTGACCGCCGCCGAGGCTCAGGCTTGGGGCATCGTCTCGCGCGTCGTGCCGGCGCAGGAGCTGGAACAGACGACACTTGCCCTCGCCCAGGCCATTGCTGCGCGCGACGCTCTCGTCACGCG
>JBIKWI010000298.1:0-3010 GCA_044356395.1 Tagaea sp. | reverse complement strand
TATCTGAAGGCGCTGTGCAACTACGAGCAGATCACCGACGTGGCGCGCGACGCGCGCATGACCGAGCTTTCGCTCCAGTCCCTCCAGGAAGTCGTGCGCCGCTTTCCCGAAACCCCCTTCGCGCGCGACGCGCGCGTGAAGATCGACCTGACCTACGACCATCTCGCCGGCAAGGAGATGGAGGTCGGGCGCTTCTACCTCAAGCGCGGCCAGTGGCTCGCCGCGATCAACCGGTTCCGTACGGTCGTCGACAAATACCAGACCACCGGCCACGTGCCCGAAGCGCTGCACCGCCTCGTCGAGTCCTACATGGCGCTGGGTCTCGTCGACGAAGCGCGTCGGTCAGCTGCCGTGCTCGGCCACAACTATCCGGGCAGCGAGTGGTACCAGGACTCGTACGCGCTGGTCGGGACGGGCGAACTGCCCAAGGACGAACGGCCGGGCGTCGTGTCGCGCACGCTCAACGCGCTCAATCCGCTGAACCTGTTCTGACGCCGGCCATCGGCCGATCTAGGAATAAATAACGAGAACATATTGACAACATCCGCGATTCACCCGTAGCCTCGTCCGGCCGATTCCCCATCTCCCGCACACGAGGCCGCCGCGTGACGAACCATCGAAGCCGGTCCCCGGAACGCCCGCATCTGACGCTCGTGCCGCCCGCCTTCCCTGCGGCCGATTCTCCCGCTACATCGAAGGCGATGCTCGCTTCGCTCGCCATCCGCGATTTCGTCCTGATCGACCGGCTCGACCTCGCGTTCGAATCCGGCCTGTCCGCGCTGACCGGCGAGACGGGTGCCGGCAAGTCGATCCTGCTCGACGCGCTCGGCCTTGCCCTCGGCGGGCGCGCGGAAGCCGGCTTCGTGCGCAAGGGTGCGGCACAGGCCACCGTCGCCGCCAGCTTCGATGTCGAAAGCGGCCACCCCGCACTCGCACGGCTTGCCGAACAGGGGCTCGACCTGCCGGAGGCCGGCGCGCCTCTCATCCTTCGCCGCGTGCTGTCGGCCGACGGGCGCAGCCGCGCCTTCGCCAACGACCAGGCCTGCTCGGTGGGGCTGCTGCGCGAGCTTGGCGAAACGCTTGTCGAGGTCCATGGCCAGTTCGACACGCACGGCCTGTTCGACGCGTCCACCCATTGCGGCCTGCTCGACGCGTGGGCCGATCTCGTGCGCCCGGCCGCCGATCTCGCGCGCCTTTACGCCGACTGGCGCACCCGCGCGCGCGCCGTCGACGCGGCAAACGAAGCCGTCGCGCGCGCGCGCGCCGAGGAAGACTATCTGCGCCATGCGCTCGGCGAACTCGACGCGCTGGAACCGAAGGAAGGCGAGGAAAAGACGCTCGCCGAGCAGCGCGCGATCCTGCAGGGCCGCGAGAAGCTGGCCGCCGCACTCGCCGAGGCCGCCGCCGAGATCGGCCAGCACAAGGGGGCCGAGGGCGCGTTGCGCGCGGCCCAGCGCGCACTCGAGCGCGTGGCCCCGCATGCCGGCGAGCGCTTCGACCGCGCCATCGCCGCCCTCGACCGGGCCGCGTCCGAAGCGATGGATGCCGCGGCCGAGATCGAGGCGGCGGGCGAAGCGCTTTCCGAAGGCGGCAGCGATCTGGAGAAGACCGAAGAGCGGCTGTTCGCGCTGCGCGCACTCGCGCGCAAGCACCGCACCGACGTGGACGGGCTTGCGGCCTTGCGCGCCGAGATGGCCGGCAAGCTTGCCGCCCTCGACGACGGCGAGGCGGGCCTCAAGAAGCTGGCGCAGGAAGCGGCGGCCGCGAAGTCCGCCTATCTTGCGGCCGCCAAGTCGCTGTCGGCCGCACGCAACGCCGCCGCCGGCAAGCTCGACAAGGCGCTTGCCAGGGAACTGCCGCCGCTGAAGCTCGACAAGGCGAAGTTCCGTACGCGACTGACCGCTCTTGCCGAGGCCGACTGGAATGCCGGCGGCATGGACGCCGTGGCCTTCGAGGTCGCGACCAATCCCGGCAGCGAACCCGGACCGCTCGCGAAGATCGCCTCGGGCGGCGAGCTTGCGCGCTTCATGCTGGCGCTGAAGGTGGTGCTGGCACGCGCCGACGCGCGCCGCGGCCTTGCCCCCGCCCTCGTGTTCGACGAGGTCGACGCCGGCATCGGCGGTGCCGTCGCCGCCGCCGTCGGCGAACGCCTGGCCCGCCTTGCGCGCGAAGCCCAGGTGCTCGTCGTCACGCACAGCCCGCAGGTGGCCGCCCGCGCCGACACGCATCTGCGCGTCGCCAAGACCGCGACCGCCAAGACCGCCGCCACGCGCGTGGAGACGCTCGATCCGCGCGCCCGGCGCGAGGAGATCGCGCGCATGCTGTCGGGGGCGACCATCACCGATGCCGCGCGTGCCGCTGCCGACGCGCTTCTGGCGAGCCCGGCCGCATGAGTGCGAAGAAGAAGGCGGCGAAGAAGTCCGGTTTTTCCGCCCTCGCCGTCGACGAACTCTCCGCTTCGCAGGCCGCCGCCGAACTCGAGCGGCTGGCGCGCGAGATCGTGCGCCACGATCTCGCCTATCACGGCAAGGACGCCCCGCTCGTCGCGGATGCCGAATACGACGCCCTGAAAAAGCGCAATGCCGCGATCGAGAAGCGCTTCCCGCTGCTCAAGCGCGGCGATTCGCCCTCGGACAAGGTGGGAGCGCCCGCCGCGACCGGCTTCGGCAAGATCCGCCACGAACTGCCGATGCTCTCGCTCGACAACGCGTTCGACGAAGCCGACGTGCGCGAATTCGGCCAACGCATCCGCCGGTTCCTCGACATGGCGGAGGGCGAGATCGCGTTCTCGGCCGAGCCGAAGATCGACGGGCTGTCGATCTCGCTGCTCTACGAGGACGGCGTCTTCGTGCGCGGCGCCACGCGCGGCGACGGCGAAGAGGGCGAGGACGTCACCGCCAACCTCAAGACCATCCGCGAGATCCCGCAGAGGCTTTCCGGAACGCCGCCCGCGCGCATCGAGGTGCGCGGCGAGATCTACATGACCCGCGCCGATTTCCTCGCGATGAAC
>JBIKWI010000297.1:0-3012 GCA_044356395.1 Tagaea sp. | reverse complement strand
CGAAGGCGGGATCGCTTTCGGCGATTGAAGCATTTTCCGCCCGCCACGCCACGGTCGGGTCGGTGGTGATGCGCGCCATCTTGAGCGTCTGCGTGCTCATCGGCACTGTACGAACGCCGGCCTGCACCGCGCGGCTCACTGCGCGCAACCGGTCGATGACGCTCGCGGCAAGCGGCGTCGGCACGAGCACGCCGCCGGCGCCGGCAGTCGCCTCTGCGAGCGCGCGCTTCTCGATCTCGGAGCGCGGCCCGAGCACCATCGCGCGCGTCAGGCCGCCGAGCCCGATCTGCGAGGCGGCGGACGACTCCGGAAGCTCGGCGGGGGCGAGCATGTCGGCCAGCCGCTGCTCGCGATCGAGAACAGGTATCAGCGAACCATCGCCAGCCCGCCAGAGCTCGCCCTTGATCTTCGCCGGATCGACGGCGCCGAAGCCGCGCACATCGACGCGGGCCGCGCTGCGATCCACCGGCCGCGCAAGCGCGGTACGGTCCATCTCGTCCAACTTCGCGCGCGTCGAGATGCGAGCCATCAGCGCGTCGAGCTCGGCGACGATCTGCGCAGCCTTCGCGTCGTCGCCGGAAGCCAACGCGGCCTCGGCATCGGTCTTGAGCTTCGCGCGCTGCTCCAGCAGCGCCGGCATGGTCAGCATGGGTGAAATCTCCGTCGGTTGGGAAGGCGCCCGGTCATCACGAGGGGCGAGGGAAGGATGCGGCCTGCGCGCGCCCGTACATCCGGGGCGAGTGCTTGCAGCGCGACCGCGCGCTGGTTCGAAGGCTGCCGGCTCGCGCCCCTTGCTCCTGCGGATGACAACCCCGCCCGCAATCCGAGGGACGCTTGGGACGCTCGGCCGGCCGGCACGGCCGCAGAAGCGGGGGCGGGGAACTCAATCATTCAACAGGCCCCAGAATCTCGCCTAGAGCCTCGAAGGTGCGATGGGATACGGCCTCGGTCACCTTTCGATCGCCGACCTGAAAGGAACGGAAGCGCCTTTCCTCGCCGGCCATGATCGAGCGGCGCGGAATCGCGAAGATCGCCGCCGCCACCCCCTCCTCGGTCGCCGCGCGAATGATCGCGCCATATTCGGGGCGGGCAATCTCGAGGCGCACGCCGCCGTGCAAGTTCACCCACGCTTCACCGCCTCTCGCCGAGGCGCGGGCGGGCAACGATTGTTCGGCAACGCGTCGCATCATCGCCATCAGCGTGCCGCGCCGCGCTGCGCGTATCAGGGTCTCGACGGCATCTCCAAGCGTGCATGGCCGAGCACCCACGGCGCCGATCTCGTCGGGCATGGCGGGATGCACGCGCCCCGAGAGCTCAAGGCGCCTGAACGCCCGCACCACGTCGGGCGAGTCCAGTATGCTTTCGCTCGTGAGCGCTCCCAGCAGCAGGTTCGCCGCGTCGGTGTCACTCATCTCGGCGCCGCCGAGACCGCGCCCGCCGGTCGCAATCAAGCCGGCGTCGCGAAGGATGCGCGCGCGATGCGCCATCGACCGTTCGTCGATGCCAAGCGTCGCCGCCAGCGCCGGGGCAAGTTGAGAGAGCTTCGCCATTGCCGCTCCAAAACTGACTATGACTCTATAACGATCGGTGTTTCTGGTTTCAACCCGAAATCGTCAGCACGGTTCCGACCCATGCCGGCACCTCTTGCGGCCCCGCCGCGCGAGCGGCGACACCAACAGCCATCGCTAGCGCGACCGCCGCATCGATCCGACCGATGGCGCGACGTTTCGAGAACTTCCGCCCGCCTGCCGGGTCGGTCTCGATGGCGACGTTGGACACGCACCAAGTCAACAGCGGGTTTCCCGCGTGTGCGAGCTCGTGAGCGATCACCAATCGTTCGAGCGAGTCCACTGCCGGCGACATTTCCTTGTAGCCCTGCCCGAAAGGCTCCAGCGGCAGGCGGACGCCCTCGGTATCGAGCGCGGCGGCAAGCTCGGCCATCCCCCATCGGTCATAGGCGACGGTCTGCACGGCGAAGGGTGCGAGCCATTCGGCAAGGTCGCGAGCGACCACCCGCTTGTCGATGACGCGGCCGGGAATCAGTGTCAGCACGCCGGCGTCGGCCCACAGGTCGAGCGGCGCGCGGTCGCGCAGCGCGCGATCGCGAATGCCCTCGGCCGGCAGCCAGGCCCGCACCAGCACGGCGCCCGAATCCGGGAAGTAGGCGCAAGCGGCCGTGATGTCTTGAACGCTCGACAGGTCGAGCCCGACAAAGCACGCCGCGCCGTCAAGCTCGGCCTGGTCGACCGCGCCGGCACAGGCAGCCCAATCGGCAGGTCCGATGAAGCGCGCATCGGCCGCCACCGCCTGATTCAGCCGCAGCGCGCGGAAACTCGCCGCCGAGCTCGGGATGCGCTTCGCCTGCGCCGCTGCCGCGCGAAGCTCGTCAATCCGCGGGAGCCCGTGCGGCAAGCCAGGGTTGGCAGCAAGCCAGGCCGCCTCGTCGTCGAGCGCGCAGTCGGCCGGCGCGCTGTGGACGAAGCCGGCGAACGTCGGATCGACGATCGCGCCGGCGTCGACCTGCCGCGCGTAGTCGATCAACTCCTCGAGGGGCGAGAGCGGATCGGGCGAGCGCGTGCTGATGACCAGGCCCAATGGTTCCGCGCGGGCGCCCGTCGCGGTCGCGAGCGCGTCCAGCAACTCGCGATTCGGTGCCTGCGCGAGCTCGTCGAAGATCCACACAGACGGATTGAGCCCATGCACCGCGCGGGCGTCGGCAACGAGGCTCCGGTAGACGCTGCCGGTCGTCACGTCGTCGATCTCCTTCGTGAAGCGCTTCACGTTGCAGCGCGCGGCGAGCCACGGCGTCGCCGCGATGGCGGCGGCCATCTCCGCGTGGATCAGCGCGGCCTGCTCGCGAGTGACGGCGGCGGAGACGACTTGCCCACGCGGCTCGGCCTCGGGACCGCACAGGTGGGCGAGCGCGAGCGCGGCGACGAAGCCCGTCTTGCCGCCCTTCCTCCCCATGCTGATCACGGCTTGGCGCACGACGCGGCGACCGTTCTCGTCCGT
>JBIKWI010000121.1:0-10747 GCA_044356395.1 Tagaea sp. | reverse complement strand
CCGTCGCCCTGGATTTCGGGCACGAGGGTGTCGAGCTTCGCGAGCGCCTCGACGACCGCTTCGGCGCCCAGTGCTGCGAGCGCGTCGTGCAGCGAGCCGCCCGTGGCGCCCGACGCGATCGGCAGCACGCGCTTGAGCAGCATCGGGCCGGTATCGAGGCCGGCTTCCATCCGCATGATGGTGATGCCGGTCTCGGCGTCGCCCGCCTCGATCGCGCGCTGGATGGGGGCCGCCCCGCGCCAGCGCGGCAGCAGCGAGGCGTGGATGTTGAGACAGCCGCGCCGGGGCGCATCGAGCACGGCCTGCGGCAGGATCAGCCCGTAGGCCGCGACCACGGCGATGTCGAGCCCGAGCGCCGCGAACTCGGCCTTCGCTTCGGGCGACTTGAAGTTCGCCGGATGGCGCACCGGCAGGCCCAGTTCCAGTGCGCGCGCATGCACGGGGCCCGGCACTTCGCGCTGGCCGCGGCCGGCGGGGCGCGGCGGCTGGGTGTAGACGCAGGCGATCTCGTGTCCGGCCGCGGCCAGCGCGTCGAGCGCTGCGACCGCGAAGGCCGGCGTGCCCATGAACGCGAGGCGCATGGCCGCCCGCTACTCGGCGGCCTTCAGCCGCTGGGCCTTCTGCACCTTGCGCAGGATCATCCGGCGCTTGAGCGCCGAAAGATGGTCGACGAACAGCACGCCTTCGAGATGGTCCATCTCGTGCTGGATGCAGACGGCGAGCAGCCCGTCGCAGTCGATCTCCTGCACCTTGTCGTTCTCGTCGCGATAGCGCACGCGCACCTGCCTGGGCCGCTCGACCTCGGCGTACTGGTCGGGGACCGACAGGCAGCCCTCCTCGCACGGCACCGTCTCGTCCGACTTCCAGACGATCTCCGGGTCGACGAACTTCCGGGGTGCGGCCGGCTCGTCGTCGCGCGCGAGATCCATGACGACGATGCGCTTCGATACCCCGATCTGGGGTGCCGCAAGGCCGATGCCCTTGGCGGCGTACATCGTCTCGACCATGTCGTCCATCAGGGCGCGCACGGCGTCGTCGACCTTGCCGACGGGCTTGGCCTTGATCTTGAGGCGCGGATCGGGCGCGACGAGGACTTCGCGGACTGCCATAGCCGGTCAATTAGGGCCTCGCCCGGCACGGGTCAAGCGGCCTTGGCGGTCCGGAGCGGGCGGGGTAACGTTCCCGCCCGATCGCCGACCGAAGTCCGGGAGAACCGTCCGATGACCGCCGCGGAACGCCTGCGCCTGCTGCTTGCCGAACCGACCCTGCACGCGATGCCCGGCGTGTTCGACGCGCTGTCGGCGCGGATCGCGCGCGAGGCCGGCTACCGGCTGATGTTCATGAGCGGCTTTGCCGTCTCGGCCGTCCGCCTCGGCCAGCCGGACGCGGGCCTGCTGTCGATGGGCGAGATGCTGGATTCGCTGCGCGGGTGCATCTCGGCGGCCGGGGACGTACCCGTCGTGGGCGACGGCGACACGGGCTGGGGCAACGCGCTCAACGTCCAGCGCACGGTCGAGGAGTATGCGCGCGCCGGGTCCGCCGCGATCATGCTGGAAGACCAGGTAAGCCCCAAGAAGTGCGGCCACACCAAGGGCAAGCAGGTCGTCACGCGCAAGGAAGCGCGCATGAAGATCCGCGCGGCGGCCGAGACGCGCGACGCGCTGCGCGCCGCCGGGCGCGGCGACATCCTGATCCTCGCGCGTACCGACGCGCGCGCGGTCCACGGCTTCGACGAAGCGCTCCAGCGATGCAAGGATTTCGTCGACGAAGGGGCCGACATCATCTTCCTGGAAGCGCCCGAGAGCGTGGACGAGATGAAGCGCTTCTGCCGCACGATCCCGCGCCCCTGCCTTGCCAACATGGTGTTCGAGGGCAAGACGCCGGTACTTCCCGCGGCGGAGCTGCAGGAGATCGGCTACCGGCTCGCCGTCTATCCGGTCGTCGGCCTGACGGCGATCATCGCCGCGCTGCGGCAGGCCTACGCGTCGGTCGAGCCGGGAAGCACGGTGCCGCAGCCGGCGCACCTCACCTTCCCCGAACTGCAGGAAGCCGTCGGCTTCCCGGACTACTGGGCGCGCGAAAAGCGCTTCGCAGCCGACTGACGATGCGCCCGCGCACGCTCTTCGAGAAGCTCTGGGATACGCATCTGGTCCGCGATCTCGGGGACGGGCGCGCGCTCGTCCATGTCGACCGGCACATGCTGCACGAGGCGACCGGCCCGCAGGCGTTCGCGGCGCTCGCCGCCGCCGGCCGTGCGGTGCGCAATCCCGACCTGACATTCGCCACCGTCGACCACATCGTGTCGACCGAGAAAGGCCGCAGCGACGCAAGCGTGCCCGGCGGTGCCGAACTGATCCGCGCGCTGCGCGAAGCGGCGGCCGCGCACGGCATCCGGCATTTCGACGTCGACGACCCGGCCCAGGGCATCGTGCACGTGATCGCGCCCGAACTCGGCATCGTGCTGCCGGGCCTGACCCTGGCGTGCGGCGACAGCCACAGCTGCACGGTCGGCGCGCTGGGCGCATGGGCGTGGGGGATCGGCACGTCGGACGTCGAGCACGTGCTTGCCACGCAGACGCTGGCCGTCCAGCGCCCGAAGACGGCGCGCATCGCCTTCGAAGGGAAGCTGCGCGCGCATGTCGGCGCCAAGGACATGGGCCTCGCCCTGATCGCGCGCATCGGGGCGGCCGGGGCGATCGGCTACGCGATCGAGTTCGCCGGCGAGACGGTCCGCCAGATGCCGATGGAAGCGCGCTTCACGCTGTGCAACATGGCGGCCGAGGCGGGTGCGGAAACGGCCCTGATCGCGCCGGACTTCCAGACGTTCGACTATGTCGCGAGCCGCCCGTTCGCCCCGCAGGACGAAGATTTCGACACGGCGCTTGCCGCCTGGTTCGCGCTGCCGTCGGATGCGGGAAGCGTCTACGGGCGCGAGCTGACCGTGGACGTGTCGAACCTCGCCCCGATGGTCACGTGGGGAACGAGCCCCGAACACGCCATCGCGATCGACGGCGTGGTCCCGCATCCGGCGAGTGCCGCCCACCAGCGGGCACTTGCCTATCAGGGCCTGCAGGCGGGCCAGCCGATCGCCGGCACGAGGATCGACAGCGTCTTCATCGGCTCGTGCACGAACGCACGCCTGTCCGACCTGCGCGAAGCGGCGGCGGTCGTCGACGGGCGCAAGGTCGCCGCCCATGTGCGTGCGCTGGTGGTGCCCGGCTCGCGCACCGTCAAGCGCGACGCCGAAGCGCTGGGCCTGCACCGGATCTTCGAGGCGGCAGGCTTCGAGTGGCGCGAGCCGGGCTGCTCGATGTGCGCCGCCTTCAACGGCGACCGGCTGGCGCCGGGCGAGCGGTGCGTCGCCACGTCGAACCGCAACTTCGAGGGGCGTCAGGGCGCCGATGCGCGCACCCATCTCGCCTCGCCCGCGACGGCCGCGGCGTCGGCGATCGCCGGCGCGCTCGCCGACGTGCGCAGGTCCGGAGCCTAGCCGCATGCAGCCGGTCACGCGCATCGAAGGTCTCGCCGTCTCGCTGCCGCGCGACAATGTCGATACCGATGCCATCGCGCCCGTGCGCTTCGGCACCACGATCTCGCGCGCCGGCTTCGAGAAGGCGTTCTTCGCCGACTGGCGCAAGGACCCCGCCTTTCCGCTCGACCGGGCGGCGGGCGCGTGCATCCTCGTGGCCGGGGCGAACTACGGGTGCGGCTCGGCGCGCGAGATCGCCGTCTGGGCGCATCTGCAGGCCGGCTTCCGGGCGATGATCGCGCCGTCGTTCGCCGGCATCTTCAAGGCGAACGCGATCCGCAACGGGCTGCTCGCGGTCGAACTGCCGGAAGCGGCGGTCGCCGCCCTTCATTCCGGTCTCGCGCCGGCCGCGGCGACAGTCGCCATTGACCTCGAAGCGCAGGCCGTGCGCGGCCCCGACGGGCAGACGCACGCATTCGAGATCGCGGCGGCCGACAAGTATGCGCTGCTCAACGGGCTCGATCCGGTCGACAGGACGCTGCAGCACGAATACGAGATCGCCGCGTTCCAGTTCATGGACCGCGATCTGCGCGGTTGGGCCTGGCCGAAAAAACGGATCTAGCGTTCTACCGCGTCGAGCGTGCGCGGCGAGCCGACCGCCGGATGCCAGGACCAGCCGAGGGCGACCGAATAGCGCCGCTCGGCGCGCGTCTGGCAGAACCACAGCGGCGGTGCCGTGATCGGGCGTCCGTCCTGCACCATGCGCCCCTGCGACGTGCAGCTCTGCGCCACGGTGAAGCCCTCGCAGCTCGCCGCCTGCCCGGTCTCCGGGCATTCGCGCGCCTCGCCGACCACCTCGAACGTCTCGCGCACGTCCCAGCGGCCGAAGCGCTGGGCCGCGTTGATCCTGCCGCCGGGAAAGTACCAGCCTTCCTGCAGCACGTAGCTGACCGTCAGCGTCTTGCCCGGGGCGAGCGGAAAGAGGCTGCCTTCGACGGCGTCGATGCGCGCGATCCACGTGGCGCGGTCGCTCAGGCCCGGAAGCCGCGCATCGTCGGTGCGCGCGAGGAACAGCAGCCCGCCGAGCGCCACCGCGAAGGTGCGTTCCGCTTCGCCCGCGGCGGCGGCCAGCGAAAGGCGCACGCGCGTGATGCCGTCGGCGTGCGACACGACGCCGAGCGCGTTCTCGCTGTTGCCGATGCGGTCGTAGCGGATGGCGCGGAAGGCCGGGGCCGGCGCGCCGGCGAATTCGGGATGGGTGCGCACGAACGACGCGACCGCCGCCGGCAGGCCCGGCGGACCGAACGACGAAACGAACTCCGCCGCCTCGTCGGCCATCGCAAGCGACGGCAGCAGGGCCAGCAGGACGGCGTAGGCGGACCGGATCATGGCGCGCATCCTAGCAGCTTTGCGCGGCTAGAAGAGCTTCCCGCCATCGGGCACGGCGAGCGAGGGGCCGATCAGCACGACCGCGCCGTCCTTGTCGGGAAACCCGAGCGTGAGCACCTCGCTCATGAACGGGCCGATCTGGCGGGGCGGGAAGTTGACGACCGCCGCCACCTGCCGCCCCATCAGCGTCTCGGGCGTGTAGTGGACCGTGATCTGCGCCGAGCTCTTCTTGATGCCGATGCCGGGCCCGAAATCGATGCGCAGCTTGACGGCGGGCTTGCGCGCCTCGGGGAAGGGGTCGACGCCGACGATGGTGCCGACCCTTATGTCGACGCGCTCGAAGTCGGCAAACGCGATCTCGGCCATGTGCGTTGTCCCGCGCAAAAGAAAAAGGCCCCGGCGTATCCGCCGGGGCCTTCTCCATAGCGCAGGCGGGGCGTGCCCGCGAAGCGCTTACTTCTTCTTGGCGATGACCGTCTTGATCTCGTCGAGGCTGTCGGCGACGCGCTTCTGGACGACGTCCATGGCTTCGGTCTGCGACTTGGCGACGAGTTCGGCCAGCTCGCGCATGTTCAGCACGGCGCGCTGGAAGGCGTCCTTGACGATCTCGGTCTGCTTGGCGGCCTTCTCTTCCGGGCTGCCGGCAGCCATCACTTCGCGCATCGCGCTCGAGGCTTCTTCCATCATCGAGCGGAAGATCTCGCTCTGGCGGCGCGCGATGGCCTGCATGCTCTCGACGGCGAGCTGGTTGGCCTGGGCGAGCGCTTCGATGTTCTTGCGCTGCGTGGCGACCACGCCTTCCATGTCGACGGCCGCGAACTTGAAATCGCCCATCTGCTTGGGCATCTCGAACATCTTGGCAAAGTCGAAATCACCGAACGGCATCTTGTTTCCTTTCAGCATGGCGGGCGCCCTTTCGCGACACGAGTTCGTGGGTTCAGCGCGCGAGGGCACGCCAAATGGCTGCCCGGATAATGGTCACGTGTGGCCATCCGGTCAAGCAAAATTGTGCGGTGCAGCAAAAAAACTCTAAGCGGCGGCGGGCGTCCGGGAACCGTTAAGAAATGCCGGTAAATTCGATGTTAGCGCTTCCAGCCGACCCAGCGACTTGTCGAGGGCGGCCATCGTCTTTGCTGCATCTGCACTCTCGTCGTCGAGCCAGACCCGGAAGGTGCCCAAATAGACGGCAGCTAAGGCTTTGATCTTCAAAGGCCCGAGCGGCAGGCGCGTATTGACCCCCGCCGCCTCGGCAATCCCGGCCATCGATTTCATGCCGCCCGGCACAAGGCACATGGCGGCCAGCGGGTCGCGGCCCAGATCGGCAAGGATGCTGCGGATGGCCGCCTTGTGCGGGCCCAGCGCGTCGAAGCGCCGCATGATCAGGTCGAACAGCCGGTCCTTGACCGAGCCGTCGGCCTCGACCGGTGCGGCCAGCATGACGGCATCGATGCGCCGCCCGAAGGCGGCGAGCAAGGCCGTCTTCGATGTCGCGTGCTGTCGCAGGTCGGCCATCGACATGCCGGCTTCCGTGGCGATGTCGGCAAGCAGGATTTCCGACCAGCGGCGCGCTGCCGCCAGGCGGAGCATCGCGTCGAGTGCCGATTCGGCCGGATCGGCGGGGGGCGGTGCATTCTTGGATCCGGTGCGCGATCGCTTGGCTGCCATCGATGCCTCCCTGGAAAACTCTGTCCTCCAGAGGTAGGGCGACGGTGCCGCCGCGTCAATCAGCGCGGGCGGACCCGGAAACGCTCGGCGATGTCGCGGATCCCGTCGGCCGAGGCCCCGGCGATCTCGAAGGCAAGCTCGGCCCATTGCCGGTCGAGGATCTGCACGGGTACCGGGTTCTGCATGTCGACGCGGCCAAGTTCGGCGCCGCCCGCGTCGCGCACGCGCCAGTTCACGCTCACGCGGCGGGTGACGGCGTCGACATTGCCGACCGTCACCGTGCCGACGACCGCGATCGTGTCGGGGCCGGCCGCATCCGCCACGCGCAGGCCCGCGCGTTCCAGATGGAAGGCAAGGCTGCGCACGAGCGCAAGTCCGCCGTCGCCCGGCGCACCCGCGACGCTCTCGACATGGATCGCCGGCAGGGCTCGCGCCACCGCCGCTTCCGGCTTGATCGCGTCGACGATCGCCTTCGCGAGCGGCCCGGCGATCGGGGCCCACGCCTCGGGCCGGTCCGGGGCGGCCGGCAGACCGGCTTCGGCGCGCGGGTCGGCAAGCGAGGCGCCCTTGGTGTCGACGAGATTGGCCATCACGCGCACGCGCCCGGTCTCGATCTCGGCCTGCAGGTCGAGGATCAGGCTTTGCGGGTTGCCCGCCTTCACGTTGGCCGGCACGTCGAGATCGCGCAGCGCCTTGGCCACCGCCTCGGCAAGTGCGCGCGCCGGCCCGTCCGCGAGCCCGAACGCCGGCGGCACGATGACCCCGCCGGAATCCGGCAGGCGCAGCAGCGGATTGTCGGCGAGTTCCTTGTCGTCGGGCTGGAACGGACGCGGCAGCGGACCGCACGCGGCCAGCGCCAGCGCTGCGGCAAGCACGACGATCAGGCGAAGCACGAGACGACCAGTCCGGCGATCAGGATCAGCAGGAAGATGAGCATGTAGGGCATGTCAGCCGTCCAGCACGATGGCCGACAGGCCCCGTCCGTAATCGGGCTCGCCCTTTAGGCAGCTGCGCCGATAGCTGAAGAACCGGTCCGCCTCGCCGCACGTGTCGTTGGGAAGCGAATGGATCTGGCGCAGGCCCGCGTCGCGCAGACGCCAGCCGGCATAGCCGCGCAGGTCGAACATCCAGCGCCCTTCGTTGCGCGACGGCGCGAAGAAGCGCGCGTTGTTCTCGTCCTCGGCAAGGAACGGGGCGGGGAACTCGGGGCCGACCTCGTAGGAACGCTGCGCGATGCACGGGCCGATCCCGGCATGGACGCGCGCACGGTCGGCGCCCAGCGCCGCCATCGCGTCGAGCGTGGCCTCGAGCACGCCGCCGATGGCCCCCTTCCAGCCCGCGTGCGCCGCACCGATCACGCGCGCCTCGGGATCGCAGAACAGCACCGGCACGCAGTCGGCCGTCAGGATGCCGAGCACCACGCCGGGCGTCCGCGTGACGAAGGCATCGGCCTTCGGCCGGTCGCCGCCGTCCGGCAGCGGTGCCTCCAGCGTCACGACCCCGCGGCCATGGACCTGGTAGAGCGTGGAAAGATTCTCCACCGGCATGTCGATGGCATCCATCGCCAGCGCGCGGTTGCGGCGGACGGCATCGGCATCGTCGCCCGAACCCAGCCCGCAGTTGAGCGACGAATAGAGTCCCGTGCTGACGCCGCCCTGGCGCGTGAAGAAGGCATGGCGCATGCCGTCGAGATCGTTGAGCGGGCCGAGCGTGACGAGCGACATCGAGTTCAACCTTCGAAGCCGGGCGGCGCCCCGGCGGCGGCCGGCGCCTGAAGCGCCACGACCTTGAACAGGGTGCCCATTTCGCGTTCGTCGAGCAAGCGCCGGCTCGCGTCGGCAATGTTGCGCGCCGTGCGCGGATCGGACCCGCGCGCAAGCACGGCCAGTCGCGCGTGGATGCCGATGCGGCGCAGGAAATCGCCCTGCCCGACCGGCCCGAAGGCCGCGACACCCGCCGCGCACGCGGCATCGGCCAGACGCGGGAAATCCACGTGCGCGGTGAGATCGCATTCGCCCGGCGCCTCGAAAACGTCGACCCGCGCGTGGCGGCGCACGGCCTGCAGCGTGTCGCCCCAACCCGAGCGTGCCGTGCCGTAGTCGACGAAGATCGCCGCCCCGCCCGACTTCGCGAGCCGGCGCGCGACGGAAACGGCGATGTCGAGTGCGGCTGGGCAGACCTCGACCACGGCGCCGTCGGGCGCGTCGGCGATCTGCATCTGCGAGAGCGGCGGTGCTGCGACCGCATCGCCGTCGGCGAACGCGAAGGCGCTGCCGTCGTGCGTCACGACGCGCTCGCGCCAGACCTGTCCGCGGCGCACGAACTGGCGCACCGGCAGCGCGTCGAGGAATTCGTTGGCAACGAGGAAGAGCGGGGCATCGTCCGGCACGTCGTCGAAAGATTCGTGGAAGACGGGTGCCGCGCGCGCCAGCCGCGCGCCCTGCGCGGCGCGCAAGGTACGCGAGATCTCGACCAGATGCAGCTTCGCTGCCGCCGCGAACGCCGGCAGCGCCTTGGCGGTCGCGCGCAGCGCATCGTCCATCAGCGTGCCGCGTCCGGGCCCGAGCTCGACGAGGCAAGCGCGGGCCGGCGCACCCAGCACCTGCCAGCGTTCCGCAAGCCACAGGCCGAGCATTTCGCCGAACGCCTGCGAGATCTCCGGTGCCGTGGTGAAATCGCCGGCGGCCCCCAGCGGCACGCCGTCGCGGTAGTAGCCGTGCTCGGGATCGGCAAGGCAGGCTTGCATGTAGTCGTGGACCGTCATCGGTCCGGTCGAGGCGATGCGCGCCGCAAGACGCGGCCCCAGTCCGCTCACGCGCGGCCCTTCGACGACACGACGAGCCAAACGCCGGCCGCGATCATCGGCAGCGACAGCAGCATGCCCATCGTCAGCGGGCCCCAGAGATAGCCCAGATGCGCGTCGGGTTCGCGGAACAGTTCGCCGATGCAGCGCGCGAGCCCGTAGCCCGCGAGGAAAATGCCGGCGAGCATGCCGGGCCGCTCGCAGACCCGCGGGTTGCGCGCCAGCACGAACAGGAGTGCGAACAGCGCCAGCCCCTCGAGGCCCGCCTGGTAGATCTGGCTCGGGTGGCGCGCGACCGGGCCGCCATGCGGGAACACCATCGCCCACGCGACATCCGGTGCTTCGCGCCCGAACAGCTCGCCGTTGATGAAGTTCGCCACGCGCCCGAAGAACAGGCCGATCGGCACCACGCAGGTGACCATGTCGCCGATGCGGAAAAGCGGCAGGTCGTTGCGCCGCGCGAACAGCACGATGGCGAGGATCACGCCGAGCATGCCGCCATGGAAGCTCATGCCGCCGCGCCACAGCATCAGCGCTTCGAGCGGTTCGGACAGGTAGTAGAGCGGCTTGTAGAACAGCACGTAGCCGAGCCGCCCGCCCAGGATGATGCCGACCGTCACCCAGACGACGAAATCGTCGAGCTGCTCGCGCCCCATGGCGCGCAGCCGGCCCGCGTTGAGATAGGCGGCATAGCGCCAGCCGCCGACGATGCCCGCGATGTAGGCGAGCGCGTACCAGCGGATCGCGATCGGGCCGATCTCGATGGCGATTGGATCGATGGCGGGGAAGGAAAGCGCCATCTAGACGTACGGATCGTCGGTCGCGAGATGGTCGCGCACGTAGCGGCGCACGCCCTCTTCGAGATCGGTGAAGGGCTTGGCGTAGCCCGCCGCGCGCAGCCGGCCGGTATCGGCCTGGGTGAAGTACTGGTACTTGTCGCGGATCGCCTCGGGCGTGTCGCGCCAGGCGATGTTGGCGTTCCTGCCGAGCGTGCCGTAGACGGCCGTCGCAAGGTCGATGAACGAGCGCGCCTTGCCGGTGCCGAGGTTGAACAGGCCCGAGACCTGCGGGTTGGCGCGGAACCACAGCATCGCGTCGACCACGTCGCCCACCCAGATGAAGTCGCGCGTCTGCCCGCCGTCGGGCACGTCCTTGCGGTGCGAGCGGAACAGCGGGAACGCGTCGCCCTTCGCGGCGACCGGGAAGATCTGGTGGACGACCGAGCGCTGCGCGCCCTTGTGGTATTCGTTGGGGCCGTAGACGTTGAAGAACTTGAGGCCGACATGCTGGCGCGGGCGCCGCGTCTTGCGGTCCTTGAGCATCGCCGCGATGCGCCGGTCGACGAGCAATTTGGACCAGCCATAGGGATTGAGCGGCTGGAGCTTCGCCAGCGCTTCGGGTGCCGGATCGTCGACGAAGCC
>JBIKWI010000120.1:0-10768 GCA_044356395.1 Tagaea sp. | reverse complement strand
CTGCCGGTCGGCATGAAGTCGAACCCCGACTCCTTCGGGCGCGGGCAGATGGCCGGCGCCCCCGAAAAGCCGATGATGCTGAAAAAGGTGATCTGGACCTCGATCATCGCCGCCTTGCTGACGGCCGCCATCGGCTTCGCCAGCCAGTACGAGCTGCCGATGTTCGGCTTCGGCCCGCCGATCCCGACCTCGGGTTGACCGCGCGGTGAGCGGCTATTGCGCCTATGCGCGGACCAGCGCGGTCCACGCGCCCTATCACGACACCGAGCACGGCTTCCCGACCGACGACACGCGCGTGCTGTTCGAGCGCCTGATCCTCGAGATCAACCAGGCCGGCCTGTCGTGGGACCTGATGCTGAAGAAGCGGGCGGGTTTCCGGAAGGCCTATGCCGGCTTCGATCCGGCGAAGGTCGCGCGCTTCGGCGCCGAGGACACCGCGCGCCTGCTCGCCGACGCGGGCATCGTGCGCAACCGGTTGAAGGTCGCCGCCGCCATCCACAACGCGGCCGTGATCCTCGAACTCGCGCTAACACACGGCTCGTTCGCCGCATGGATCGCCGCCAACCATCCGCTGACGAAGGCGCAGTGGGTGAAGCTCTTCAAGAAGACGTTCAAGTTCACCGGCGGCGAGATCGTCGGCGAGTTCCTGATGAGCATCGGCTACCTGCCCGGCACGCATGCCGCGGATTGCCCCGTGGGCCGGAAGATCGCGCGCATGAAGCCGCCCTGGCTCGTCGCCCAAAAAGCGGGCTTCCGGTACTGAATCTGCTTCGGATCGGAGGGCCTGCGATCGCGGGAGCCCGGAAAAACCAAAGCCCGGAGATCCTGTGCGGATCGTCCGGGCTTGGCGGCGGTGTCTCCCCAAACTTGGGCCGTGATGCCTCAAGCGAAACTTGGTGCGTCTGAACCGTCGCCCCGTTTGGGGTCATTGGTTGGTCGGGGAGTATAACTACGCATCGGGGGCTGTCGAGTAGATTCCGCAAGAACGGATGTATACGAACGAAATGAAATTACTTATGGAATTGGTTTGAGGGCCTGCCTTTGCCGTGCGGCCCGGAAAAAGCCAGAATGGCAGCGCGTTATGTCGATCGGAGGGATATCCGGATGCCTCGATTTTCACCGCCGCTCGCCGCCATTTTTCTGGCCGTCGCGTTGCCGGCTGCCGCGCAGACACCGGCCAAGCCCGCGACTCCGGCCGCCACGAAAGTGCAGGTGACGGGGATCGACTGCCGGCGCCTGTTTATCGAGCACCGGCCGTCCGCCGACGTCGCCTACAAGCCCGGCGTCGACGTAAACGGCAAGCCCGTCGCGTCGGCCGATCTCAACCCCACCCCGCAGATCAAGGTGCCCGAGACCGTCGCTTTCGACATCGCGGTCGATCTCACCCGATTCGGGGTGCCGGCCACCTCGAAGCTTTTCCAGCCCAACGTGAAGCTGGGCGAGGTGCGCATGGACGTCGCCTCGGGTCGCGTGCTCTATAACGGCGAGCCGCTGGGCAATCCCGAACTGGAAGCGCTGCGCGAGGCCTGCCGCCAGCAAGGCTTGGCACCGCGCTAGGCTTCCCGTAGCTTGCCCGCCTGATTTCTCCAGACCCCGAGGTTCGACGCATCCATGCGCCTTTCGCGCTTCTTCCTGCCCACGATCAAGGAAAACCCGTCCGAGGCGCAGATCGTCTCGCACCGCCTGATGCTGCGCGCCGGCATGATCCGGCAGGAGGCGGCCGGCATCTATTCGTGGCTGCCGCTGGGCCTGCGCGTGCTGCGCCGGATCGAGCAGATCGTGCGCGAGGAGCAGAACCGGGCGGGCGCCATCGAAGTGCTGATGCCGACGATCCAGCCGGCCGACCTGTGGAAGACGAGCGGCCGCTACGACGACTACGGCAAGGAGATGCTGCGCATCGTCGACCGGCACGAGCGCGACATGCTCTACGGCCCGACGAACGAGGAGATGATCACCGACATCTTCCGCACGTTCGTGAAGAGCTACAAGGACCTGCCGCTCAACCTCTATCACATCCAGTGGAAGTTCCGCGACGAGGTGCGCCCGCGCTTCGGCGTGATGCGCGGACGCGAGTTCCTGATGAAGGACGCCTATTCGTTCGATACCGACGCGACGAAGGCGCGCGCTTCGTATAACCGGATGTTCGTCGCCTACCTGCGCACCTATGCGCGCATGGGGCTGAAGGCGATCCCGATGCGCGCCGATACCGGCCCCATCGGCGGCGATCTCAGCCACGAGTTCATCATCCTGGCCGACACCGGCGAGTCCGAGGTCTATTGCGACGCGGCTTGGCTCGATACCGACGTGCTCAAGCAGGAAATCGACTTCTCGGCGGACCTTCAGCCGCTCGTCGAGGAGTGGCTGTCGAAGTATGCGGCCACGAGCGAGATGCACGACGCGGCCAGGTGCCCGGTCCCGGCCGATCGCCTGCGCAAGGCGCGCGGCATCGAGGTCGGCCACATCTTCTATTTCGGCACGAAGTATTCGAAGCCGATGGGGGCGACGGTCGCGGGCGCCAACGGCGAGCCGATCACGGTCGAGATGGGGTCCTACGGCATCGGCGTGTCGCGCCTTGCCGGTGCGATCATCGAGGCGAGCCACGACGAGGCCGGCATCGTGTGGCCGGATGCGGTGGCACCGTTCGATGTGGCGCTCGTCAACCTGCGCGTGGGCGACGCCAAGTGCGATGCCGCGTGCGAGGAGCTGTACGCGAAGCTCGCCAAGGCCGGCAAGGACACGCTCTATGCCGACACCGCCGACAGTGCCGGCGCCAAGTTCGCGACGATGGACCTGATCGGACTGCCATGGCAACTCGTCGTCGGCCCGCGCGGGATCGCCAACGGCAAGGTCGAGCTCAAGCGCCGGCGCACGGGCGAGCGCGTGGAAATGTCGATCGACGAGGCGATGAACCGCCTGACCGCGTCGGCAGGCTGAGGGGCGGGACCGCGATGGCCTGGTTCGACGCGTTCGAGCGCACGGTGGCGCTTCGCTACCTGCGCTCGCGCCGGCAGGAAGGCTTCATCTCGGTCATCGCGTGGTTCTCGCTGGGCGGGATCGCGCTGGGCGTGGCCACGCTCATCATCGTCATGGCCGTGATGAACGGCTTCCGGGCGGAGCTGCTCGGCCGCATCCTCGGCCTCAACGGTCACATCACGGTCTACGGGCAGGGCGTGCCGCTCGAGGACTGGTCGAAGACGGCCGAGCGCATCCGCGCGCTGCCCGACGTGCTCGACGCCTCGCCGCTGATCGAAGGCCAGGTGATGGCCACGGCCAACAACGTCGCGGGCGGGGCGCTCGTGCGCGCGATCCGGCCCGAGGACCTCGCGCGCCGCACGCTGATCGTGTCGAACGTCAAGCGCGGTTCGCTTGCCGATTTCGCGGGCGACGACGCCGCATTGATCGGCGCGCGCATGGCCGGCCGCATGGGCCTCAATGTCGGCGACCGGATCACGCTCATCTCGCCGCAGGGCAACGTCACGGCCTTCGGCACGATGCCGCGCCTGCGCGCCTTCCGCGTCGCGGCGATCTTCGAGGTGGGCATGTTCGAGTACGACAACTCGTTCGTGTTCCTGCCGATGGAGGCGGGCAGGCTCTTCTTCCGGACCGGCGACGACGTGACGGGCATCGAGGTGTTCGTCAAGGATCCGCAGCGCGTGTGGCTGGCGCGCCGTTCCATCGTCGAGGCGGCGGGGCAGGCGGTGCGCACCTACGACTGGCAGCAGGCGAACTCCAGTTTCTTCAACGCCGTGCAGGTCGAGCGCAACGTCATGTTCCTGATCCTGACGCTGATCATCCTCGTCGCGGCGTTCAACATCATCTCCTCGCTGATCATGCTGGTGAAGGACAAGACGCGCGACATCGCGATCCTTCGCACGATGGGTGCATCGAGCGGTTCGATCCTGCGCATCTTCCTGATGGCGGGGGCGGCGGTCGGCGTGCTCGGCACGATGGGCGGGCTGGGGCTGGGCCTGCTGTTCAACGCGAACATCGAGTCCATCCGGCAGGTCCTGCAGACTCTGACCGGCACGCAGCTCTTCTCGCCCGAGATCTATTTCCTCGCCCAGCTTCCGTCGAAGTCCGACCCGCGCGAGGTCGTCGAGGTCGTCGCGATGGCGCTGGGCCTGTCGTTCCTCGCGACCGTCTATCCCGCCTGGCGTGCGGCACGCCTCGATCCGGTCGAGGCTCTGCGCTATGAGTGAACCCGCCCTCGAGATCGTCGGATTGCACCGGCGCTTCCGCACGGCGGCGGGCGAACTGCATGTGCTGCGCGGGGCGAAACTGCGCCTCATGCCCGGCGAATGCGTGGCGCTGGTCGGCCCGTCGGGTGCGGGCAAGTCGACGCTGCTGCATTGTGCGGGCCTTCTCGAGCGGCCGGACGAGGGGCAGGTCCGCGTCGGCGGACAGGATTGCGGGTCGATGCCGGAGGCCGGGCGCACGCGCCAGCGCCTCACGTCGCTCGGCTTCGTCTACCAGTTCCACCATCTGCTTCCCGAATTCTCGGCGCTGGAAAACACGATGATGCCGCTGCTGATCGCAGGGCGCCCGCGCGCCGAGGCGGCGGCGCGCGCGACGGAACTTCTCGCGCGCGTGGGCCTTGCCGGGCGCGCGGACCATCGGCCGGCGCGCCTTTCGGGCGGCGAGCAGCAGCGCGTGGCGATCGTGCGCGCCGTCGCCAATGCCCCGCGCGTGCTGCTCGCCGACGAGCCGACCGGCAATCTCGATCCGCGCACCGCCGACGGCGTGTTCGGCGAGCTGATGGCGCTTGTGCGCAACACGGGCCTTGCGGCGCTCGTGGCCACGCACAATCCCGAGATCGCGGCCCGCATGGACCGCACGCTGGTCCTGAAAGACGGATTGCTGTCGCAGGCTTGACGCGGACGCGCCGGACCGGAACACTGTCCGTAATGTTTGCGACTCGAGGATCTCCGGATTTGCAAAACGCAACGCGCATCGCCCTGATATCGGCCATCCTGGCTTTCGCGCTGGGCGCCTGCGGCATCGTGGGCGGCGGCCAGACGGCATCGACGGGCAACCAGCAGGGCGGCGGTGCGGGCGGCAACGCCACGCCGGGGCCGGGCTTCACCAAGTTCTCCGACATCCCGATGCCGGCCAACAACACGATCGATCTGGAGCGTTCGCTGATCCTAGGCGGCGACCAGCAATGGACCGGCCGCCTCGTGATCAATTCGGGCAGTTCGGTCGCCGACATGTACGAGTTCTACCGTCGCGAGATGCCGAACTTCGGCTGGCAGGAAGTCACGACCGTGCGCGCGGCCAACAGCGTGCTCGTCTTCCAGCAGGGCACGCGCGTGGCGACGGTCCAGATCGCCCCCAACCGCGGGCTGCTGGGCGGTGCCACGGTCGACCTGACGATGGCGCCGCGCGGCGGGGCCGTGCAGGGCCAGCGCAGCGCGACCGAACCGGAGAATGCGCCGCAGCAGGTCAACCGCGCGGCACCGCTGCCGGCCGTCCGCCGGCCAAGCGTGGAAAGCAATCCGCTTCCCGTCACGCGCTGAGCTTCCGTTGGAGTTCTGCCCCGACGACGCGCTCGCCTACGCGGGTGCCCGCCATCCGTTCGAACCGGGCCGACCCCTGGAACTGGGCGCCGACTACCGGCTTGCCCATCTTCCCCTCGTGGCGCCGGGGCATGCGCAAGCGATACGGTCGGCCGAAGGGCGCGACTATGTCGACGGACACTATGCCGCCGCGCGCGATGCGCTGGTCGTCCATCTGCCGGCCGAAGCGCTGGAAGCGGCGGCGCCTTTCCGCGAGCTCGAGGCCGAGATGCGCGCGAGCCGCTTCGCGGCGAAGGTTGCCTGGGATCTCGGCGCGCGGCGCCGGCAGGTGATGCACGCCACGCTCGCCGGCCCGATCGACGCCGCGGCGGCCACACGCTGTGCCGACGAGACCGCGCGCTTCCTGAAGCGCCATGGCGCGATCGCGTTCCGGCTCGGCGGGCCGTTCGTCGGCAACCGCAACCACGGCCGCATCTACCTGCCGCTCTATCCCCGGATGATCGACGGCGACGACGCGTTCGGCGCCTTGCAGGCGGCCTGCGGGCGGCCGCGCTCGCGCTTCTATGCTGCCGGCATGTGGCATCTGCGCGACGGGCTCGATGCCGTCGAGGCGGCGGCACTCGGCGCACTTGTGGATAAGTGGTGGGGGCGGGAAATGCTTCGGGTCGATGCCGCGCGTTTCGGGATCCTTCGCGTGCACGACGACCTTGCCCTCGACGGAGCAACTTGGCGCTGGATCGACTCGCGCGATTGCCCCTAGGCTGGCCGCCGCCATGCCCCATGCCGATTTCGTCCATCTGCGCGTCCACTCGGCCTATTCGCTGTCCGAGGGCGCCATCAAGATCAAGAAGCTGGTCGAGCTTGCCAAGAAGAACGGCATGCCGGCAGTGGCGATCGCGGATACCGGCAACCTGTTCGGCGCGCTCGAATTCTCGTCCGCCGCGGTCGATGCCGGCATCCAGCCGGTCATCGGCTGCAATCTGGGCATCCGGCGCGAGGCCGACGGCGGGGTCAACCGCAACGGCCGCAATCCCGAGCCCGACCGGCTGCTGTTCCTCGTGCAGGACGAGAAGGGCTGGTCGAACCTTTCGTGGCTGTCGAGCCGCGCCTATCTCGACACGCCGAGCGGCGAGACGCCGCAGGTCGCCCTCGACCAGGTGGAAGCGCACGCCGAAGGGCTGATCTGCCTGCTCGGCAATGCGGCCGGCCCGGTCGGCCGGCTGATCCTCGATGGCCAGAACGCGGCGGCCGACGCCGTTCTCGACCGGCTGACGCGCGCCTTTCCCGGCCGGCTCTATGTCGAACTCCAGCGCACCGGGTTGCCCGAGCAGGCGAAGATCGAAGGGGCGCTCGTCGACCTTGCCTATGCGCGCGACCTGCCGCTTGTCGCCACGAACGACGTGTTCTTCGCCGACGAGTCGATGTCGGACGCGCACGATGCGCTTCTGTGCATCGCGGCGGGCCGCTACGTGGCCGATGCCGAGCGGCGCCGTTCGTCCCCCGGCTGCCGTTTCCGCACGGCGGCGGAGATGCGCGAACTGTTCGCCGACCTTCCCGAGGCCGTCGACAACACGCTGACCGTCGCGCGCCGCTGCGCGTTCTGGGTCGGCGGGCGCAAGCCGATCCTGCCGGCGTCCTCGCGCGCGAAGGACAGTTCGGAAGCCGAAGCACTTCGCGAACTCGCGCGCGCCGGGCTCGAGCGGCGCATCGCCGAGACGGGCATCGCGGATGCCGGCCCCTACCGCGAGCGCCTCGAGTTCGAGGCCGACGTCATCGTCAAGATGGGCTTTCCCGGCTACTTCCTGATCGTCGCCGACTTCATCCAGTGGGCCAAGGCGCGCGGCATTCCCGTCGGGCCGGGGCGCGGCTCGGGTGCCGGCTCGGTCGTCGCCTGGGCGCTGACGATCACGGATCTCGACCCGCTGCGCTTCGGGCTGCTGTTCGAGCGCTTCCTCAATCCCGAACGCGTGTCGATGCCCGACTTCGACATCGACTTCTGCCAGGACCGGCGCGACGAGGTGATCCGCTACGTGCAGGAAGCCTACGGCAGCGACCGCGTGGCGCAGATCATCACGTTCGGAAAGCTGCAGGCGCGCGCGGTGCTGCGCGACGTGGGCCGCGTGCTGGGCATGCCCTACGGCCAGGTCGACCGCATCTGCAAGCTCGTCCCCAACAACCCGGCCGCCCCCGTCACGCTCCAGCAGGCGATTGACGGCGAAAAGGTGCTGCAGGAAATGGTCAGGACCGACGAGGCGGTGGCCCGCCTCGTCGAGATCGCGTTGCATCTGGAGGGCCTCTACCGCCATGCCTCGACGCACGCGGCGGGCCTGGTGATCGCGGACCGGCCGCTGGAAGAGCTTGTCCCGCTCTACCGCGACCCGCGCTCGAACATGCCGGTCACGCAGTTCAACATGAAGGACGTCGAGAAAGCCGGGCTCGTCAAGTTCGACTTCCTCGGTCTCAAGACGCTGACGGTGCTGCAGCGCGCGGTCGAGCTGATCGCGCGCAAGGGGGCGACGGTCGATATCGCGCACCTGCCGCTCGACGACAGGCGGACCTACGAGATGCTGTCGAAGGGCGACACCGGCGGCGTGTTCCAGCTGGAAAGCACGGGCATGCGCGATGCGGTGCGCCGCCTGCGCCCCGACCGGATCGAGGACATCATCGCGCTCGTGGCGCTCTACCGCCCGGGCCCGATGGAGAACATCCCGAAATACATCGCCGTCAAGCAGGGGGCGGAGAAGCCGGACTACCTCCATCCCTCGCTCGAAGGCATCCTCAGGGAAACCTACGGCGTCATCATCTACCAGGAACAGGTGATGCAGATCGCGCAGGTCCTGTCCGGCTATTCGCTGGGTGCGGCCGATCTCCTGCGCCGGGCGATGGGCAAGAAGATCAAGGAAGAGATGGAGGCCCAGCGCAAGAACTTCGTCGACGGTGCCATCGCCAACGGCGTCGACGCCGCCAAGGCCTCGCAGATCTTCGATCTTGTCGACAAGTTCGCGGGCTACGGCTTCAACAAGAGCCATGCGGCCGCCTACGCGATCGTCGCCTACCAGACGGCGTGGCTGAAGGCCAACCACCCGGTCGAGTTCTTCGCCGCGTCGATGACGCTCGACATCTCGAACACCGACAAGCTCAACCAGTTCCGCCAGGAAGTGGACCGGCTCGGCTACAGGACGCTGCCGCCCGACATCAACAGGTCGGAAGCGGTGTTCACGGTGGAGTATCCCGAAGGCCCGGCGGGCAAGGGCTGCGTGCGCTACGCGCTGGCGGCGGTGCGCAACGTGGGCCTCGCCGCGATGGAAGCCGTCGTCGCCGAGCGCAACGCGAACGGGCCCTTCAGGTCGCTGTTCGATTTCGCGCGCCGGGTCGATTCCAAGCAGGTCAACAAGCGCCAGCTCGAAAACCTCGCCAAGGCGGGCGCCTTCGACGGGCTGGAGCCGAACCGGGCGCGCGTGCTTGCCGCGATCGAGACGATCCTGCGTCTCGCCCAGTCGGCGGCGGAAGAGCGCGTGACCAACCAGATGAACATCTTTGGTGGTCCGTCGGGCGGCAAGGTCGCCGATCCGCCGCTGCCGCAGGTCGCCGACATGAAGCTGCACGAGCGCCTGCAGGCCGAGTTCGAGAGCGTGGGCTTCTATCTGACGGCGCATCCGCTCGACGCCTATGCGGTGGGCCTCAAGCGCCTCGGCGTCGTGCGTTCGGCCGATATCGCGCGTTCGATCGCGGCCGGTGCCTCGAGCCGGGTCAAGCTTGCCGGCACGGTGCTGGGCTCCAAGGAGCGCACGTCGGCCAAGGGCAACCGCTTCGCGTTCGTGCAGATGTCGGATGCCGGCGGCACGTTCGAAGTGATGCTGTTCTCGGAAATCCTGGCGAAGTCGCGCGAACTGCTCGCGTCGAACCGCCCGCTGCTCGTGTCGGCCGACGCGCGCGTGGAGGAGGAGAACGTCAAGCTGCTCGCCTCCGACATCCGCCCGCTCGACGAGGCGGTCGCCAGCGCCGCCTCGGGCCTGCGCGTGTCGCTGGCGGATGCGGGCGCGCTCGCCGGGCTCAAGGCGGCCATCGGCAAGGCGGCGAAGGGGCGGGGTGCCATCCGCATCCAGCTGCAGACGGGCCCCGGCGAGGAAGTCGACGTGCGCCTCAAGGAAAGCTACGCGATCACGCCGGAAATCCGGCGTGCGCTCGGCGACGTGCCGGGCATCCTCGAGGTCGTCGAGATCTGACCGGCGGCCGGCCCGAAGGCGGCGGTTTGCCGTTCCGGGCTTTCGGGCTATGGTTCGGACCGCTTTCGGAGGATGCACGGATGGCCGTCGACCACCCGATCGGGCGCTACTCCACCGGCGAGCTGATTTTCCGCGAGGGCGATCCGGGCACGTTCGCGTGTCTCGTGCGCACGGGCCTCGTCGAGCTCTATCATCCGCGCGACGGAAAGAATCTCCCGATCGCGACGGTCAAGCCGGGCCAGCTTTTCGGCGAACTGGCCCTGTTCGACGGCGGGCCGCGCATGGCGGCGGCCCGCGCCTTGACCGAAGTCGAAGTCCACCGCATCGACCGGGAGAAGTTCGTCGCCGAGCTCGACGCGCTCGACGAGCCGACGCGCCTTGCCATGAACGAGCTGCTGCAGTTCGTCCGCGAGACGGTTCCTTTCAGCCCGGGCGACGGCGCGCCCGCCGCGCGCGCGGCGGCCGACCGCATCGCCGAATTGCGCCATTTCATGCGGGGCGTCGAGTTCGGCCGCGCGTTGACGCACGGGACGAACGAGTTCAGCCGGACGCTTGGCGAGCTGCTCGTCTACTATGCCAGCCGGCGGATACCGCCGGAATAAATCCGATATATTACAGCGCGTTGGCGTAGCGGACGGCGGCGACTCTTGCAAAACAGGCCGGCGTGGCGTACCACCCCGTCGCGCTCGGGACATCCTGTTCCGATGCGACAAACCCTCACGCGGGACATTCGCGGTCGCCGGCGCCATATGCCAGCGGTCGTTCCGGTGCCCAAGCCCCTCGGGGCGACAGGTGCTCGTCCCGCGGCGGATCAACCGGAGAAAGGAAAGTCGCCCATGGCGATGCCCGTGTTTTCTATGCGCCAGCTCCTCGAAGCCGGCGTGCATTTCGGCCACCAAACCCGTCGCTGGAACCCGAAGATGGCGCCGTTCCTGTTCGGCGTGCGCAACGGCGTCCACATCATCGACCTGCAGCAGACCGTGCCGATGCTCGACCGCGCGCTCCAGGCCGCGCGCGACGTGTGTG
>JBIKWI010000296.1:0-3054 GCA_044356395.1 Tagaea sp. | reverse complement strand
ACCGTCGAAAAAGCCGACGCCGCGAGCGTGTCGTCCGACAAGCCGCTTTATTTCTTCCTCGAGCGCTACGCCGAGGCCTATCGCCACGAACTGGCGGCGTTCCTTGCAGCCCTTGCGGGCAAGAAGAAGATGCCGGTCGGTGCGGTCGACGGCCGCCAGGCGCTGGTGCTGGCGGAGGCCGCCCTCAAGTCGCTGCGGACCGGCAAGACCGTGAAGGTGGGCAAATGAGAAGCACGCGTCTGGACGGGAAGGTCGTCCTCGTCACCGGCGCCACGCAGGGGCTGGGCGAAACCGTCGCGCGCGATGCCGCGGCGGTCGGCGCCAAGGGTATCTGCATCACCGGCCGCAATGAAGCGCGCGGCGCGAAGGTCGCGGCGTCGATTTCGGCTTCCGGCTGCCCGACGCTGTTCGTGGCGGCCGAACTCGGCGACGAGGCGCAGGTGCGCGGCGTCTTCGCCAAGGCGGTGGCGAAGTTCGGGCGCGTCGACGGGCTGGTGAATTCCGGCGCGTTGACCGACCGCGGCACGATCGAGAACACGAGCGTCGAGCTGTGGGACCGCCTGTTCGCGGTCAACACGCGCGCCCCCTTCATCCTGACGCAGGAGTTCGTGCGCCACGCCAAGGCACGCGGCGGCGGGGGAAGCATCGTGAACATCATCACGCGGTCCTCGCACGGCGGACAGCCGTTCCTGACGGCCTATTCGGCCTCGAAGGGCGCGCTCGCGGTCCTGACGAAAAACGTGGCGCATGCGGTTCGCGCCGATCGCATCCGGGTCAACGGCATCAATATCGGCTGGATGGAAACGCCCGGCGAGCACGCGATCCAGGCCCGCGACGGCCGTCCGGCGGACTGGCTGAAAAAAGCCGAGCCGAACCAGCCCTTCGGGCGGATCCTGAAGCCCGACGACGTGTCGACGCTCGTCATCCACCTGCTCGCCGAGGCGGGCGAGATGATGACGGGTTCGGTGATCGACTTCGACCAGCACGTGATGGGCGCCTACGACTGAACGCCGCCCGGACAAAGGCCCTCGAAGGTTGACTTTCGACCCGTACCGTCATCAAACTGCAACAAATATTCCAAGAATGTCCGCGATAGTCGTCGCGACAAAACCAGGGAGGTCCCCAACATGAATGCACGTCCGATTTTCGGCTTGGCCCTTGCGGCCGCATCGATCGCGTTCGTCCAGCCGGCCGCCGCACAGGGCCAGCTGTCGCTCTACTGCTCGGTCCAGGAAGAATGGTGCCGTCCGATGGCCGCAGAGTTCGAGCGCCAGACGGGCATCAAGGTCAACATGACGCGCAAGTCCTCGGGCGAGACGTTCGCCCAGATCAAGGCCGAACGCCAGAACCCGCGCGGCGACGTCTGGTGGGGCGGGACGGGCGATCCGCACCTTCAGGCCGCCGAAGAGAACCTGACGGTCGAATACAAGTCGCCGATGCTCAAGGACCTCTATGACTGGGCCGTTCGCCAGGCCGAACTCTCCAAGTTCCGGACCGTCGGCATCTATTCGGGTGCGCTCGGCTATTCGTTCAACACGCGCACGCTCGCCCAGAAGGGCCTGCCGGAGCCCAAGTGCTGGCGCGACCTGACGAACCCGGCCTACAAGGGCGAAGTCCAGGTCGCCGATCCGAATTCGTCGGGCACGTCCTATACGATGCTCGCGACCTTCGTGCAGCTGTTCGGCGAGGAGCAGGCGTTTGACTTCATGAAGGCGCTCCACCGAAACGTGAACCAGTATACGCGTTCGGGTGCCGCACCTGCCCGCTCGGCCGCCACCGGCGAATCGCTTATCGGCATCACGTTCCTGCACGACGCGGTCACGCAGGTGCTGGCCGGCGCGCCGGTCAAGATCGTGGCGCCCTGCGAAGGGACGGGCTACGAGATCGGCTCGATGTCGATCATCAAGGGCACGCGCAATCTCGCGAACGCCAAGAAGTTCTACGACTGGGCGCTGACGCCGGCCACCCAGGCGCTGGGCGAGAAGGCCAACTCGTTCCAGATCCCGTCGAACAAGAACTCGGTGATCCCGGCTGCGGCACCGAAAATGCAGGACATCACGCTGATCCAGTACGACTTCCAGCGTTTCGGCGGTTCGGCCGAGCGCGAGCGTCTGCTGCAGCGTTGGGGCAAGGAAGTGCGTAGCGGCTCCTGAGCCGCCGCGCCCTCCATCAGGAACGGGGTCCATCGTAAATGCGGCGGCTTGTCGGGTTGTGGTTCATCCTTGCGGCCGCCGCATTCTTCCTGATCCCGTGGCAATTGCAGGAGGAAGGGTTCTTCGCGTTCGAGTGGCTCGCGGCCTATCCCGACGAGCGCACCGCCTCCGGGTTCTTCTACGCGCTTTCCGACCGGCCCTGGCTGTGGGCCGTCCTTGTCCCGGTCCTCGCGGGCGGGGCTTCGCTTTTCTTCGACCGGGCGGACACGCGCTTCGGGCGCACGCTGATCGCCGCCGGTATCGCCGGGATCGTCTTCACGCTCGCCCAGGGCTTCGCGATCGGCCTGCAGGGGCTCGGCTGGAAATGGCTCGTCGCCATCTTCGGCGAGGTCGACACCCAGCAGTTCGGCTTCGGCTGGGGTGCCACGATCGTCCTTTCGGCGTTCCTCGTCTGGGTGGCGCTCGGCATCGCCGCACTCGGCATGTTCCGCGGCGACGCGTTCGTCGCGGGCGGCGTCGTCGTTTCGAGCGCCCTGATCCTCGCTTTCGTCTTTTACCCGATCGCGACGATGCTCGTCGGTGCCGTCACCGACGAGGAAGGCCATCTGGCGCTGGACCTTTTCCTGCGCCGCCTGCTTGCCGACGACATCTGGAGCCTCGCGTGCCTGACCGGCGGACAGCGCTGCGGGGTCATGTTCAATACCGTGCTGATGGGCACGCTGACCGGCGTGATCTCGACGCTGCTGGGCCTCGCCTTCGCGCTCGTCGTGGTGCGCACGCAGCTGCCCTATCGCCGGATGATGCGCGCGCTGACGATCCTGCCGATCATCACGCCGCCCTTCGTGATCTCGCTTGCCATCGTCGTGCTGTTCGGGCGCACGGGCATCGTCACGTGGTTCCT
>JBIKWI010000014.1:0-36777 GCA_044356395.1 Tagaea sp. | reverse complement strand
CGGTCGTGCTGCTGGCCGTGCTGATCGACCGGCGCGCGATCACGCTGCGGCTGGTCGCGTGGGCGGCCGGCGCCCTTCTGGTCGCAGCACCCGAGAGCCTGCTGTCGGCAAGCTTCCAGATGTCCTTTGCTGCCGTCACCGCGCTCGTCGCGGCATTCGAGGTGGCAAGCCGGCCGATGTCGCGTGCGCGCGCGTCGTCCGGGCCGGCGGGCCGCGTCGGCTTGTGGCTGGCGGGTACGGTCCTCACCTCGCTCGTCGCGGGCCTCGCGAGCGCGCCGTTCGCGCTGTACCACTTCAACCGCTTTTCCGCTTTCGGGCTGGTCGCCAACCTGCTCGCCGTGCCGCTCACCGGCGTGTGGATCATGCCGTGGGCGGTGGCGGCGGGCCTGCTGTTCCCGCTGGGGCTGGAGGCGTGGGCGCTGGTCCCGATGGGCTGGGGGCTCGATGCCTTGCTGTGGATCGCGCGCTGGGTCGCGGGCTGGGACGGGGCGGTGGCGCTATTCCCGAGCATGCCGGGCTGGGGGCTTGCGGCGCTGGCGCTCGGGCTCGCCTGGCTGTGCCTGTGGCGAAGTGCGGTGCGCCTTGCGGGCGTCGCGGCACTTGCCGCCGGCCTTGCGAGCATCGGCGCGCAGACGCCGCCGGACATCCTCGTGTCGGGCGATGGACGGCTGATCGCGGTGCGCGACGCAGACGGGCGCCTGCTGCTGTCGTCGGGTGGCGGCGACAAGTTCGCGCGCGAGACGTGGCTGCGCCGTGACGGCACGGCCGATCCGCCGGAGATCTGGCCGCGTGCGGGCCTTTCGCGCGATGGAACGCTCGACTGTCGTGCGGGTGCGTGCGTCTACAGGGCCGGCGGCCTGCAGGTTTCGATCGTGCGCGATGCGCGCGTGCTGCCGTCGGCGTGCGGTGGCGCCGACCTGGTCATCGCGACGGTCTCGCTGCGCGCGGTCTGCCGGCGAACGGCGGGCCGCACGATCGACCGTTTCGACCTGCTGGAGGGCGGCGCGCACGCGTTCTGGATCGCCGACGGCGCGGTCCGCGTGGAGACGGTGCGCGAATGGCGTGGCGCCCGGCCATGGGTCCCCGACCCGCCGGCGCGCTTTTCAAGCCGTGTGGTGCGGGCGGAGCCGGGCGGGGAAAACTAGTGGAAGCGGCGCATCAGGCCGACGAGCTTGCCCTGAACGCGCACGCGGTCGGGGCCGAAGATGCGCGTCTCGTAGGCCTTGTTGGCCGGCTCGAGTGCGATCGAGGCGCCGCGGCGGCGGAAGCGCTTGAGCGTGACTTCCTGCTCGTCGATCAGCGCCACGACGATCTGGCCGTTTTCGGCCGTCTCGACCTTCTGGATCAGCACCGTGTCGCCGTCGAGGATGCCGGCTTCCATCATCGAATCGCCGGCGACTTCGAGCGCGAAATGGTCGCCGCGGCCCAGCATGGTCGGCGGCACGTCGACGGTGTTCGACGGATCGCGCAGCGCTTCGATCGGAAGGCCGGCGGCGATGCGCCCGTAGAGCGGCAGCTTGACGACCTCGTCGGAGTTGGCGGCACTGGCGGCACCGGGAAGCGTGCCGCGGAACTCGCCCTTGACCACCTGCGGGCGGAACGCGCGGCTCGAATCCGCCGCGACCGGCGGTGCGGCCACCAGCGTGGGACCCGAGGCGGGCTTGTGGCCCTGGGCATGGAGATTGTCGGGCAGGCGCACGACTTCGAGTGCCCGCGCGCGATGCGGCAGGCGGCGGATGAAGCCGCGTTCCTCGAGGCCGGTGATGAGGCGATGGATGCCGGACTTCGACTTGAGGCCGAGCGCGTCCTTCATCTCGTCGAACGACGGCGGTACGCCGGCATCGGCGAGGCGCTGATTGATCAGCAGCAGGAGTTCGTATTGCTTGCGGGTCAGCATGCGCGCACCTGTGTTGGGGGCCGTCGGCGGCCCCGCGAAGGGGGTGTCGGGGCGCGTCCTGACCTGGGGAAAACCCCAACCGGTCGCGGAGAAAGTGGGGGGTACCCACAACATCTCGTAAACGAACCCGCAACAATCACGAACTGTTCTAGTTTAGTTCGCGCATACCGTCAAGGCTTATCCACAGCGCCAATTACAGAAGGATGACGTCCACCGGATCGCCGGCCTTTGCCGGCGGCGCATCGGCCGGGCGGATCGCAAGCGCGTCGGCGCGCGCGAGCAACGCGATCATCGAACTGTCCTGCTTCGTGAACGGCGTGGCGCGCAGCGAACCGTCGGCATCGCGCGCGAGCGTGGCGCGCATGTACTCCTCGCGCCGGTCGTTGGCTTCGAGATCGCGGCCGAGCCTCGCGCGCACCGTCGCGGGTCCGGTCTCGCGCTTGCCCAGCATCGCGGCGATCGCCGGGCCGACGAACAGCACGGCGCACACGAGGCTCGACACCGGATTGCCGGGCAGGCCGATCAGCGGCACGTCGCCGAAGCGTCCGAACATCAGCGGCTTTCCCGGCCGCATGGCGATCTGCCAGAAATCGAGTTTGAGGCCCGCAGCACCCAGCGCGGCGCGCACCAGATCGTGGTCGCCCACGGAAGCGCCGCCGGTCGTCACGAGCAGGTCGCAGCCGCGAGCACCTGCGGCTATGGCCTGCAACGCCTGTTCGTTGTCGGGTGCGATCGGCAGCACGACCGGCTCGCCGCCGGCCTGCGACACGAATGCCGCAAGGGCGGGTCCGTTCGACGACACGATCTGGCCGGGTCCGGGCGACGTGCCGGGCAGCACGATCTCGTCGCCGGTGGCGAGGATGGCCACGCGCGGGCGGCGGCGGACCTCGAGCCACGCGTGGTTGGTCGCGGCGGCGAGGCCGATATGGCGCGCGTCGAGCGTGGTGCCCGCCGCGATCGCGAGATCGCCTTCCTTGAAATCGAGACCGGCGGGCCGCACGTAGCGGCCCTTCGGCTCGGGCTGGCGCGCGACGATGCGCGTGCCGTCGGCATCCGCATTCTCCTGGATCAGGATCGTGTCGGCGCCATCGGGCACGACGGCACCGGTGAAGATGCGCACGCATTGTCCGGGGCCGACGGTACCGCCGAACATGTGGCCGGCGGGCGCCGTGCCGATCATCGTCAGCGTCGCGGGTGCCGCGGCGATGTCGGCCGCGCGCACCGCATAGCCGTCCATCGCCGAGACCGGCAGCGGCGGCTGGGTGAGACGCGCGCGCACGTCGGCGGAGAGCGTGCGGCCATGGGCCTGCGCGAGGGCGACGGTCTCGCCGCCGAGCGGGGCGAAGGCGGAGAGGATGCGGGCGCGGGCTTCCGCGACGGGGATCATCTTCGTCAACCCTGATCGAAGGTGCCCGACTTGCCGCCTTCCTTGTGGACGAGCCGGATGTCGCCGATCCGCATGCCGCGGTCGATCGCCTTGCACATGTCGTAGACGGTGAGGGCCGCGACCGCGACGGCCGTCAGCGCCTCCATCTCCACCCCGGTCTGGCCGACGACCTTCGCCGTCGCCTCGATCTCGATGGCGCCAGCGGCGGCGTCCGGGCTGAGTTCGACCTTGACCGACGTGAGGGCGAGCGGATGGCAGAGCGGGATCAGCTCGCTCGTCTTTTTCGCACCCATGATGCCGGCGAGCTGGGCCACGCCCAGCACGTCGCCCTTCTTGAAGCCGCGCGCCTCGATCGTGCGCAGCGTTTCGGCCGCCATCGTGACGCGGCCGCGCGCGACGGCGACGCGCCGGGTGTGCGCCTTGTCCGCGACATCGACCATCACCGCGTTGCCCGCCGCGTCGATATGGGTGAGCCCGCTCATGCGCGCTTCCGTTCGCGCGCAAGCAGCGCGCCTGTGGCTGCCGCCACGTCGTGCTGCAGCATCAGGCTCTCGCCGACGAGGAACGCGGCCGCGCCCGCCCGCTCGAGCCGCGCCACGTCGGCCGGGCTCTTGATCCCGCTTTCGGCGACGAGCAGCCGGTCGCGCGGCACGCGCGGGGCGAGCGCTTCGAACGTCGCGAGGTCGACGGCCAGCGTCTTGAGGTTCCGGTTGTTGACGCCGATCATCGTCTCGTTGCCGTGCGCGCCCTGCGCCGGCAGCTTCAGCGCGCGGTCGAGTTCGGGCGCGTCGTGCACTTCGGCGAGCACGTCGAGCCCGAGGTCGAGGGCGATCTCGCACAGGTCCTGCGCCGTGCAGTCGTCGAGGGCGGCGAGGATCAGCAGCACGCAGTCCGCACCCAGTGCCCGCGTCTCGCGGATCTGGTAGGGCTCGAGCGCGAAATCCTTGCGCAGCACGGGCAGGCCGACGGCGGCGCGCGCGGCCTGCAGGTACTCGTCCTTGCCCTGGAAATAGGGCTCGTCGGTCAGGACCGAAAGGCACGTCGCCCCGCCGGCGCGGTAGGCGACGGCGAGCGACGCGGGATCGAAATCGGCACGGATGAGCCCGCGTGACGGCGACGCCTTCTTGATTTCGGCGATCAGCGCCACGTCTCCGGCGGCGCGACGGGCGCGGAGCGCGCCTGCGAAACCGCGCGGCCGGGTCGCCCTGGCAAGGCGGACTTCGAGGGCGGCGTCCGGCACGGCCGCCCTGCGCGCGGCCACTTCGCGGCGCTTGTCCTCGCAGATTCGCGCGAGCACGTCGCTCATGCGGCCGACCGGTTCGATATCTCGACCAGCGCCGCCATGGCGGCCTTCGCGGCGCCGCCGTCGATCGCCTGAGCCGCCTTGGCCACACCCGCCTTCAGGTCGCCTGCCGCCTCGGCCACGACGAGGAGGGCGGCCGCGTTCATAAGCACGACGTCGCGCAACGGGCCCTTTGCGCCGTCGAGAAGGGCGCGCATCGTCGCCGCATTCTCCTGCGGCGTGCCGCCCTTGAGGTCGGCGGCGGTCGCGCGCGCCAGGCCCGCATCCTCGGGCGCGATGTCGAATTCGCGCACCGACTTGCCGTCGAATTCGGCGACGTGGGTCGGGCCGGTGGTCGTGATCTCGTCGAGCCCGTCCGAGCCGTGCACGACCCAGGCGCGCCGGGACCCCAGACGCCCGAGCGTCTCGGCGAGCGGGGCGACCCATTTGCGGGCGAAGACGCCGACGAGCTGGCGCTTGACGCCGGCCGGATTGGAGAGCGGGCCCAGCAGATTGAAGATCGTGCGCGTGCCGACCTCGACGCGGACGCCGGCGACGTGGCGCGTGGCGGAGTGGTGGCGCGGCGCCATCATGAAGCCCACGCCCGCTTTCGAGATCGCGTACTCGATCAGACGCGTGTCGCAGTCGATGTTGACGCCCAGTGCCGTCAGCACGTCGGCCGCCCCCGACTTCGAGGAAAAGGCGCGGTTACCGTGCTTGGCGACCTTGAGGCCGCAGCCCGCGACCACGAACGAGGTGGCGGTCGAGATGTTGAACGAGCCCGACGCGTCGCCCCCGGTGCCCACCGCCTCGACCGCGTCGTCGGGCGCCAGGATCTTCAGGGCCTTGCCGCGCATCGTGCGGGCGGCGGCGACGATCTCGTCGACGGTCTCGCCGCGCACGCGAAGCGCCATCAGGAAGGCGCCCATCTGCGCCGGCGTGGCATTGCCCGACATGATGATCTCGAAGGCTTCGGTCGCCTCGGCCTCGGAAAGGCGGTGGCCGTCGGCAACTCGGGCCAGCAGCGTCTTCAGTTGGGTCATGTCGCCGGGCATCTTGCCGTCTCCGGTCGGGATCGTTGGGGCGCGATTTGCCGGCGCTTATAGCAGCAAACGCCAGCGCTCACAAAGCGTTGCGCGCCGCGTGGATCGCCTCGGCGAGCTGGGCGTCGCGTACCCCGTGCGGGTCGATCACGCGCTCGGCCGGCATGGTCGCCGTCACCGTGGTGCCCTTGCCGGGCACCGACTGCACCGTCAGGGTGCCGCCATGCATTTCCACGATCGCCTTGGTCAGCGGCAGGCCCAGGCCAGTCCCCTCGTGCCGGCGGGCGAGCGTGGATTCGATCTGGCGGAAAGGCTGGAGCGCTATCGGGATGTCCTGGGCGCGCATGCCGATGCCGGTATCCACCACCGTTATCGCGACGTCCCGGTTCCCGAGGCGGACCGCGCTCAGCGTGACCTTGCCGCCGGGCGGGGTGAACTTGATCGCGTTCGACAGCAGGTTGAGCAGGATCTGCTTGAGCTTGATGCGGTCGGCCCAGATCGCCGGAATGCCGTCGGCCGACTGGATGTCGAGCTCGATCGTGCCGCGCTGCGCGCGTTCGGCCACGAGCCGGCCGCACGACGTGAATACCTCGCCGATATCGACCTGTTCCTCGCGCAGGTTGGCCTGCCGCGCCTCGATCTTCGACAGGTCGAGGATGTCGTTGATCAGGGTCAGGAGGTGGCGTCCCGACTCGCGGATGTCGAGGGCGTATTCCTCGTACCGTGCGTCGCCGAGCGGCCCGAACAGCTTGTCCGTCATGATCTCGGCGAAGCCGATGATGGCGTTGAGCGGCGTGCGCAGCTCGTGGCTCATGTTGGCGAGGAACTGCGACTTGGCGCGGTCGGCGAGCTCGGCCATCTCCTTGGCCTGCCGGAGCGCGATGCCCGCGTTCTCGCGCTCGGTGATGTCGGTGAAGCTGGAGACCGAGCCGCCGTCGGCGAGCGGCCGGCTGTCGACCTCGATCGTCCGTCCGTTTTCCAGACGCTGGACGAGTTTCTGGGGTTCGCGCAGCCGGGCCGACGCGAGGCGCTCGCTCACGATCGCCTCGGCGCGCTCAGGCGTGTAGTTGCCTAGCGCGATCGAGGCGCGCATCGTATCCTCGAGCGTGCTGCCTTCCTTGATGCCGGCATTCTCCAGCCCGTAGAGCTCCAGATAGCGCCGGTTGAAGACGACAAGACGCAGGTCGGCGTCGTAGACGCACATGCCCTGCGCCATGTTCGAAAGCGCCAGCTCGAGCTGGGCCTTCTTCATGTCGAGCTGCGTGCGCACGCTTTCCAGCGCCTGTTCCGCGACGATGCGGTCGGTGGCGTCGAGGGCGATCCCCTCCCAGACGACCGCGCCGTCGGCAGCCTTGCGCGGCCGGCTTGTCAGCTCGAACCAGCGCCAACGTCCGTCCGCGTGCCGCACGCGGCCCGTCCATGTCAAGCCGACCATGTCGTGCGCCGACCGCGCGTAGGTTTCGCGCAGCAGGCGGAGATCGTCGGGATGCGTCGCCAGGCTCAGCGGCCTGCCGCCTTCGCGCAGGCAGGCGGCGGCCGAAACTCCGAGCTGGGCTTTGATCGCGTCGCTGATCCAAGTCATCTCGGCGCGGCCGTTCGGGTCCAGCCGGCGCTGGAACACGATGCCGGGGATGTTCGCCACGAGCGTCTGGTATCGCGCGTCGGACAGGCGGATCGACGCTTCGCTTTCCTCCAGCCGCCCGAGATGGCGCGCGAGAGCCAGCATCAGGAAGATGAAGATCGCGACGACGAGTGCGGAAAAGGGCAGCGATACGCGGATGTTTTCGCGCCAGTCGGCGAGATAGTCGTCCGCCGCGGCGCCCGCGTAGACGATGTACGGCAGCCCCGGCACGACGGAAAACGCGAAGACCCGCTCGATCGAATCGAAGCCGGCGATGCGGGCCACGCCGATGTCGGCCGTCTCGACCGCCCGCAGGCCCGCTTCGAAGAACGGATGGCCCGCGAGCGGGGCTCCGAATATCCGCTCGATCGTCGGCGTGCGTGCGAAGACGGCGCCGCGCCTGTCGAGGATGCCGAACGCGCTGCGCCGGCCGAAATCCAGGCGGCGATAGAGACGCTCGAAATAGCCGCGCGGCACTTCGGCGACGACGGCACCGCGCAGGCCGCCGCCGGCTTCGTGCACGGCCATGGCGATGGCGGCGCTCCATTGTCCGTTGTCCGGACCGCTGCGCGGGAGATCGACGGAGAACTCGCCCGGCTGCTGCCGGCGCAGCGTCTCCCAGAAGCCGCGCTCGACGTAGGATTCCGCCACCGATCCCGGAGCCGTGGTTGCGCGCACCTTGCCGGCACCGTCGACGACGGTGAGATGGAGGACGCGCGCGTCGATTCCGACATATCGGCGCATGAGCGTTTCGAGGGACGTCCGGTCGTTCCAGTCCGGCACTTCGCCGGCTTCCGAGGCCACGGCGGCAAGCGTCACCGTGACGCCGACGAATGCCTGCTGCGCCTGGTCGGCGAGCAGGGCGACCAGGTTGCGCGTTTCGTGTTCGGCGTTGCGCGCGGCCTGTTCGGCGCTCTGTCTCGAACTGACGGCGAAGAACGCGAAGAACGCGATGCTGAGGCCGGCGGCGAGCGCCACGAGGATCCATTTGAACCGCGAATAGCCGAGCGATTCCGGACCGCGGCGCACCGTGGTCGAGGGTGGTTCGGTCTTTGCCCGCTCAGCCGCCATCGGCGCGCCGTGCCGACGCGGCCATCGAGCAGTACTGGCCCTCGGCGGTGGCGCGGAACTCCTGGCCGCCGAAGCGCCCGTCGACCGCGAGGGTCTGCGTGCCGACACGTGCGGTCGTCTTGATGCGTCCGTCCGGTTCGACGAACGCGTAGAAGCTGCCGACCGGCTGGCCGGGCTGGTCCACGCTCGTAAGTTCGCCCCGCGCTTCGCCGCGCCGCAGCGTCAGGGCCAGATCGACCCGCAGGACGCAATAGGACGGACGACCGCTTTTCTGCACCATCTCGCCCCGATAGGTGCCGTCGAGCGCGGCGAGCGACACGGGCGGCGACCCGGCGATCCTGTCGCATCCGCCGAGCGCCAGGCAAAGCCCGGCGATCGCTAGGAAATGTCGGATTCTCTCGTCGGTTCGATTGCCCACGCGGTGCCCTGTCCGGATGCTGTGGATGGTGTTCATCTTCAAGCCGCGCCGGCCCAAACGCAATGGCCGGCCCCCTTGACCTTCCAGTAAGGAAAGGGTCTAGAAAGGATGCTCGATTTCCGGCCGGATTGCACGCCGGGACATTGTTTGGAGCGGAAAAATGAACATCGGACAGGCCGCAACTCTTGCGGGCGTCACGACCAAGACGATCCGCTACTACGAGAGCGTGGGGCTGATCTCCGCCGCCGACCGGCGCGCCAACAACTATCGCGACTATGGCGACCGCGAGATCGCCGAGCTGCGCTTCATCCATCGCGCCCGGTCGCTGGGCTTTTCGGTCAAGGAAGTCGGCGATCTGCTCGCCTTGTGGCGCGACCGCAGCCGCGCCAGCCAGCAGGTACGTGCGCTCGCCAGCGCACATGTGAAGGAAATGCAGCGCAAGATCGCGGAGCTGGAGGCGATGAAGCGCACGCTGCAGACGTTGATCGGCAAGTGCCACAACAACGATCGCCCCGATTGTCCGATCCTCGAGGACTTCGCCGCCGGCGGGCCGGACCAGTCCGCGGCGCGATAGCGCAAACCTCTTCGGGCGTCGGCGGCCCGAGCCATGCGTAGTCTGGAAGCATGGCGAATCGCAGTATACTGCCGTCCATGGACTCCGACGCCCGCACGCCGTCCCGCAGCTTCGCCCGCGATTTCGGGATCGCGGCGCTGCTGGTCGTGCCGCTTGCCGGTGCCGCGGCCGCAGGCTGGCTCTTCGTCGCGAACGACGGAACGCCAGGCCCGGCGCGGCCAGTCGTCGCCGCTCTCGACTATGACGCTGGCCCGCCGCACAAGACGCCGGAGCCGCCCGCCGTCGCCTTGCCGGCCGGCGAGCCGGTCGTGCCGTATTTCGGGATCCGGCCGCCATCCGGGACGGCGACGGGCACCTTCATCGCGAAGGTCGAGGAACCGCCGATGCCTGCGCCGGTCCCGCCGCGTGCCGCGGCGCGCGCCTCCGACGCCGGATGGGAGGCGCGGGCGCTGCGGCCGCCGGTCGTGCGCGCGGGGGCGTGGGTCGCGATCGTCATCGACGATCTGGGGCTCGATCGCGCGCGCACCGCGCGCGCCGCATCGCTGCCGGGCCCGCTGACGCTTGCCTTCCTGAGCTATGCCGGGGATGTCGGCGAGCAGGCCGGCGCCGCCCGCCAGGCCGGCCACGAGATCATGCTGCACATGCCGATGGAACCGGAGGGACGCGAGGACCCCGGGCCGGGCGCCCTGTTCGTTCGGCTGCCGGACGCAGACATCCGCGCGCGCGTCGCCGCGTCGCTCGACCGCCTGCCGATGGCCGTCGGTCTCAACAACCACATGGGAAGCCGGTACACGCGCGACGCGCGCGCCATGCGGCCCGTCCTCGAGGAGATCGCCGCGCGCGGCCTGCTGTTCGTCGACAGCCGCACCTCCGGCGGCTCGATCGCGGCGGACCTAGCCGCACAGATGGGGATCGCGAGTGCTGGCAGGGACGTGTTTCTCGACAACGAACGCGACGCGCACTACGTGCGCCGGCAGCTTGCCGAACTGGAACGGACGGCAAACCGCCGCGGTAATGCGATCGCCATCGGCCATCCGCACGAGGCCACCCTCGAGGCGCTCGCAGCCTGGATCCCGACGATGAATTCGCGCGGGCTGCAGCTGGTGCCGGTTTCCGCGATCGTCCGCCATCAGCGCCGCGATCCGACGCGGCAGCCTGCCATCGCGATGGAGCGGCCGCTTGACGTTCCAGTACCGTCAAGCCGCATGATCCCGGTCCAGATGTCGGTACCGGTGGCGGCGCGTCCGTCGTCCGGCCCGGCGCCGAGCTTTACCGGAGAGCCACCATGGAAGCGGTTTCCTATCGAGTGACGGGCATGACATGCGGCGGCTGCGTGCGCGCGGTGACGAATGCGGTGCATGCCGCTTCGCCTGCCGCTTCGGTCGCGGTCGACCTGCCCAAGGGCACCGTGACGGTCGGCGGTCTCGACGAAGCGGACGTGCGCCGCGTCGTCGAAGACGCCGGCTTCGGGTTCGCCGGACGGTCGACCTAGCCGGCGCGGACGTCCCGCAGGAACTCGTCGACGCTGCTGCGCAGCGACCCCGCCTGACTCGACAGCGCGCCTGCCGTGTCGAGCACACGATGCGCGTTTTCTCCGGTGTCGGTCGCCGCCTTGGTCACGCCGGCGATGTTCGAGGACACCTCGCTCGTGCCTGCGGCCGCCTGCTGGACGTTGCGGGCGATTTCCTGCGTGGCCGCACCCTGCTCCTCGACCGCCGAGGCGATGCCGGCGGAAATCCCGCTGATCTCCTCGATCGTCTTGGCGATCCGTCCGAGCGATTCGACCGAGTGCTTCGTGGCCTCCTGGATGGCGTTGACCTGGGCTGCGATATCGCCGGTGGCCTTGGCCGTCTGGTTGGCGAGACTCTTCACTTCCGATGCCACCACGGCGAAGCCCTTGCCGGCCTCGCCGGCGCGCGCGGCCTCGATCGTCGCGTTGAGCGCCAGGAGGTTCGTCTGGCCGGCGATCGCCTGGATCAGGTTGACGACCGAGCCGATCTTCTGGCCGGCCTCGGCAAGCTGTTTGACCAGCACGTTGGTTTCCTGCGCCTGGGAAACCGCCTTCTGCGCGATCTGCGAGGCATGGCTCACCTGGCGGCTGATCTCGTGGATCGACGAGGAGAGTTCCTCGGCCGCACTCGCGACGGTCTGCACGTTGGTGGAGGCCTCTTCGGCGGCGGCCGCGACGACGGTCGTCTGGCGCTGCGTTTCCTCCGCCGTCTTCGCCATCGTGTTCGCGGCACCCTTCATCGTTTCCGCCGACTGGCCGACGCCGTCGACGACCTTGAGCACGCTCGCCTCGAAGCCGTCCGCCAGCCCGTTGAGCTTCTTGGCGTTGTTCGCCTTGCCCTCGTCGATATAGACCGAAATCGCGTAGTCCATGTCGAGCATGACGGCCTTGATGATCGCCTTGGCCGCTACCGCACCTTCCGCGGGCTTCTTGCGATAGGTCTCCGTCACCAGCGCCATGAGTTCGCCAAGCGCCAGCGCATAGCCCGCGACATACCAGCGCGGCTCGAGACCGATGCGTTCGTGCGTCTTTCCGATGCGCCGGACGCGCTCGACATAGCTTTGGTCGAAGCCGCCCTCGAACATCGACAGCCAATGCTTGGCCTGCGCCGAGCGCGCGTGGTCGATGCCCGCCTGTCCGTGGAACATCTCGATCAGGTGCGGATAGCCTTCGACGTGCCCGTAGAACTTGGTGAGGATCTTGGCGACGTTCGCTTCCAGGACGGGTCGGAACTGCTTGAGGGCGGCCGCATCCGCGTCGTGATAGTCGATGAACCGAAGGCGTTCACGATGGGATTGTGTGTCGTCGGCCATTTCGCGCTCTCCTGCCAATACATTTGTATGGCGGAAAGCGTGAACCCACGAGCTTAAGAAAAAGCTAACGCGGCGGCCGGTTCGAGACGAATCAGTTCAGGCGATCGACGACGGACCGGTTGATCGTGACGCCGAACCGCTGGCGCAGTGACTGACCGTATTCGCTCGACAGATCGCCGGCCATGTCGCGGCGAAGCTGGGTCCGGAGCTGCTCCATCCCGGCCGCATCGGTGGCCGGATCCGCGACGATGATTTCCGTCGTGCGGACGACGAACTGGCCGTCGATGCCGGCGGCGATGCCGATTTCGCCGGGCTTCTGTGCGAACAGCCGGGCCGCGACCTGGCTGGGCACGCTCGCCTGATCGCCGGTGCGCGTCACCGCAGGGACCGGCTCGATGCGCAGGTTGAGACGCAGGGCGACGGCTTCCAGCGCCTCGCCCTTGCCGACGGCTTCGACGATCTCGCGCGCGCGCGCGACGGCGCGCTCCGCCTGGCGTTCGGCTTTCCATGCGGCGGCGACATCTTCCCTGACGGTGTCGAGCGGGCGGCGCTGCGCCGGGGTCACGGATTCGACGCGCACGATGAAGAACGGCCCGGCGCGCGTCTCGACCAGCTGGCTTTCCCGGCCGACGACCGTCTCGAAGGCGGCACGCACGGCCTCGGGCGCGTTGGCGAACAGGCCGACGGGATCGCCGGCCGCATCGCGGCCGCGCGCGTCCAGTGCTGGAACCTTGACGACTTCGGCGCCGGCCGCGGCTGCCGCCTCGTCGAGCGAGCGGCCGCGCGTCACCTGATCCTCGACCTTGTTGGCGACCTCGAACGCCTTGTCGGCGGCGAGGCGACGGCGAAGCTCGGGCTCGATCTGCCCGCGCACGTCGGCAAGCTTCGCGTCCGTGCCCGCCTCGATGCGGACGATCTCGACGACGTGCCAACCGAACGCGGTCCTGACCGGGCCGACGACCTTGCCGGGTTCGGCCGCGAAGACGAGATCCGCGATGGCCGGCAGCGTCTCTTCGCGCGTGACGAGACCGAGGCCCACGCGGTCGGCCGACTGGCCGGGCGTTTCCGCGACGACGACATCGAAGCTCTTGCCGCCCGCGATCGCGGCGGCAGCGGCGGTGGCGGCAGCTTCGTCTGCGAAGAGCATCTGCTTGAGTTCGCGCTGCTCGGGCTTGTCGAACTCACGCTTGCGCTGCTGGAACTCGTCCTCGAGCGCGCGCTCGTCGATCACGACCGTCGCGGCCACGTCGGCAACGCCGACGCGCACGACCGACAGCGTGCGCAGCTCGGGCGCGGTGAAGCGCTCGCCGTTCGCCTCGTAGGTCCTGGCGAGATCGGCGTCGTTCGGCGTGCCGACATCGTCGAACGGGGCGTTCGCGACGTGGATCCGCTCGCCGGAGCGCTTCTCGTTGCGATGGCGGTAGATCGACTCGACCAGCGTTTCGGGCGGGCGAACGCCGGCTTCGATCGCGTCGATCACCTGCTGGCGCACGATGTCGGCGCGCACCAGTTCGATGAAGCGCTGCTCGGTGAAGCCGTTCTCGTAGAGGACGCGCTGGAAGACGAAACGGTCGAACTGGCCGCCGGGGCCGCGGAACGACGGATCGCCGGCGATGCGCTGGCGCACGACGGCATCGCCGGCGACGAGGCCGAGGCGCGATATCTCGGCATCGAGGGCCGCCTGCCCGGCGAGGCGGTCGACCGTCTGGTCGAGCACGCCGAACTGGCGCAGCAGGTTCTCGTCGACTTCGTTGCCGAGCATGCGCTTGATGCGGTCGCGCGCCTGCCTGTATTCGGCGTCGAGCTGCTGGACCGGGATCTTGCGGTCGCCGACCTGGATGGCCGTGTCGTCGCCCGAGCGCAGGAACGCGTAGTCGCCGATCCCCCACATCGCGAAGCTCAGGATCAGCATGCCGAACAGCACCTTGAATACGGTGCCGGCGGCCTTTTCGCGGATGAACTGGAGCATGGCTGGGTTCGTCGTTTCCGGGGCTGGGGGCGAAAGGTGGGGGAGAATAGGGCCGGGGGCGGCGCCCCGCAACCCTTGCGAAACGCACGCTAACGCCTTAATCGGGATGCAAGATCGCAAGGAGAATGCGCGCATGGCCGGGCCCAAACCGCTGATCGCCGGAAACTGGAAGATGAACGGCCGGCTCGCCGACGCGACCAGGCTTGCCGCAGCCGTGTCCGCCTTCGTGCGCGCCCTGCCGCCGACGTCGGCCGACGTGCTCGTCTGCCCGCCCTATCCGTTCCTCGCACCGGTCGCCCAGACGCTGGCCGGCAGCCGCGTCCGATTGGGGGCGCAGGATTGCCACGCCGAAGCGGCAGGTGCTTTCACCGGCGACGTTTCGGCCGACATGCTCAAGGATTTCGGCTGCAGCTTCGTCATCGTCGGGCATTCCGAGCGCCGTGCCCAGCATGCCGAGACCGACGCCGTCGTGCAGGCCAAGGCGAACGCCGTCCACAAGGCCGGCATGACCGCTATCTTGTGCGTGGGCGAGACGCTCGCCGAGCGCGACGAGGGCCGCACGATCCCGGTCGTCGCCACCCAGCTTGTCGGTTCGCTGCCCGCGAACGCGAGTGCGGAAAATCTCGTCGTCGCCTACGAGCCGGTCTGGGCGATCGGCACCGGCCGCACGCCGACGGCAGCCCAGGTCGGCGAGGTGCACGGCGCCATCCGCGCCGGGCTTTCCAAGAAATTCTCGGACGGTGCGAAGATGCGCATCCTCTATGGCGGCTCGGTCAACGGGCTCAACGCGCTGGAACTGCTCGCCATCGCGAATGTGGATGGGGCACTTGTCGGCGGCGCTTCGCTGCGCGCCGACGCGTTCGAGGCGATCACCAAGGCGGCACCGCGCCGATAGGGAGAATGACCATGCAGCACGCGACAATGGGCGGCGTCCACGCCACGCTCGGCGAGTATTTCGACGGCCTCTACGAAGGCGACGCCGACAAGCTCGAGCGCATCTTCGCGCCGGGAAGCGCGCTGACGTTCCTCGTCGACGGCAAGATCACGGTCCTGCCGCGCGACGAATGGCTGAAGAACGTCCGCAGTCGGCCCAAGCCAAAGGACGCGGGCCTCGAACGCAAGGACCGCGTCCTGTCGGTCGATCTGGCGGGGCCCGACATGGCGTTCGCAAAGGTCGCCTGCCAGATCCCGCCGCGCTATTTCACCGACTATCTGTGCCTGCTGCGCATCGACGGGCGCTGGCAGATCGCGCAGAAGGTCTACACGACGCTGCCGCGCCCGTAAGCGGCCGGCTCTCAGGCGAGGTCGAAGACCAGCACTTCGCTCTCGGGCGCCAGACCCGCGAGCGCCAGCGCTTCGGCCTGCGACACGGCGGCGCCGTCGCCTTCCTTCAGCACCGTTCCGGAAAGGTCGATGCTGCCGCGTGCGACCTGAACCCACGCGTGGCGGCCCTTGCGCAATGTCAGCGCCGCCGACTTGCCGGCCTCGAGGATCGTCGCGTAGACCCGCGCGTCCTGGTGGATCTCGACCGAGCCTTCAGCACCGTCCGGCGAGACGACGAGCGCCAGGCGGTTTAGCTTCTCGGCCCGGTCGAAGGCGCGCTGGGCATAGCGCGGCTTGTGGCCGTTCCGGTCCGGCAGGAGCCAGATCTGCAGGAAATGGACGGGGGCATCGCCCGACGGGTTGAACTCCGAGTGCGTGATGCCGGTCCCGGCGCTCATCGCCTGCACCTCGCCCGCGCGCAGCACCTCGCCGTTGCCCATCGAATCCTTGTGCTCGATGGCGCCTTCCAGCACGTAGGAGACGATCTCCATGTCGCGATGGCCGTGCGTGCCGAAGCCGGAGCCGGCCGCCACGCGGTCCTCGTTGATGACCCGCAGCGCCCGGAAGCCCATCTGGTCCGGGTCGTAGTAGCTGCCGAAGGAGAAGCTGTGGCGGCTCTTGAGCCAGCCGAAATCGGCAGGCCCGCGCATATCGGAGGGGCGGACGACGATTTTCGGGGCGGTCATGACGGGGGCGTCCTTTCGGTTCGGGGGGAGTGGATGAACAAAAAATAGAGCCACTCGCATGAAACAACAATATATCGAGAATCGTATTTATTATTTCTTTTAAATGAATAATAGCCAGACGGCCCTGCGCTGGATTTCCGGGCCGGTTCGCGATAGAACCCTGCTCCCGCCGCTGTCCCCGAGAAAAGCCCGTCCGCCATGGCAACCGTCATCACCGTCATCCACCTTCTCGTCGCCCTCGCCCTCGTCGGCGTCGTGCTGATCCAGCGCAGCGAAGGCGGCGGGCTCGGCATGGGCGGCAGCTCGAGCGGCGGCATGGGCGGCTTCATGACCGCGCGCGGCACGGCCAACCTGCTCACCCGGGCGACGGCCATCCTGGCGGCGGCGTTCATGGTGACGAGCATCACGCTGGCGATCCTGGCCGGCGGGCACACGTCGCGCGCCGTCGACCCGCTCGCGGGCCCGATGCCCACGCTGCCGGCGGTTCCCGAGACGCCGGCCGCACCGGCCCCGCCGGTCGCCCGCTAGAAAAACGCTTCCGACTCGGGGTTTATCCCGAAGTCGCGTCAATCCCGAAATTTCGTTCCGATTTGCGACCCGTGTGACGGTTCCGCTTGGGCGCAGCGGGGCGAGGGGTTATACGGGGGGCCCATGACGCGGTTCATCTTCATTACCGGCGGCGTGGTCTCCTCTCTCGGCAAGGGGTTGGCATCCGCGGCACTCGGTGCGGTCCTGCAGGCGCGCGGCTACAAGGTCCGCCTGCGCAAGCTCGACCCGTATCTCAACGTCGATCCGGGCACGATGAGCCCGTATCAGCACGGCGAATGCTACGTGACCGACGACGGGGCGGAGACCGACCTCGATCTCGGCCATTACGAGCGCTTCACCGGCGTGCCGTCGCGCCAGTCGGACAACATCACGACGGGCCGCATCTATTCGAACATCATCGCCAAGGAGCGGCGCGGCGACTATCTGGGCGCCACGGTGCAGGTCATTCCGCACGTGACGGATGCCATCAAGGAGTTCGTGACGGCCGATCTGGGCGATGCGGACTTCCTGCTGTGCGAGGTCGGCGGCACGGTCGGCGACATCGAGAGCCTGCCGTTCCTCGAAGCGATCCGCCAGCTCGGCAACGAGCTGGGCCGCGAGCGCGCCTGCTTCGTGCATCTGACGCTGGTGCCGTGGATCGCGTCGGCGGGCGAACTCAAGACCAAGCCCACGCAGCATTCGGTCCAGCAGCTCCAGTCGGTCGGCATCCGCTGCGACATCCTGCTGTGCCGTTCCGAGCACGACATCCCCGCCTCGGCACGCAAGAAGATCGCGCTGTTCTGCAACCTGCGCGAAGAGGCGGTCATCCCGGCGCTCAACGCGCGGTCGATCTACGAAGTGCCGATCCAGTATCACCGCGAAGGCTTCGACCACGAGGTCTTGCGCCATTTCGGGCTGCCGCAGCCCGAGCCGGACCTCAGCCGCTGGACCGAGATCGTGCGCCGCGTGACCCAGCCCGAGGGCGAGGTCGAGATCGCGATCGTCGGCAAGTACACGAGCCTGCTCGACGCCTACAAGTCGCTGAACGAGGCGCTGGCGCATGGCGGCATCGCCAACAGCGTGCGCGTCAAGCTCAACTGGATCGAGAGCGAGACGTTCGAGGGCGACAATCCGAATTTCGACGCTCTCGACGGGGCGCATGCGATCCTCGTCCCCGGCGGCTTCGGCGAGCGCGGGGCGGAGGGCAAGATCCGCGCGGTGCGCTATGCGCGCGAGAAGAAGGTGCCGTATTTCGGCATCTGTTTCGGCATGCAGATGGTGTGCATCGAGGCGGCGCGCACGCTTTGCGGTGTCGCCAAGGCAAGCACGACCGAGTTCGGCCCCACACCCGATCCGGTCGTCGGCCTGCTGACCGAATGGGTGCGCGGCAACTCGCTGGAAAAGCGCGGCGTGGGCGACAACATGGGCGGCACGATGCGCCTGGGCGCCTACGATTGCGATCTGGCCAAGGGCAGCATCGTTGCCGACATCTACGGCAAGTCGCGCATCCAGGAGCGCCACCGGCACCGTTACGAGGTGAACGTCAACTACAAGCCGATGCTTGAGAAGGCCGGCTTGCGATTCTCGGGCATGTCGCCGGACGGCGAACTACCGGAAATCGTCGAGATCCCGGACCATCCGTGGTTCATCGGCGTACAGTTCCACCCCGAGCTCAAGTCCAAGCCCTTCGAGCCGCACCCGCTGTTCACGAGCTTCGTCAAGGCGGCGGTGACGCAGAGCCGTCTGGTATAGGATCGGGTCCATGACCCAGCCCAAGACCGTCCCGCTCGGCAATTTCGAGATCGCCAACAACAAGCCGTTCGCGCTGATCGCGGGGCCGTGCGCGCTGGAAAGCCGCGCGCATGCGATGGAGATGAGCCACGCGCTCGTCGAGCTGACGGGCAAGCTCGGCATCCCGCTCATCTACAAGACGAGCTTCGACAAGGCGAACCGCTCTTCGGTGTCGTCCGATCGCGGCATCGGCATGGAGAAGAGCCTGCCGATCCTCGCGGATATCCGCGAGAAGTATGGCTGCCCGGTGCTGACCGACGTGCACGACGCTTCGCAGTGCGCGCCCGTCGCCGAAGCGGTCGACGTTCTCCAGATCCCCGCTTTCCTGTGCCGTCAGACAGATCTGCTGCTTGCCGCCGGCGCCACGGGCCGCGCCATCAACGTCAAGAAGGGCCAGTTCCTGGCCCCGTGGGACATGAAGAACGTCGTCGCGAAGATCGCGAGCACCGGCAACGAGAAGATCCTGCAGTGCGAGCGCGGCGTGACGTTCGGCTACAATACGCTGGTGTCCGACATGCGCGCCCTGCCGATCATGGCGGAGAACGGCTATCCGGTCGTGTTCGACGCCACGCATTCGGTGCAGCAGCCGGGCGGGCAAGGGACGACCTCGGGCGGCCAGCGCGAGTTCGTACCGGTGCTGGCGCGCGCCGCGATCGCCATCGGTGTCGCCGTCGTGTTCATGGAAACGCATCAGGACCCGGACAAGGCGCCGTCCGACGGGCCGAACATGGTGCCGTTCAAGCAGCTCGGTGCGATCCTTTCCGAGCTCAAGGAATACGACGCGATCGCCAAGCGGCGCGCGAACGCCTAACGCGCCTTCTTCAGCATCGCCTTGAATTTCCGGTCGCGCTTGATCGCGCGCTCGCGCTTCAGCGCTTCGCCCACGCTCTCGAATTCCTCGACATGGACGAGCTTCCATGGCCCGCGCCCGCGCGTGTATTTCGCCCCACCCGGCTTCTCGCCGTTGTGCTGCGCCAACCGCCGTTCCACGTCGGTCGTCTGGCCGGTATAGACCGTGCCGCTTGCGTTCAGGATCGCGTAGACGAAGCGCATCGCGTCATACTAACGTCGTCCCCAACGAATAAAGGGGGGAGAAACATGGCCGAAGCCTTTACCACGCGCGACCTTGTCAGGCTCGCGGACTACGACACGCCGACGATGTGCAACGCGCTGGAAGTACTCGACCCGCGCTGGCGCACGTCGGGCTTCACGACGCGCCCGATGTATTGCCGCTATCCCGACCAGAAGCCGATCGTGGGCTATGCGCGCACGGTGCGCATCGCGTCGACCGAGCCCAGCAAGCTGCAGGGACAGGCCGCCAAGAAGGCGAAGCTCGAATATTACCAGTACATCGAGACGGGCGGCCCGCGTCCGTCGGTGTGCGTGCTGCAGGATCTCGACGGCGACCGTGCGGGCTTCGGCGCCTATTGGGGCGAGGTGCAGTCGAACATCCACAAGGGGCTGGGGTGCCTTGGCTGCGTAACCGACGGTTCGATCCGCGATACGCATGTCTGGGCCGACGGCTTCCAGGCGCTGGCGGGTTCGGTCGTGCCGGCGCATGCGTGGGTCCACGCGGTCGATTTCGGAGGCGAGGCCAGCGTCTTCGGCATGCGCGTCAAGTCGGGCGACATCATCCATGCCGACCGCCACGGTGCCGTGATCGTGCCGCCGGAAACGGTCAAGGCGCTGCCCAAGATGATCGACAAGCTGGTGCGCCGCGAGATGGTCATCATCGGGGCGGCGAAGAAGAAGGGCTTCACGGCCGCCAAGCTCGCCAAGGCGATCGCCGAGTCCGAGGATATCCACTAGCGCGCGTAGACGGTTTCGAGCGCCACGCCCGGGGCCACGACGCCAAGCAGCTCGTCGGCTTGCGCCGCATGCGCAATGGCGCTGCCGCGCGCGACCAGTACCGCGCGCACGATGGGCACGCGCCGCTTGCCGGAAAGGTCGCGCAGGATCAAGGCCGACTGCAGCGGGGCGAGGCTCGGATTGTAGGCCGCGTTCTCGGCATAGCGTCCGGCGACGATATCGTCGTCGGCGAGTTGCAGGGCGATGCCGGCGTGGCTGCGCGTATGCGGGGCATAGGACGCGCACGCGGCCTTGCGCGCCGCTTCGACAAGCGCGTCGCCCTTGCAGGACAGCCGCACGGGGCGCGTCGACATCGATCCGCCGGCAAAGCCCAGATCGAGGGGGCCGAACGCGTCGGGCAGCAGGGCGGCAAGGCTGCGCTTGCGCCGGCCGACCATGACGGAAAACGGGCGTGTGCCGCGCGCCAGAGTCTCGTGCAGGAACTGCCGGCAGTGGCCGCAGGGCATGGCCGTGACCGCAAGGGCGGCGATCCTCGTCTCGCCGTGGTGCCAGGCATTGGCGAAGGCCGCCTGCTCGGCATGCACCGACTGCGCGATGGCGGCACCGGGAAACTCGATATTGCCGCCCAGATAGACGCGGCCCGTCCGCGCGCCGACGAGTGCCGCCCCCACGCGGAACCCCGATACCGGCGGGTCGGCGAGTGCGCGCGCCTCCTCGGCCAGCCGCGTCAGGGCGGTGTCCCGCGCGCGGGCGGGAAGTGCAGGGCGGATCGCGAATCCTTCCATCGGCATCGAGCTTAGCGCCACCCCTGTACCCTTGTCGCGGGGGTGGGGTTCTGCTACCTCGGCGGTTCGGAACGACCGGGAAAGTGCAGCACCATGCATGTCGCCATGCTGTTCGACGTTTTCGGCACCTGCGTGGACTGGCGCACGTCCGTCACGCGCGAGGTGGCCGCGGTCGCCAAGGCCAAGGGCGTGGCGCTCGACGCCGCCGCCTTCGCCGATGCGTGGCGCGCCAACTACCAGCCCTCGATGGAAACGGTGCGCGCCGGCAAGCGGCCTTACGCCCCGCTCGACATGCTTCACCGCGAGACGCTCGTGAGGCTCTGTGCCGAATACGGCCTGAAGCTGTCCGAGGCGGAGACCGACGATCTCAATTTCGCGTGGCACCGGCTCGATCCGTGGCCCGACACGGTCGCCGGGCTCGACCGGCTCAAGACGAAGTTCATCCTGTCGCCGCTGTCCAACGGCAACGTGCGCCTGCTCGTCGACATGGCGAAGCGCGCGAAACTGCCGTGGGACACGGTGCTGTCGACCGAGGTCTTCAAGGCCTACAAGCCGCAGCCGCAGACATATCTGGGGGCGGCCGAGATGCTCGGCCTGCGTCCCGACCAGGTGATGATGGTGGCGGCGCACAATTCCGACCTGCGTGCGGCACAGCAGCTCGGCCTCAAGACCGCCTTCATCGCGCGCCCGACCGAGTACGGGCCGCACCAGAAGATCGATTTCGCGCCCGACGGCGAATGGACATTCGTCGCGCGCGATTTCGTGCATCTCGCCGAAATGCTCGGCGCCTAGGAACCGGAGAAGCTTCGCCCATGACCGCCATCGCCAACATCCGCGCCCGCGAAATCCTCGACTCCCGCGGCAACCCGACCGTCGAGGTCGACGTCACGCTCGAGGACGGCACGCTCGGCCGCGCGGCGGTTCCGTCGGGTGCCTCGACCGGTGCCCACGAGGCGGTCGAGCTGCGCGACGGCGACAAGAAGCGCTATCTGGGCAAGGGCGTGACCAAGGCGGTCGGTGCGGTCAACGGCGAGCTGTTCGACGCGCTCTCCGGCTTCGATGCCGGCGACCAGCTCAAGATCGACCGGACGATGGTGGCACTCGACGGCACGCCCAACAAGTCGCGCCTTGGCGCCAACGCGATCCTCGGCGTCAGCCTTGCCGTCGCCAAGGCGGCGGCCGCGGCCGCGAAGCTGCCGCTCTTCCGCTATGTCGGCGGTGCCCGCGCGCACGTGCTGCCCGTTCCCATGATGAACATCGTCAATGGCGGTGCCCATGCCGACAACCCGATCGACATCCAGGAATTCATGGTGATGCCGGTGGGCGCCAAGACATGCGCCGACGCGATCCGCATCGGGGCGGAGGTTTTCCACGCACTCAAGAAACGCCTGTCGGACGCCGGCCTTGCGACCAACGTGGGCGACGAAGGCGGCTTTGCGCCGAATCTCAAGAGTGCGGACGAAGCGCTCGGCTTCATCGCCAAGTCGGTCGAGGCGGCGGGCTTCAAGCTCGGCGACGATGTCGTGCTGGCCCTCGATTCCGCGTCGACGGAATTCTTCAAGAACGGGAAGTACGTGATGGAAGGCGAGGGCAAGACGCTCGACGCCGCCGGCATGGTCGCGTACTACGCCGATCTCGTGAAGCGCTACCCGATCGTGTCGATCGAGGACGGCATGGCCGAGGATGATCTCGCCGGCTGGAAGGCGCTGACCGAGGCGCTGGGCGCAAAGGTCCAGCTCGTCGGCGATGACCTGTTCGTGACGAACCCCAAGCGTCTTTCCATGGGCATCGGGAAGGGCCTCGCCAACTCGATCCTCGTCAAGGTCAACCAGATCGGCACGCTGTCCGAGACGCTCGAGGCCGTCGAGATGGCCCAGCGCGCAGGCTATACGGCCGTCATGTCGCACCGCTCGGGCGAGACCGAGGATTCGACGATCGCGGATCTGGCGGTGGCGACCAACTGCGGCCAGATCAAGACGGGCTCGCTGTCGCGCTCGGACCGCCTGGCCAAATACAACCAGTTGATCCGCATCGAGGAGCTTCTGGGCGGCGAGGGCCGCTATCCGGGGTGGGCGGCGCTCAAGCGCTGAGACGAAAAAGGCGAATCGTTTGAATCGCTTGCGGGGAACTCGTTAACCAGCAGTTGACGGTCCGAGTCGCGACGTGATTCTCTTCGAGTCGCGATGTCATTTCTTCTGTTGATTCAACGCAGTGCGCGTGCCGCCCTCGGTCCGGTTTTGGGCATCTGCGTCGTCGGGTATTTCGCCTATCACTCGTTCGAGGGCGAGCGGGGGCTCTATGCCTATCTGCGCCTGACCGAACAGGTGCGGATCGCCCGCGAGCATCGCGACGACGTGCGGGCCGAACGGGTCGCGCTCGAACGGCGGGTCGCACTGCTGCGCACGGACTCCCTCGACCGCGACATGCTCGACGAACAGTCGCGCGCACTCCTCAACTATGCGCGGCCTGACGAGGTCATCATCCTCGAAACGCCCGCAAACCGCCGCTAGCGGCGACCGCGCGGCCCTGACGTCGGCCGCGCGGGTGCGCCACTTCTAGACGTCGGCGATGGTGCGCTGGGTCTGCACGCCGAGGCCCTGGATGCCGAGCTTCATCGTCTGCCCGGCCTTCAGGAACACCGGCGGCTTCTGGCCGAGGCCGACGCCCGGCGGCGTACCGGTCGAGATCACGTCGCCCGGATGCAGCGTGAAGAACTGCGAGAGGTACGCGATCAGGAACTTGACGCCGTAGACCATCGTCTTCGTGCTGCCGTCCTGGTAGCGCTTGCCGTCGACCTCTAGCCACATCGACAGGTTCTGGGGGTCCGGCACCTCGTCCTTGGTGACGAGCCACGGGCCGGTGGGGCCGAACGTGTCGCAGCCCTTGCCCTTCGACCACTGGCCGGCGCGTTCGATCTGGAACTCGCGCTCCGACACGTCGTTGATGACGCAGTAGCCCGCGACATGGTCGAGCGCGTTCTTCTCGTCGATATACTTTCCGGCCTTGCCGATGACCACGCCGAGTTCGACTTCCCAGTCGGTCTTGACCGACTTGCGCGGGATGATGACCGCGTCGTCCGGCCCGACGACCGCACTCGTCGCCTTCATGAACATCACGGGTTCGGGCGGCACCGTGGCGCCGGTCTCGGCGGCATGGTCGGAATAGTTGAGCCCGATGCAGATGAACTTGCCGATGCCCGAAACGCACGGTCCGATGCGCGGGGTGCCCGCGACGAGCGGCAGCGTGGCCGGATCGATCTTGGCAAGGCGCGCGAGGCCCTCGGGCGAAATGGTGGCGCCGCCAATGTCGTGGCAGACCTGCGACAGGTCGCGGATCTTGCCCTGGGCATCGAGGATGCCGGGCTTCTCGTGGCCCGGCGGGCCGTAACGCAGCAGTTTCATCGTGGGAGTCTCCCGCTTGGTGTTTTTGTCAGCCGAGAGAACTTAGCATTCGGAGTGCAAAAAATGGAAACGGCCGGCGCATCCGATGCGCCGGCCGTCCGATATGCGGTCGATCAGGCGGCGGCCGGCTTCGGCGCGCCGATTTCGGGCAGGAAGGGCAGCTTCAGCGCGTAGGAACCCGCACCGAGCAACGCCTGCACGGCAAGCGTGACCGTCCAGAAAGCCGGGAATTCCCAGCCGCCGTTGGGGCTCGCGAACATCCAGCCATTGCCGGCGTGCTGGATCGTGGCACCGATCAGGATCGGGATCAGGCCCACCGCGACCAGGCGTACCTGCACGCCGAGGATCAGCGCGAGGCCGCCGAAGAGTTCGGCGTAGACGGTGAGATAGGCGAACAGCGCGGGATAGCCGATCGATTCGAAGAACTGCACGGTACCGGGCATCGTGAAGACGAAAAGCTTGAGGCCGGCATGGGCAAGGAACAGGGCGCCCAGCGATACGCGGAGCAAGAGCGCGGCGGTCTGGATCTGGTTGTTGGCGGACATGTTCGGACTCCGGTGTTTCGGGTCGGGCGGGGGAATTCCCGCGACGAAGACACCCGGAACATGAAGCGTAGCGGCTGAATTGATAATCCGGAGATTTGTGAAATGATTATTCTTTTATATGAAACTATCGGCGGCGTGCCGATTTCGGGCGACCGGCACTTTCCCAGGCATCCCACGGCGGTTCGGCGAAGCGCTCGGTCAGGAAGTCGACGAAACGGCGCACCTTGGCCGACAGATGGCGCGTCGGCGGATAGACGGCGGAAATGGCGATCTCTTCCGGGCGCCAATCGCCGCCGAACAGCGGCACGAGCTTGCCTGCCGCCAGCGTGGGGCCGATCAGGAATGTCGGGAGCGACACCACGCCGCGCCCGGCGATCGCCGCGGCCAGCAGCACTTCGCCGTTGTTGGCCTTGAGTGGCCCTGCCGCACGCACCACGCGCGTCTCGCCGCCCGGCCCGACGAACGCCCAGTCCGAGCCGCGGCTCGACAGCGTGTATTCGAGACAGTCGTGCCGGACGAGATCTTCGGGAAGCTTCGGGGTGCCCTTGCGCGCCAGATAGGCGGGAGATGCCGCGACGGCGAAGCGCGCGGTCGCGAGCCGCTTGGCGATCAGGGAAGAGTCCGCGAGCCGGCCGATGCGCACGGCCACGTCCACGCCCTCGTCGATCAGGTCGATGACGCGATCGTTGAGCGAGAGGTCGATGGCCATCTCCGGACATTCGCACATGAACTCGGCGATCGCCGGCGACAGGTGCTGCACGCCGAACGACATGGGGGCGGCGACGCGCAGCAGGCCTTTGGGCAGCGCCTGCGCATCGCCGACGGCACCCTCGGCTTCTTCGAGATCGGCAAGGATGCGTTCGGCACGCGCGTGGAAGGCGCGGCCCGCCTCGGTGAGCGCCAGGCGACGCGTCGTGCGGTTCAGCAGGCGCGCCCCCAGCCGCTCCTCGAGCGTCTGGATATGCTTGGTCGCCATCGCACGCGACAGGCCAAGCTTGCGCGCGGCATTGGCGAAGGAACCGCCATTGACGACGGCAACGAATGTGCGAAGGGAAACGAACCGGTCCATGGTCCGGCGAGTGTAGCGGCCGAACGGGCTTTTGCGTTTGCGAAGAAGATCCGGCCTGGATTCAAATGCAGCAGGACCGGGCATACGCCGGCAAGGTACTGAAATCGGCACGCGCAATAATGTTGCGTTGCAGTAATTTAACCGAAAATCAGTTAAAACAAATTTTTTACATATAAAACAGATAATTAAGTTAGGTGCCTGATTGCAAAATAGACCTTCCAGTGCTTTAGCTCATCCCAATGGCGCAACCGAGCGCATCCGAGGGAGTGAACATGGCACCCACACCGCCGAAAAAGAAATCCAGGTCCGAAGAGAACGTGCCCGAGGCGGCCGACCTCCTGAAATATTATCGCGACATGCTGCTGATCCGCCGCTTCGAGGAGAAGGCGGGGCAGATGTACGGCATGGGGCTGATCGGCGGCTTCTGCCATCTCTATATCGGCCAGGAGGCTGTGGTCGTCGGAATGCAGTCGGCGATCACGCCCAAGGACGCGGTCATCACCAGCTATCGCGACCACGGCCACATGCTGGCCTGCGGCATGGAGCCGGGCGGCGTGATGGCCGAACTGACAGGACGCATCGGCGGCTATTCCAAGGGGAAGGGCGGTTCGATGCACATGTTCTCCAAGGAAAAGAATTTCTACGGCGGCCACGGCATCGTCGGCGCGCAGGTACCGCTCGGGACCGGCATCGCGTTCGCGTCGAAGTACCGCGGCGAGACGAACGTGAGCCTCACCTACATGGGCGACGGTGCGGTCAACCAGGGGCAGGTCTACGAAAGCTTCAACATGGCGCAGCTCTGGAAGCTGCCCGTGATCTTCATCATCGAGAACAACCGCTACGGCATGGGCACGTCGATCGAACGCGCCTCGTCGACGACCGACTTCTACCATCGCGGGGCCGCACACGGCATTCCGGGCGAGGCCGTCGACGGCATGAACGTGCTGGCGGTACGCGCCGCCGGCATCCGTGCGGTCGACCACGCGCGCACGAAAGGCCCCTACATCCTCGAGATGCAGACCTACCGCTATCGCGGCCACTCGATGTCCGATCCGGCGAAGTACCGCCAGAAGGAAGAGGTCGAGAAGATGCGCACGCAGCACGATCCGATCGAGAGCCACGCGAAGTTCCTGATCGACGGCGGCTTCGCCGACGAGGCGGCGCTCAAGAACATCGACCGCGAGGTGAAGGACATCGCCACCAAGGCGGCGGAATTCGCCCAGAACAGTCCCGAGCCGCCGGTTTCGGAACTCTACACCGACGTGCTGCTCGAAGTGCGCTGATCCAGCGGGAACGGGGAAATACGAAAATGCCGATCAATGTCCTGATGCCCGCCCTTTCGCCGACGATGACCGAGGGCAAGATCGCCCGCTGGCTCAAGGCCGAAGGCGACACGGTCAAGTCCGGCCAGGTGCTGTGCGAGATCGAGACCGACAAGGCGACGATGGAAGTCGAGGCGGTCGACGAAGGCACGCTCGCGAAGATCCTCGTCCCGGGCGGGACCGAGGGCGTGAAGGTCAATGCCGTCATCGCGGTCATCGCCGCCGAAGGCGAGAGCGTGTCGGCAAGTGCGGCCGCACCCGCGGCCGCTGCCGCGCCTGCCGCTGCCGCAGCCGCACCCGCCGCACCGGCCATCGTCACGTCGGCTGCAGCTCCGGCCGCCGACGAGCCCGACATGGGCGAGACCAAGGTCCAGACGGTCCGCGAGGCGATCCGCGACGGCATGGCCGAGGAGATGCGCCGCGATCCGAACGTCTACCTGATGGGCGAAGAAGTCGCCGAGTACCAGGGCGCCTACAAGGTCAGCCAGGGCCTGCTGCAGGAGTTCGGCGCACGCCGCGTGGTCGATACGCCGATCACCGAGCAGGGTTTCGCCGGCCTCGCGGTGGGTGCCGGCTTCATGGGCCTTCGCCCCATCGTCGAGTTCATGACGTGGAACTTCTCGATGCAGGCGATCGACCAGATCATCAACTCGGCGGCCAAGACGCTCTACATGTCGGGCGGCCAGATGGGCTGCCCGATCGTCTTCCGCGGTCCCAACGGGGCCGCGAGCCGCGTGGGCGCGCAGCACTCGCAGTGCTACGCGTCGTGGTACGCGCACTGCCCGGGCCTGAAGGTCGTGAGCCCCTGGTCGGCTGCCGACGCGAAGGGCCTGATGAAGGCCGCGATCCGCGATCCGAACCCGGTGCTGATCCTCGAAAACGAGATCCTCTACGGCACATCCGGCCCCGTGCCCGTGTCGGACGACTATGTCGTGCCGATCGGCAAGGCCAAGATCGTGCGCGCCGGCAAAGACGTGACGATCACCGCCTTCTCGATCATGGTCGGCAAGGCGATGCAGGCGGCCGAGGAACTGGCCAAGATCGGCATCGACGCCGAGGTCATCGACCTGCGCTCGATCCGCCCGCTCGACATCGACACGATCGTCGCGTCGGTCAAGAAGACCAATCGCCTCGTCTCCTGCGAGGAAGGCTGGCCGTTCGCGGGCATCGGTTCGGAGCTCGGCATGCTGATGATGGAGCAGTGCTTCGACTGGCTCGACGCGCCCGTCAAGCGCGTGCACGGTCTCGACATTCCGCTGCCCTACGCGGCCAATCTCGAGAAATTGGCGCTGCCGCAGGCCGACCACATCGTGAGCGCGGCCAAGGCCGTGCTCTACAAGAACTGATCCGGGCGAGGGAGACAGCGACATGCCGATCAACGTTCTGATGCCGGCCCTCTCGCCGACCATGACCGAGGGCAAGATCGCCCGCTGGCTCAAGGCCGAAGGCGACACGGTCAAGTCCGGCCAGGTGCTGTGCGAGATCGAGACCGACAAGGCGACGATGGAAGTCGAGGCAGTCGACGAGGGCATCCTTGCCAGGATCCTCGTCCCCGGCGGGACCGAGGGCGTCAAGGTCAACGCCGTCATCGCCGTCATCGCGGGCGAGGGCGAGGACGCCAAGGCCGTCGCCGTCGGAGGCGCTGCCGCTCCTGCGGCAGCCAAGGCAGCCGCACCCGCTGCCACACCTGCCGTTGCGACCCCGGCTCCCGCCGCGGCTGCACCCGCCGCGACATCATCGGGCGCGCGCGTCGTCGCTTCGCCGCTTGCAAGGCGCATGGCCGAGCAGGCCGGGCTCGATCTTTCGAAGATCGCCGGCTCCGGCCCCGGCGGGCGCATCGTCAAGCACGATGTCGAGAGTGCCGTTTCCGGCGGTGGTGCCAGGAAGGCCGCACCGGCCGCCGCTTCGGCGGGTGCGCCGGCTCCTGTCGCGGTGTCGTCGGCGGCCCTTGCCGCCATCGGCCCGCACAAGCTCGTTCCGCTGTCGACGATGCGCAAGGTGATCGCGCGCCGCCTGACCGAGAGCAAGCAGCAGGTCCCGCACTTCTACCTGACCGTCGATTGCGACATCGACAAGCTGCTCGCCGGCCGCGCCTCGCTCAACGCCCGCAGCCCGGAAAAGGGCCCGGGCGCATTCAAGCTGTCGGTCAACGACTTCATCATCAAGGCGGTGGCCGTAGCGTTGCGCCAGGTGCCCAACGCCAACGCCTCGTTCAGCGACGACGGCATGCTGCTGTGGGAGAACGTCGACATCTCCGTCGCCGTCGCCATCCCCGGCGGCCTCATCACGCCGATCATCCGCGATGCCGACAAGAAGGGGCTCGTCGACATCTCGAACGCGATGAAGGATCTCGCGACGCGCGCCAAGGACGGAAAGCTGAAACCCGAAGAGTTCCAGGGCGGCACCTTCTCGATCTCGAATCTCGGGATGTTCGGCATCAAGGACTTTGCCGCCGTCATCAACCCGCCGCAGGGCTGCATCCTGGCAGTCGGTGCGGGCGAGCAGCGGGCGGTCGTCAAGAACGGCGCGCTCGCCGTCGCCACGGTGATGAGCGTGACGCTCTCGGTCGACCACCGCGTGGTCGACGGCAGCGTGGGGGCCGAGTTCCTCGCCGCGTTCAAGAAGATCGTCGAAGACCCGCTGACGATGCTGCTTTAGGGAGGCCCGGAAAATGGCCGAACAGAATTTCGACCTGATCGTCGTCGGCGGCGGGCCGGGCGGCTATGTCGCCGCGATCCGTGCGGCTCAGCTCAAGATGAACGTGGCGCTGGTCGAGCGCGAGCATCTGGGCGGGATCTGCCTCAACTGGGGCTGCATCCCGACCAAGGCGCTGCTGCGCACGTCGGAGATCTACGGCATCCTGCAGCATCTCGACGCCTACGGCCTTGCGGCCGACAACGCGCGCTTCGACGTGAAGAAGGTGGTCGAGCGCTCGCGAAAGGTGGCGGCCCAGCTTTCGGGCGGCATCAAGCATCTGCTGAAGAAAAACAAGGTCACCGTGTTCGACGGGCAAGGCGCGCTCGCCGGCACGGGAGCCGGGGGCGTGCGCAAGGTCTCGGTCACGAAAGACGGCAAGCCGGTCGCGGACCTGACGGCCAAGAACGTGATCCTCGCCACGGGTGCCCGCGCGCGCGTGGTGCCGGGCATGGAGCCGGACGGCAAGCTGGTGTGGACCTACAAGGAAGCGATGGTGCCGCCGGCGATGCCCAAGTCGCTGCTGGTCGTCGGCTCCGGCGCCATCGGCATCGAGTTCGCATCGTTCTACCGCACGATGGGGGCGGCCGTGACGGTCGTCGAGATGATGGACCGCGTGCTCCCCGTCGAGGACGAGGAGATCAGCGCCTTCGCGCGCAAGTCGTTCGAGAAGCAGGGGATGAAGATACTCACCTCGGCGACCGTGAAGGGCATCAAGAAAGCCGCCGACAGCGTGACCGTGACGGTCGAGAGTGCCGGCAAGACGCAGGAGATCGTCGTCGACCGCGTCATCTCGGCGGTCGGCATCGTCGGCAATGTCGAGAAGATCGGGCTCGAAGGCACCAAGGTGAAGGTCGATCGCACGCATGTCGTGATCGACGAATGGTGTGCGACGGGCGAGCCCGGCGTCTACGCGATCGGCGACCTTGCCGGGCCGCCGTGGCTTGCGCACAAGGCGAGCCACGAGGGCGTGATCTGCGTCGAGAAGATCGCCGGCATCAAGGGCCTGCATCCGCTTGACGTGACGAACATTCCCGGCTGCACCTATTGCACGCCACAAGTGGCGTCGGTGGGCTTCACCGAGAAGAAGGCCAAGGAGCTTGGCCACACGGTGAAGGTCGGGCGCTTCCCGTTCATGGGCAACGGCAAGGCGATCGCGCTCGGCGAACCCGAGGGCCTGGTCAAGACCGTGTTCGATGCCAAGACCGGCGAACTGCTGGGCGCCCACATGGTGGGCGCGGAGGTGACCGAGCTCATCCAGGGCTACGGGATCGCCAAGACGCTGGAAACGACCGAAACCGAACTGATGCACACGGTCTTCCCGCATCCCACGCTCAGCGAGATGATGCACGAGAGCGTCCTTGACGCTTACGGGCGCGCGATCCATTTCTAGGGGCATGGAGACGGTCCCGAAGCTTCGCCACCCCGAGAAGGCCCACCGGCCCGACAATCCGGTGCAGGTGCGCAAGCCCGAATGGATCCGGGTCAAGGCACCGACGTCGCCGGAGTACATGGAGACGAAGAAGATCGTCCGCGACCGCGGCCTCGTGACCGTGTGCGAGGAGGCGGCCTGCCCCAACATCGGCGAGTGCTGGAAGAAGAAGCACGCGACGATGATGATCCTCGGTTCGGTGTGCACGCGCGCCTGCAGCTTCTGCAACGTCGCGACGGGCATGCCGGACAAACTCGATCCGCACGAGCCCGAGAAGGTCGCCGAGGCGGCCGAGCTGATGGGGCTCCAGCACATCGTCATCACGTCGGTCGACCGCGACGATTTGCCCGACGGCGGGGCCGAGCACTTCGCGCGCGTGATCCGCGCGATCCGCGCCCGCTGTCCGGGCACCACGATCGAGGTCCTCACGCCCGACTTCCTCCGCAAGGACGGGGCGCTCGAGACCGTCGTCGAAGCGCGGCCCGACGTGTTCAACCACAATCTCGAGACCGTCCCGCGCCTCTATCCGACGATCCGGCCGGGGGCGCGCTATTTCCACTCTCTGCGCCTGCTGCAGCGGGTCAAGGAGCTGGACCGGACACTGTTCACCAAGTCGGGCCTGATGGTCGGGCTGGGCGAGAACCGGCTCGAGATCATGCAGGTGATGGACGACATGCGCTCGGCCGACATCGACTTCCTGACGATCGGCCAGTACCTGCAACCCACGCCCAAGCACGCCGCCGTCGACCGCTTCGTGACCCCCGACGAGTTCAAGGAATACGCCACTCTGGCGTCGTCCAAGGGGTTCCTGCTCGTGGCATCCAGCCCTCTGACGCGCTCGTCCTATCATGCCGACCGCGACTTCGCGGCCCTGCGTGCGGCACGCGAAGCCAAGGTGGCGGCCGCGCAATAACGCGTTGCCACCTGCACCGGTTTCGCGCTATCCGCGATAGGCAATGCCGACCCACGCCGAAAAGCGCGCCATGCCTTACAGCCCCGAGCAGCTCTTCGCGCTCGTGGCGCAGGTCGACCGCTATCCCGAATTCCTGCCCTGGTGCATCGCCGCGCGCCTCAAGAGCCGGGAGGGCGATCTCGCGATCTGGGATCTCGTCATCGGTTTCCGGATGATCCGCGAGCGCTTCACCAGCCGCGTGACGATGACGCCGGCGGCGGAGGGCAGGAGCCCGCGCATCGACGTGTCCTATGCCGACGGACCGTTCCGCTATCTCAACAATCACTGGATCTTCGACCGCCAGCCCGACGGCACGACCGTGATCGACTTCTTCGTCGATTTCGAGTTCCGCTCGAAGCTGCTCCAGTCGATCATGGGCGTGCTGTTCAACGAGGCGGTCCGGCGCATGGTCGCCGCGTTCGAGGGGCGGGCGAAGCAGCTCTACGGGAGCCAGGCATGACCGATGTCGTCGAACTGGTGCTGACGACAAGTCCGCACGACATCGGCGCGTTCGTGGTGAAGCGCGCTTTGCCCAAGCGCGAGCGCCGGCATCTGGGGCCGTTCGTGTTCTTCGACCATATGGGGCCGGCCGTGCTGAAGCCGGGCGAGGGCATGGATGTGCGCCCCCATCCGCATATCGGCCTGTCGACCGTCACGTACCTGTTCGAGGGCGAGATCCTGCATCGGGACTCGCTCGGTTTCGTGCAGCCGATCCGGCCGGGTGCGGTCAACTGGATGACGGCCGGGCGCGGCATCGTGCATTCCGAGCGCACGGCGCCCGAACTGCGTGCCGGCGGCCTGCGCATGCACGGCATCCAGACCTGGGTGGCGCTGCCGCCCGATGCCGAGGAAACGGAACCGGGTTTCGAACACCATCCGGCCGACACGCTGCCCAAGGCGAACGTCGGCGGTGTGGATCTGGTCTGCATCCTCGGCAATGCCCACGGCCTCATAGCACCGGTCAAGGTCCACTCGCCGATCTTCTACTTCCATGCCGAGTTCCCCGCCGGCACCACGCTCGCGATGACCGACGAACACGCCGAACGCGGTTTCTATGTCGTGACCGGCGGGATCGAGGTCGACGGCACGCGCCATGGTCCCGGCAATCTCGTCGTGCTGCGCGAGGGCGTGGCCGCGACGCTGCGTGCGGCGGAAGCCTCGACCGTCATGCTGCTCGGCGGGGCTCCGCTTCCCGGCCAGCGGACGATCTGGTGGAACTTCGTGTCGAGCGACAAGGCCCGTCTCGAACGCGCGAAAGCCGACTGGAAGGCCGGAAAATTCCCGAAGGTCCCGGGCGAGAGCGAGTTCATCCCGCTGCCGGACTAGGGTTTCGTCGCCCCTTCGAACAGCAGCGTGAGCGCGAACTCGACCGCCTGCCGGCGGACCGAGGCGCGGTCGCCGCCGAAAATGCGGTGCGACGTCTGCGTGGCGCGGTTGGTGCGCGCGAGGCCGAAATGCACGAGCCCGACCGGCTTTTCCACCGAACCGCCGCCGGGGCCGGCAACGCCGGTGATCGAGACGGCCATCTGCGTATGGCTGCGTTGCAGGGCACCTTCGGCCATCGCGCGCGCGACCGGCTCGCTGACGGCGCCGAAGGCGAGGATCAGGCCCGGCGACACGGCGAGCATCTCCTGCTTCGCCTCGTTCGAATAGGTGACGAAGCCGCGCTCGATCACGTCCGACGAACCGGGAATTTCCGTAAGGGCAGCGGCGACCAGCCCGCCCGTGCAGGACTCCGCCGTCGCGATCTTCATCTTCGCGCGCCGGCAGGCTGCCAGCACGTCGAACGCGGCGCCGATCTCGGCACTATTGGGCAAAGGCCATCTCCATCGGTCCATACGTCGCGAGCAGCCAGACGGCCAGTGCCGACCAGAATGCGGCGAGCAGGTCGTCGAGCATTACGCCCAATCCGCCGGCGACCTTCCGGTCGGCCCAGCCGGCCGGAAAGGGTTTCAGGATATCGGCGATCCGGAAAAAGACGAAGGCGGCAATCCAGGCAAGCGGCGTGAAGGGGGCGGCGAGCAGCGTAAGCCACATGCCGGCAACCTCGTCGACGACGATGAAGCCCGCGTCTTTCACGCCGGTGCGCTTCGACACCGCATCGGCCGCCCACACGCCGAGAACCGAAACGCCAAGCGTGGCGAGGGCGAGGAGCGGCCAGCCGCCAAGCATCCAGATCGCCCAGGCGAACGGAAGGGCCGCAAGCGTGCCCCACGTACCCGATGCGAAAGGCACGAGCCCGCTGCCGAACCACGTCGCGACCAGCGTGGCGGGGTCCTTCAGCGTCAGGCCGGGCGGCAGGCGACCGTAGGTGAACTGGAGCTTCATGCGAAAGGCAGGGCCACCGTCGCGGCCGCCTGTGCGGCAATGCCTTCGCCCCGGCCGGTGAAGCCGAGCCCTTCGGTCGTCGTCGCCTTCACCGATACGCGCGAGACGTCGATGCCGAGGATCCCGGCAAGACGCGCACGCATCGCGGACCGGTGCGGGCCCACCTTCGGCCGTTCGCAGATGACCGTCACGTCGGCATGCCGGATCGCACCGCCGCGCGCGGCGACGAGGTCGGCCGCATGGCGCAGGAACCTGTCGGACGTGGCCCCCTTCCAGCGCATGTCGCTGGGCGGGAAGTGCGCGCCGATGTCGCCTTCGCCGATGGCGCCGAGGATCGCGTCGACGAGCGCGTGGATCGCCACGTCCGCGTCGGAATGGCCGACGAGGGCCCCGTCGTGCGGAACCTTGATGCCGCACAGCCACACGCCGTCGCCCGGGCCGAGGCGATGTACGTCGTAGCCGGTGCCCACGCGGATGTCGGCGCGGTCGAGGAACGCCTCGCGCTCGGCGCGGGCGAGATCGTCTTCGGTCGTGACCTTGAAATTGCGCTCGCTCGCCGCGACCAGCCGCACCGATCCGCCGGCGGCGCGCAGCACGGCGGCATCGTCGGTGAGCGTGGCGCCGGCGGCACGGCGATGCGCTTCGAGGATGTCGCGATAGCGGAAGGCCTGCGGCGTCTGCGCGCGCCACAGATGTTCGCGCGGCACGATGGCGCCGGCATCGCCGTCCTGTGCCCGCCACAGCGTGTCGGCGACGGGGACGGCCGCGATGGCGCCGGGGCTGTCGTCCAGCGCCACGATCAGCCGGTCGATCAGGCCGGCATCGACGAAGGGCCGCGCGCCGTCGTGGATCAGCACCGTGGCCGGCGAAAGATCCGCAAGGCTCTCGAGACCGGCGCGCACCGAATCCTGGCGTTCGGCACCGCCGGCGACCGGATCGAGCAGGTCGAGCCCGTCGGCCGCGGCGGCATACAGCCCGGCGTCGGCCGGATTGCACACGACACGCACCGCGTCGATGCGGGCGTGGCGAGAAAGTGTCGCGAGGGAACGGCGCAGCAGCGGCGCGCCGGCGAGGTCGCGGTACTGCTTGGGTATGGGACCGCCGAGGCGCGTCCCGCGCCCGGCGGCGACGACGAGGGCGATGCAGGCGGCGTGTGTCGGGATGGCGGTGTTGGCCATTGTGCGTTTGCGCGAAGTCCGTATGCTGCGGGTCCGCGCAATCTAGCAGCCCAATCCGCAAGAGGCACGTGCCATGCCCGCCTACGTCATTGCCGACGTCGCCGTCTCCGATCCGGCGAAATACGAGGGATACAAGGCCCTTTCGCCGGGCGCCGTCGAGAAGCACGGGGGCCGCTTAATCGTGCGCGGCGGCCAGTGCGTCACGCTGGAGGGCGACTGGAAGCCGGGCCGGCTCGTCGTCATCGAATTCCCGTCGTTCGAGAAGGCGCAGGCCTTCTATACGTCGGTCGAATACACCGCCGCCCGGCGCGCGAGGGCGGGGGCCACCTCGCGTTTCAACATGGTGGTGGTCGAAGGCCTCTGAGACGGCTTAGACTCAGCATCGCAATGTCGAGCTTCATCCTTTCCCTTTCCGCCCTCGCTTCGCTCGTTCCCGCGGGCTGCGTGCGCGTGGACGATCGCGGACCGCAGCCGGCCTTCTGGTTCATGCTCGCCGTCGGCATCGCGGGGCCGGCGGTCTGGATCGCCGGCAATATCGGCGACGGCTGGCGCACCGGCCTTGCGTCCGCCCTCTGGCTCGCGATCCTGGCAAGCATGCTGGCCTATGCGGGGCTGGTGGCGATTGAGCGGGCCGCCGGACGGCTCGCGCCTCTGCTCGTGGGATATCTGCTCTGGCTCGGATTTTTCGCGACGATCTGGGAGCATGCGCCAGAGCGGCCGCTGATCGGCACGGCGCCCGAAGCCTGGCTCATCGCGCACATTCTCGTCGCGGTTCTCGCCTACGGGATCCTGACGCTGGCGGCCGTCGCCGGGCTCGGCGTCTACCTCCAGGAATGCGCACTTCGCAAC
>JBIKWI010000013.1:0-36848 GCA_044356395.1 Tagaea sp. | reverse complement strand
GTTCTGCAAGCCGGCGGACCAGGCCAAGGGACCAACTTGACCGAGGAAGTTTGAACATGGAGACCGGCGGGAGGGCCGGGTGAAGAATGTAAGTGCATTTATATATAATTTTATTCAAATGTCAAAGTGATTTTATGTGAATTCACTTAAAATCTTTATTTAGAATTTCCCCCATCATGAATATCATTAAATCAATAATTTATGCTACTATCCTAAAGTAACTTCGAATTGCTGAATCGGCAACGGAGAGGATAGCCTTTCATATGCTCCGGAAAAGCGTGCCCGCCTTCATCGCCCTGCTCTTTCTGGTCACCCCGGCCGTTGCGCAAACCGGGCGACCGCCGGCCAGCTATTCCGACTGCGATGCGCTCTACGGGCGCGAACTCAAGAAGGCGGCGACGCAGACCGGCAAGAACCTGCGCGAGACGCAGCGCCTTGCTGGTCTCCAGCGGTTGCGCTGCGAGCGCGCCGTCGAACGCAAGCTGATCATGGACCGGGCGAAAGGCGCCAACCGGCCGGGCGGCAGATGACGCTCAGTCTTCCTTGTCGTCGAAGCGCAGCAGGCGCGGCGCACGCTCGATGACCACTTCGAGTATCTGCTCGGCCGCAATGAGGTCGGCACGCGTGCGTTCGTTGAGCCGGTTCACGTAGCGCTCGCTCTCGATGCGCTCCTTGGCGTGGTAGAGGCTGCGCAGTTCGGACTTGAAGACGTCGCGCGCACCAAGCGGCAGCTCTCGCTTCTCCGCGAGGATGCGCAGGAAATGCAGGCTTGCCGTGACGATCGACGAAAGCATGAACGCCGTGAGTTCGTCGAACTTCTCGGACAGGGCTGCGGCCTTCTCGTCGCGCAGGCGCTTCAGCTTGTATTCGATGACGATCGCCAGCGTGTCGAAGTCGTCCACCACCTCGCGAAACGCCACGTAGGCCTTGAACTTGTCGTCGTTCGCCTCGTTGGCGGCCTGCTGGGCCGCGAGGATCACGCGCGTGGCGCCCCGCTCGAGGGCCAGCAGCATCTCGCGCACCTTGGCGATGACGATCTCGTTCTCGCGGTCGATCTGGGTGCTGGAAAGCATCATACGGCTCCGCCGACTTCCAATTGCAGGAGGCTCGGCGCGCGCTCGATGATGACGCCGAGGATCTCTTCGGCCGTCTCGATGTCCTTGGCGGCCCGCGACGAGATCTTGTTCTTGTAGCGCTCCATCTCGAGGAGCTGCTTGACCCTGTAGAGGCTGCGCAGCTCGGACAGGAAGATGTCCTTCGAGCCCAGCGGCAGTTCGTTGCGATGCGCCAGAATGCGCAGGAAATGCAGGCTTGTCTGCAGGGTCACCGAAAGCATGAACAGGGTCAGCTCTTCGAACTGCGCCTCCAGCGGCCGGTCGCGGCCGCCGCGCAGGTTCTTGAGTCGGTATTCGATGACGATCGCCAGCGTGTCGAAGTCGTCGCAGTGTCCCCGGAACTTCGCGTAGATGCCGAATTCCTCCTGCGCGATCGCGCCGGACACTTCCTTGGCAGCAGAGATCACGAGGTCGGCATGGCCTTCGAGCGCCGCTAGGAGCTGCTCGACCTCGCGCCGCGTGTGCTGTGTTGCAGGTCTCGACAAGGGGATACCGGCTTCCGGTGGCGACGGCGCAGGATGGACCAGCCGAAGCCGGTCGCGCAACGCTTTCGGCTACCCCTTGCCGGATGACGCGCCGGAATCCTTCGCCGGGCTCGGACACCCGACGGATCCGTCGGGAAATGGAGAGCCCTTGGCGAAGGCCCGGAGCCTGTCGTCAGACGCCGGACGGGAGCTTGCGCAGGTCCGCGGCCGGCAGGAACGCGTTTGTATAGATAAGGTCGTTCGGCGGAACCTGCGGGATATTGAACGTCTCGCACAGCGCCACGATGTTCTTCGTCAGGCGTGCCGCGTCGACATGTCCGATGCCGTTCGCGCGCGTGGTCGGCGTCGCGATCGACTGCTCGAGCACCATCTGGTAGCGCGGCAGTTCGACTTCCATGGTGTTGAGCGGCTGGCGGCGCACCGCCGCCTGGATCGAGGCGCGGGGGTCGGCCAGCATCGCCTGCATCGAGCGGGCGGTCGCCCGCGCGAAACCGCGCGCGACGTCCGGGCTCTTTTCGAGGAAGTCCTTGCGCGCGAAGATCGTCGAGCCGAACAGGTCGATGCCGACGCTGGCGTACGAGATCCAGCCGATCTGGTCGAGCGGCACACCGGCACGGACCATGTTGAGCGCCACCGACGAAACGAAGCCGGTCGCACCCTGCGCTTCACCGCGCACGACCAGCGTCTCGCGCAGCGGGAAATCGATGTGTCGAAGCGTGACCTTCGACGGATCGATGCCGGCCGCGCGCGCGAAAAGCGGGAACATCTGGCGTCCCGCGTCCGGTTCCGGTGCCGCAAGGACCTTGCCTTCGATGTCCTTCGCGGAATTGATGACGCCCTTCCGGAAGACGATTCCGTGCTGGAGCAGATCCCACAGCACGAAGAACGACGTGACGGCGGTCGCCGGGTTGGTCGCCGTGAAACGCGCGAGCGTCCCGAAATCGCCGAAGCCGATGTCGTAGGTGCCCTGCGCCACGCGCGTCACGGCCTGCCCGGAACCGGCACCGCCGTCGATCTGCACGTCGAGGCCTTCGTCGGCGAAGAAGTTCTTCTCGACGCCATAAAGGAAGTTCGACTGCGGGCCCCAGAAATCGACGTCGAGGGTGAACCTGACGCGCGTCCTTGCCTGCGCGAGGGCAGGGGCCGCGAGCGCGCTTGCGGCGGCGGCACCCGCAAGGCCGAGGCCGAAGGTACGACGGGAGAGTGGGCTGGTCATGGCTGGAACGCCTTTCGCCGGAGGGTCTCGGGCGCACACGCGCCCCTTGCCGCCGGCTTGCAAGCCGGAGGCCAGCCCGGGGCGCCAAAGTTCCGGTTTTACCGCGACTTGGTTGCCGAATTTCCCGGCATCAAGCGCCGAGGACTTGGGCAAACTGGGCCGGGTCGACATTGCCGCCCGAGGCGACGACGACGACCGTCTTGCCCCGGATCGGATACTTGCCGCTCAGCACGCTGGCAAGCGCAACGGCTCCACCCGGCTCGAGCACGAGCTTCAGCTCGAAAAACGCGGTCGCCATGGCGGCGCGCGCCTCGTCGTCGCTGACGGCAAGACCGCCCTTCAGCAGCCGCTTGTTGAGCGCGAACGTCATTTCGCCCGGCGTGGCCGCGAGCAGCGCGTCGCATATCGAACGGGCCTTGGGATCGTTGGATTCCCGCTTGCCGCTTTCGAGGCTGCGCTTCGTGTCGTCGAAATCCTTCGGCTCGGCGGAATAGACCGGTACGCCGGGCATGGCCCCGGAAAGCGCCAGTGCGGTACCCGAGACGAGCCCGCCGCCGCCGCAGCAGACGATGACGGCGTCGGGCCTGATGCCGAGCGCGCCGCACTGTTCGGCGATCTCCAGTCCGATCGTGCCCTGGCCGGCGATGATGTCCGGATCGTCGTAGGGACGCACGAGCGTTGCGCCGTGCTTGGCCTGCAGCTCGAGGCCCATCGCCTCGCGGTCCTCGGTGTAACGGTCGTAGGGTACGACGGTGGCGCCGAACTCCTTCGTGCGGGCGATTTTGATCGCCGGCGCGTCCTTGGGCATGATGATCCACGCCGGGATGCCAAGCATGCGCGCCGCGGCGGCCACGCCTTGCGCGTGGTTGCCCGACGAATACGCAACGACGCCGTTGGCGCGCCTGCCTTCCGGGATCTGGCAGAGCTTGTTGTAGGCGCCGCGGAACTTGAACGAGCCCGTGCGCTGGAGCGGCTCGGCCTTGACCAGCAGACGCCCGCCGAGCTTCTCGTCGAGTGCCGGCGAGCCGAGCAGGGGGGTGCACACGGCGTGGCCGTCGATGCGACGAGCCGCCGCCCGCACGTCTTCGAACACCGGAAGGTCAGATTTCGTTTCGGCGGAGGAACTCATCGATGGCCTCGATACTGGCGGGTTCTTCGAGCGACGGCGTGTGGCCGACCCCGGGCAGCTCGATCTGCGCGAGGTCGGGATCTGTCCGCTTCATCCGGGCGAAGGTTTCGGGCGAAAGCACGTCGGAAACGCCTCCGCGGACGGCGAGGATAGGCAGGTGGGCGACCGATTTCCAGAGCGCCCAGAGATCGAGATCGGGATCGACGCCCCGGCGGACGGCCTTGTGCAGGTTCACGTCCCAGTCGAAATGGAGCAGGCCATCCGCACCTTCGCGATAGGTGTTCTTGGCCACGCGGATCCAGCCGGCCTCGTCGGCTACCGACAGATTGGGCAGCAGATTGCGGATGTGCCTTGCGGCGGAGGACCAGTCCTGTTGCGGCCGGTCGATCGAGATGTAGTCGAGGATGCGCCCCTGACCTTCGGGCGATATTTCCGGGCCGACATCGTTGACGATCAGGCCGGCGAGGGATGCCGGCATGGCGGCCCCCATCGCCATGCCGAGCAATCCGCCCATCGACGTGCCGATCGCGACAAAACGGTGCACGCCTTCGATCGCCAGCAGCGCCCGGAGATCGTCGAAGTACCAGGCAGGATCGTAGGTCCGCCAGTCGGCGGGATATGCCGACCGCCCGCGCCCGCGCAGGTCGGGGCAGACGACCCGTCGCCCGGCGGCGCACAACCGGGCCGCGACAGACGTGAAGTCGCCCGAATGGCGCGTAAGGCCGGGCAGGCACAGGACCGGAAGTGCAGAGACGCGCGGGGGTTCGTAGAGGCGATAGAAAAGCTTCAGCCCGTCGCTCGACGTGTAGTGGCGCTCGAGGGTCAAGCGCGCTCCTCGTCCTTCGCGCGGTTCCAGAGCGCATCCATCTCGGCGAGATCGGACTGCGCGGGGGTTTTCCCGCGCTCGGCCAGCAAAGCCTCGATGCGGCCGAACCGGCGTTCGAACTTGGCGTTCGCGCGCCGCAGCGCCGTCTCGGCATCCACGCCGGCGAGCCGCCCGACATTGACCACGGCGAACAACAGGTCGCCGACTTCTTCCTCGATCGCGGCCTGGCGCGGGCTGCCGAGCTCGGCGCCGAGTTCCTCGACCTCCTCGGCGACTTTCTCGAGCGCCAGCTTCGCGTCGCCCCAGTCGAAGCCGACGCGGCTCGCGCGCTTCTGGAGCTTCTGCGCGCGCATCAGGGACGGGAAGGCGACCGGCACGCCGTCGAGCACGCCCGACGACGCATCCTTGGCCTTGCGCTCATGCGCCTTGAGGGCTTCCCACGCTTCGGTCTGCGCGCCGGCATCCCTGATCTCGCGCGTGCCGAAAACGTGCGGATGGCGGCGGATCATCTTGTCGCTCAAGTCCGTCGCAACCGCGTGGAAATCGAAATGTCCGGCTTCCTCGGCCATCCGGGCGTGGAAAACGACCTGGAACAGCAGGTCGCCGAGTTCCTCGCGCAAGGCCGCCATGTCGTTCTTCTCGATCGCGTCGGCGACCTCGTAGGCCTCCTCGATCGTGTACGGCGCGATGGTCGCGAAATTCTGCTCGACGTCCCACGGGCAGCCTTCGGTCTTGTGCCGCAGGCGGGCCATGACGGCGAGAAGGCGGGCCATGGGCGAGGGATCTGCTGTCATGTCGGCATGCATCCGGAGGGCAGGCAGGGGGAAGACTGGAAAGACGTCGCCAACCTAGGCGAGGCGTCAGGCGCTTGTCGAGCCGGGCGGCAGGCGCTTGCGGTCGAAAGCGGCCCCGTCGATTGCCGCGCCGCGCATGTCCGTACGTTCCAGGCGCGCACCCGTGAAGTCGGCGGCGCGCAGGTCGCTGTCGATGAAGGCGGCATCGTTGAGGTTCGCGTGCGCGAAACGTGCGCCACCGCAATAGGCCGCCGAGAAGGAGGCTTCGGCAGCCTCGGCACCGTAGAAGTCTGCATTCTCAAGAACGGCAAGCTGGAAATCCGCGCGCAGAAGCTTGGTGCCGGCGAGGTTTGTTCCGCAGAGATAGGCGCCCTTGAAGCTCGTACCGGTGAAATCGCCATCGGACAGGTCGTAGCCGGAAAGGTTCGTTCCCGCGAGCGACAGCCGCGCATTCGGCGGATCGTTGGCGCGCTGGCGCCGGCCAAGGACCGAGACTGCCGCCTGGATGTCGGTCGCCGGCGGCCGGTAGACCGCTTCCGGCGTGGGAGCCCTGTAGGCGCCATCGACAAGAAACGGGACGGGGGCCGGGCAACGGTCGCGCACGAAAGCGGCCAAGGTCTGGACGATCGGGCCCTGATCCCTGGGACGTTCGCGGGCATGGCGTTCGAGCGTGTAGATGGCGCCGACGCGGATCTGTATCTGCGCCCCGCCAAGGCCGGCGAAGGCCGCCGCCATGACCTCGGCCGACTTGCCAAGCTCGGTCGCCTCGGCGGTCCGCTGCTCGGCCGCGACCAGCTTTCGCGCGACCCAGGCCCGGTAGCCGAGGAACGGCACGACGCCGGCAGCCGCCGCCGCGATCAGCAGGTCGCGCACTTCGCCCGAATTGGCGAGCAGCCAGAACCATGCGTAGTCGAGTTCGTTCTGCATCGGGCTAGGGACCGGCGGTCGGGACCCGGAGTCGGGCGGAGAGCCAGTGTATCAGATGTCAGAATCCATCATCCAATAATCGCATAATATATATTATCAAAAATACGATATCGATTTATGGATCATTTAGTTAGTCGATTTTCAAGCTGTCATGCCTCGACGTCCAAAGTCATCCCGTCATAAGCCGGCTCGACGCCATCTGGCAGTCTGGCGCGCCAGATCTCGTAGTCGACGCGATGGTTCATGTGCGTAAGCACGGCGCGCCGCGGGCGGACACGTTCGATCCACTCGAGCGTCTGGGCCAGATGGCTGTGCGCCCAGTTCGGCGCCTCCTGCAGGCAGTCGACGATCCAGGTATCGACCCCTTCAAGCGTGCCGAAGGCCGCCTCGTCCAGGGTCTTTACGTCGGTCGAATAGGCAAACCGGCCGAAACGCAGGCCGAGCGTCGGCGTCCGGTCGCCGCCATGCATCTGCTCGAAACCGACCACCTCGATATCGCCGATCCGGACCGGTCGGCCCGGCTCGATGGCAAGCGGCCTCAGGACCGGCACGACATAGAAGCCGCCCGGCAGGTCCTGGACCGGACCGAAGGCGTAGCCGAACCGCGCGCGCGCCTCGGCCAGCGTCGCCGGATCGGCATGGCAATCGAGCGGCGACTGGATGGCGTGGTTGATCGAGCGCAACTCGTCGATACCGTGCATATGGTCGGCATGGGCATGGGTGAACATCACCGCGTCGAACTTCGTCTGCCCGAACGCCAACAACTGGGCGCGCAGATCGGGGCTCGCATCGACAAGTATCCGCGTCGAGGCGCTTTCGACGACGATCGAGACCCTAAGGCGCCGGTTCTTCGGATTGTCCGACTTGCACACCGCGCAACTGCAGCCGACGAGCGGCACGCCGCCCGACGAACCGGACCCGAGAACGGTGACTTTCAGCTTCATGCGGGTCGGCGTGCGCGTGCAAAAAGGTTATAGAAATTCTCGGTGGTCGCCCGGCCGAGCACTTCGAGCGAAACACCCTTGAGGTCGGCGACGAACTGGGCCGTGTGCAGCACGTAGCTGGGCTCGCACGGCTTGCCGCGCTTGGGGATCGGCGCCAGATAGGGCGAATCGGTCTCGACCAGCAGACGTTCGAGCGGCAAGGCACGCACCGTCGCGCGCAGGTCCTCGGCATTCTTGAACGTGACGATGCCGGAAATCGAGACGTAATAGCCGAGCGCGATCGCCTTCTGCGCAAGTGCCAGCGTGGACGTGAAGCAATGCAGCACGCCCGTGACGCCCGGCAGCTCGCGATGGGCCCAGTCGAGCAGTTCGCCCGTGTCGGCATCGGCATCGCGCGTGTGGATCACCAGCGGCAGGCCCGAAGCGTGAGCGGCACGCATATGGGCGCGGAAGTTCTCGATCTGCGGCGCGCGCGGGCTCTTCTCGTAGAAATAGTCGAGCCCCGTCTCGCCAATGCCGACGACCTTCGGATGGTCGGCGAGTGCAAGCAGCGATTCGACGGCAGCCTGCTCGTTCGACGCCTCGTGCGGATGGATGCCGACCGTGCAGAACACGTTCGCGTTGGCTTCCGCGATCGCGCGCACGCCCGGAAACTTCGAAAGCTTCGTGCCGATGGCGAGCATGGTCTCGACGCCGGCCGCGCGCGCGCGCGACAGCACGCCGGGAAAGTCCCGCTGCAATTCCGGAAAGTCGAGATGGCAATGGCTGTCGACGAGCATCGCGGGATCAGGCCTTCGGCCCCTGCCCCTCTTCCACATGGCGCGGAAACAGGCCGCTCGGCGCCGGCAGGGCCGTTCCGGCAGCAAGCGCGGCGTCCCATGCCGCGAACTGGCGCCCGTCCGTCGGGATCGCCAGCAGGTCGAGCAGCCGCGCGATCGTCGCGGGCATGAACGGCTGCAGCAGCAGGCCGACGCGACGCAGCGTTTCCATGAGCACGTAGAGGACGGTCGCCATGCGCGCGGGATCGGTCTTGCGCAGCGTCCACGGCGCCTGGCTGTCGACATAGCGGTTGGCGTCGGCAACGACCGCGAAGATCGCCTCAAGCGCCTTGTGGAACGCCGGCACGGCGAGCTCGGCACGCGCGGTGGCGAGCAACGAGGACGCCGCATCGAGCATCGCGCGGTCGGCCTCGGTGAAAGCGCCCGGCGTCGGCACCGCGGCACCGGCATTCTTGGCCACGAAAGACAGCACGCGCTGCGCGAGATTGCCGAGATCGTTGGCAAGATCCGTATTCGTGCGTCGGATCATCGCGGCATGGCTGAAATCGCCGTCCTGTCCGAACGAGACCTCGCGCAGCAGGAAATAGCGCACCGGATCGAGGCCGTAGCGCTCGACGAGCTTGAGCGGGTCGATCACGTTGCCGGTGGATTTCGAGATCTTCTGGCCTTCGTTCGTCCACCAGCCATGCGCGAACACGCGCTTTGCCGGCGGCAATCCGGCGGCGGTCAGGAAGGCCGGCCAGTAGACCGTATGGAACCGCACGATGTCCTTGCCGACCATATGCAGGTCGGCCGGCCAGAACTTGCTGAATTTCGCGCCGTCGACATCCGGATAGCCGGCGGCCGTGATGTAGTTGGTCAGCGCGTCGAGCCAAACATACATGACGTGCTTCTCGTCGCCGGGCACCTTGACGCCCCAGCCGAACGTCGTGCGCGAGATCGAGAGGTCGTGCAGTCCTTGCTCGACGAAGCTACGCACCTCGTTGAGCCGGGTCGACGGGCCGACGGCATCCGGGTTCGCCTTGTAGAAATCCAGGAGCCACTCGCCCCAGTCCGACAGGCGGAAGAAGTACGACGGCTCCTCGACCCATTCGACCTCGGCGCCGGAGGGTGCGCGCTTCTTGCCGTCGGGACCGGTCGTCAACTCGGACTCGTCGTAATAGGCTTCGTCGCGCACGGCGTACCAGCCGTCGTACTTGCCCAGATAGATGTTGTCGTTGCCTTTGGGTGTCTTGCGCGCGGCCATCGCCCGCCAGATCGCCTGGCTGGCGCGGATATGGCGCGGCTCGGTCGTGCGGATGAAATCGTCGTTCGAGTAGCCCATCGTCGCGGCGAGCGAGCGGAAATTGGCCGAGACCTTGTCGGTGAAATCCTTGGGCGACATGCCGGCGGCGACGGCGGCCTTCTCGACCTTCTGGCCATGCTCGTCCGTGCCGGTCAGGAAGAACACCTCGAAGTCGTCGAGCCGCTTGAACCGCGCCAGCACATCGCAGGCGAGCGTCGTGTAGGCGTGGCCGATATGCGGCACGTCGTTGACATAGTAGATCGGCGTCGTGATGTAGTAGCTTTTCATCGTCCTCGGGCCTTCGGCGGGCGGTCGTTATGCGGCAAGCGATGGCGACGCGCAACTCAGGACGAACGATATGGGAACGGGCCGGGTTTGGCGAGGTTCTTGCTTGCGCTGGCGTGTTCCCGAACCAAACGAAACGAGCGCCATGGCCACGACTCCCGACAACATTGCCGACTATGTCGACCGCGCCGCGGCGGCCGTCGGCCTGACGATCGCCGCCGAGCATCGGCCCGGCGTGATCGTGAATTTCCAGCGAACCGCGGAAGTCGCCCGGCTTGTCACGGAATTCGCAGTTCCCGACGACATCGAGAGCGCGGCGATTTTCCGGCCATGATCCCGATCGAGATGCCGGCTGTCGAGATCGCGCGGCGCGTGCGCGAGGGGTCCCTCTCCGCCCTTGCGGTTGTCGAGAACCATCTTGCCCAGGTCGACGCGCGCAACCCCACGCTGAACGCCTTCACCGACCTGACGCGCACGCGTGCGCTTTCGAAGGCGCGCGAGATCGACACGCGGCGCGCGGCCGGCGGCACGCTTGGCGCACTCGCCGGCGTACCCTTTGCGGTCAAGAACCTGTTCGACGTCGCCGGCCTGCCCACGCGCGCAGGCTCGAAGATCAACCGCGACCACCCGCCCGCCGCGATCGACGGACCGCTCGTCGCCCGGCTGGACGCTGCCGACGCCGTCCTGCTCGGCACGCTCAACATGGGCGAATACGCCTACGACTTCACCGGCGAGAACGCGCATGACGGGCCGTCGTGCAATCCGCATGACGTGGCCCGCATGACGGGCGGGTCGTCCGGCGGATCGGGTGCGGCGGTCGCTTCCGGCATGGTACCCCTCGCCCTCGGCTCGGACACCAACGGGTCGATCCGCGTGCCCGCGTCGTTCTGCGGCCTGTTCGGCCTGAAGCCGACATTCGGACGACTGACGCGGGCCGGGACCTTTCCGTTCGTCGCATCGTTCGACCATCTGGGGCCGTTCGCGCGTAGTGCGGCCGACCTCGCCCTCGCCTACGACATCCTGCAGGGACCCGATCCGGCCGATCCTGCCTGCGCCCAGCGTCCTGTCGATCCCGCCTACCCGTCCGTCGCGCAGGGCATAACGGGGCTTCGGATCGGTGCCCTTGGCGGCTATTTCGCGCGCGGCGGCGATCCGGCCGTCTATGCGGCGGCCGACAAGGTCGCCAAGGCGCTGGGCGCCACCGTTGGCGTGGAACTGCCCGAAGTCCATCGCGCGCGTGCGGCCGCATTCGTGATCACCAATGTGGAAGGCGCGCAGCTGCATATCGACCGCCTGCGCGCCCGCGCCGCCGACTTCGATCCGGCGACGCGCGACAGGCTCATCGCCGGCAACCTGCTGCCGGCCGCCTGGTACGCACAGGCCCAGCGCTTCCGGAGCTGGTTCAAGCGCGAGGCGGCGAAGGTCTTCGAGAGGTTCGATGTGCTCCTCGCCCCCTCCACGCCCTGCACGGCACCGTTCATCGGCCAGCAGACCTTCATGCTCGACGGCAAGGAAGTGCCGCTGCGTCCGAATATCGGCGTCTATACGCAGCCGATCTCGTTCATCGGACTGCCGGTCGTCGCCGTTCCGGTGCGGGGCATCTCTCCGCTTCCGGTCGGCGTGCAGGTGATCGCCGCCCCCTGGCGCGAGGATCTGGCCCTGCGGGTCGCCCACGAACTCGAACGCACCGGCATCTGCGCCGCCCCCGTCGCAAGGTAGGAAAATGCCCGAGATCGACATCCCCGAAGTCCACGCCGAAATGGTCGCCGCGTTCGAACGATACGAGGCGGCGCTGACGTCGAACGACGTCGCCGTGCTCGACGAATTGTTCAAGGATGCGCCTTATACGGTGCGCTACGGCGCCACGGAAAATCTCTACGGCTATGCCGAGATCCAGGCATTCCGCGCCTCCCGGCCGGGCCAAGGGCTGCAGCGCACGCTCGAGCGCACGGTCATTACGACGTTCGGGCGCGACTTCGCGACGGCATCCACGCTGTTCCGCCGCGTGCCCGGAAAGATCGGTCGCCAGCAGCAGACATGGGTGCGTTTCGCCGAAGGCTGGCGCGTCGTCGCCGCCCAGGTCTCGCTTATGGACGAACCGAAGACCTAGATTTCGCCGAGCAGCGCCAGCGAAGCAGTAAGCCGGCTGCGAGCCGCCTCGGCATCGGCAAGGCGGATGCGCTGTTCCTCGACCGCTTCAGGATCCGCCTTCGCGACGAAATCCGCGTTGGCGAGCTTGCGGCCGATCTTGTCGATGTCGGCGGCGAGGCGGCCGACTTCCTTCTCGATCCGCTTGCGTTCGGCCCCCACATCGATGACGCCGGCAAGCGGCAGCACGAGCGTGGCATCCGCGACGACGATCGTGGCGGCCCCCTTCGTCGCCCCGCCCTGTTCGGCCGCAACGGTGTCGATGCGCGCCAGCGTCTTTACAAGCCCTTCGTGGCGCGCGATCCGGCCGCGTGCGGTCTCGCCCGCATCCCGATGCAGCAGCGTCAGACGCGAACCCTGCGGCACGTTCATTTCGGCGCGCAGCGCCCGGATGCCCGAGATCGCGTCGACGACCCAGTTCATCTCTTCCTGGGCGGCAGCATCGCCGAGTCCGGCAGGAAGTTCCGGCCAGCTTTCCGCAATCAGGCCCGTGTCGCCGTTCCGGTAGCCAAGCGTCTCCCACAGTTCTTCGGTCACATAGGGGGCGAGCGGATGCAGGAGTTTGAGACACTGGCCGATGGCAAAAGCCGTCGTCGCGCGCACCTCGGCCTTTTCCGCCTCGCTGCCCTGCAGCAGCAGCGGCTTCGTGAATTCCAGATACCAGTCGCAGAAGGTTCCCCAGACGAACCGGTAGATCGCGTCGGCCGCTTCGTTGAACTTGTAGTTCTCGATCGCGGCGGTCACGGCGGAAGCGGTCTTCGCAAGCTCGCCGAGCAGCCACTTGTCGACGGTGAGCGCGACCGACATCGGATCGAACCCGGCGACCGGCATGGCGCCGTTCATGCGCGCATAGCGCGCGGCATTCCAGAGCTTGGTGATGAAGTTGCGATAGCCTTCGACGCGCGCAGGCGCCAGTTTGATGTCGCGCCCCTGCGCGGCCAGCGCGCACAACGTGAACCGAAGCGCGTCGGTGCCGTATTTCTCGATGATGTCGAGCGGGTCGAGGATGTTGCCCTTGGATTTCGACATCTTCTGGCCGCGCTCGTCGCGCACCAGCGCATGGATGTAGACATGGCGGAACGGTACGCGCTCGGCGAGCGGCTTGCCGGGGTTGCCGAAATGGATGCCCATCATCATCATGCGGGCGACCCAGAAGAAGATGATGTCGAAGCCCGTGACCAGAACGTCGCCGGGGTAATAGCGCTTCAGTTCGGGCGTCTCCTCCGGCCAGCCGAGCGTCGAGAACGGCCAGAGTGCCGAGGAGAACCACGTGTCGAGCACGTCTTCGTCCTGCACGAGTTCGACCTGCTTGCCGTACTTCGCGGCCGCCTGTTCGCGTGCGCCGGCCTCGTCATGGGCGACGAAGGCGTGGCCGTCCGGACCGTACCAGGCCGGAATGCGATGCCCCCACCAGAGCTGGCGGCTGACGCACCACGGCTGGATGTTGCGCATCCACTCGAAATAGGTGTTTTCCCAGTTCTTCGGCACGAAGACCGTGTGCCCCTGTTCGACCGCTTCGATCGCGGGCTTCGCGAGCGTGGCCGCATCGCAGAACCACTGGTCGGTCAGCCAGGGCTCCAGCGCGACGCCGGACCGGTCGCCGTGGGGCACCGTGTGCGTGTGCGGCTCGACCTTGTCGAGCAGGCCTTCGGCTTCCATGTCCGCGACGATCGCCTTGCGGGCGGCATAGCGATCAAGGCCGCGATACTTCTCCGGCACGTCGCCGGTGATGTGCGCGTCCTTGTCGAGCACGTTGATCATCGCAAGACCGTGGCGCTTGCCGACGGCGAAATCGTTGAAGTCGTGCGCGGGCGTCATCTTGACCGCACCCGTGCCCTTCTCGGGATCGGAGTACTCGTCCGCCACGATCGGGATCGCCCGGCCGACCAGCGGCAGGATCGCGCGCTTGCCGACAAGTGCCCTGTATCGTTCGTCGTCCGGATGCACGGCGACGCCCGTGTCGCCAAGCATCGTCTCCGGGCGCGTCGTCGCGACGACGATGAAGCGTCCCGGCTCGCCTTCGATCGGATAGCGGAAATGCCAGAGATTGCCCTTGATCTCGCGCTGCTCGACTTCGAGATCGGAGACCGCCGTCTGCAGCTTCGGATCCCAATTGACGAGACGCTTGTCGCGATAGATCAGGCCCTGCGCGTGCAGGTCGACGAAGACCTTTCGCACCGCCTTCGACAGGCCTTCGTCCATCGTGAAGCGCTCGCGCGCCCAGTCGGGCGACGCGGCCAGCCGACGTAGCTGGCGCGTGATCGTGCCGCCGGATTCCGCCTTCCACTTCCAGGCTTCCTCGAGAAACTTACCGCGTCCGATCAGCGTCTTGTTTCCGCCGCTGGGTACGCCACCGCGATCGAGAAACACCCCCTGCTCGGCCAGCCGGCGTTCGACCACCATCTGCGTGGCGATGCCCGCATGGTCGGTGCCCGGCTGCCACAGCGAATCGCGCCCGCGCATGCGCCAGAACCGCGTGAGAACGTCCTGGACCGTGAACGTCAGCGCGTGCCCCATGTGCAGCGAGCCCGTGACGTTGGGCGGCGGCATCATGATCGTGAACGGCGTCCGGTCCGATTTCGGATCGCACGCGAAAACGCCCGTACGCTCCCATTCGGCGTAGCGGCGCGATTCGATGTCGGCGGGCGAATAGGTTTTTGCGAGGCCGCCCGCTGCGGTCTCGTCGTTCGTTGGCTGGGTCATTCGGCAGTCTTAAACGGACGCGGGCCTGTCGCTCAATAGTCCTGCGATTCGCGGGTGATCCGGCGGATCTCGCGCTGGACCATCCGCTCGACGAGATCGGGGAGGTACTGGTCGAGCCAGGCCTTCAGGATCGGGCGCAGTTCGGCCCGGACAAGGTCCTCGATCGTCAGATCCGAGTTTCCGAGCAGCAGGTTGCGTGGCACGCGTGCCTGGAGGCCCTGCAACGCGTCGGATGCCTGCCGCGCCGTGTCGTCGGACATCAGGCGTCGCGGCTCTTCCGACATCACCGGCGGCGGCTTGTCCACCACGTTGGTGAGCTCGAGAACGTCGTCCATCTCCGGCTCCGGCATGGGCATGCGCGGACGCGGCGGCGGCGGCGGCGGCGGCGGCGGCGGAGGCGCCTCCATCATCATCGGTTCGGGTTCGGGCTCGGGTTCCGGTTCGGGCTCCGGTTCCGGCATTGGCGGAGGTGGCGGCGGCGGAGGCGGCGCTGCTACCGGCGGAGGGGGCGGCGGAGGAGGCGGTGGCGGAGGCTCGGCGGCAGCAGGAGCTGCAGGCGGAGCCTTACCGGCGTCACCATCTTCGGAAATGATTCGACGGATGGAGGCAAGGATCTCCTCCATCGACGGTTCTTGTTGGTTCTTTGGGTCCGTCATCGTCGTGCTTTAACCATTTGAAGTCCAGAGCTTAGGCGACGAATGCCTGCCACGCCAGAGATATCCGCCAAGACGGGTGCATATCCTGCCTCAGCGACGCGGCGACTCGTCGGGTATGTCGGTACCCAACCAGCGATTTCGTGTCGCTTCGAGATATGCCGTCGGATCGTAGTGCTCGACCTTCAGCGCAAGATCGCGCGCCGTCAGGCGGCCCGTCGCGGAAAGGAGCTGGAACGACGCGAGAACCTGATCGCGCTGCGCCTGGACCAGGCTCACACGGCTGTTGAGCAGTTCCTGCTCCGCATTGAGCACGTCGAGAACGGTCCGCGAACCGACGCGGGCTTCCTGCGACACGCCCTCCAGGGCGATCTCGTTGGCCCGAATCTGCGACTGGAACGACTGGATCTGCGCCCTCGCCGTGGTCAGCTGCTGCCATGCCCGATTGGCTTCGTCGACGACCTGACGCTGCGACACGTCGATCTGGTTCCGGCGCTGGCCTTGGGTCTGCTTGGCTTCCCGAACGCGCGCGTCGGTCAGGCCCTGCTGATAGATCGGCACGGTCACGGTCAGCAGCAGGTCGACAGTATCGCGGCGCACGCCGCGACTGCCGGCCGGCTCCTGAGAGCGGATCGCGTCGGCTTGGAGGCCCACGGTCGGCAGCTTCTCGCCCTCGATCAGCGACACGTCGTGTCCCGATGCTTCATGCGTGTAGCGAGCCTGATTGACGGTCGGATTTACGGTGAGAGCCATATCGCGCGCTTCAGCATCCGACCCCGGAAGAAGACCGAGGGGAACGGCGGGCACCGCCGGACGACCGGCCGGCTCGCCGACGACGCGCAGATAGGCGGCGCGTGCGGTATTGACGTTTCCTTCCGACCCGGTCCGGGTCGCCTGCGCCTGGGCCAGACGCGCCTCGGCCTGGCTGACGTCGGTGCGCGTGATCTCGCCGACCTGGAAGCGGTCGCGCGCCGCGTCGAGCTGGCGCTGCAGGACCTGGACGTTGTTGATGTTCAGGTCGAGAACGGCGAGTTCGCGCGCAAGATTGATGTAAGCAGTCGCCGCGTCGAGAAGGACGCGCTGCTCCGTCGCGGCAAGCTGCGAACGGGATGCCTGCACATTCGCCTCGGCCCGCGCGAGTTCGGCCGTCGAACGGCCGCCGCGATAGAGCGGCTGCGTCAGCTGGAGCGTCGCCGTCGCCTGCCTGCGGACGCGCTCGTTGTTCGTCGTGACACGGTCGGAGCTTCCGCCGGCACCGTAGCTGGTCGTCGTGACCGCGTTGAAGTCGCGCGCCGGGCCGGCATTGCCGGTTACCTGCACCGTCGGGCGCCACTGCGACAAGGCGCGCGGCACCTGCTCGTCGACGGCACGAAGGGCCGACCGCTGCGCGAGGAGTTCGGGATTGGAGCGGTAGGCGCTGGCGAGCGCGTCTTCGAGCGACTGGGCATCGGCCGGTACGGCCGCGAACCCGATCGCGAGCGCGATTGCCGCCGTCGCCGTCTGCCGCATCAAGATCTTCATTCTCGCCATGCTCCTCGAACGCAATTCAGTACCTGACGGATTCATCGAAACGTGCTCAAGAACCTGCAAAGGTTGCGCCGACGCCGTCAAAACACGAACCCCGGCTCCAGGGCAAGCCCCGGCAGCATCGGCGTACCTGCATCGAAAACGATGCGGCTTGTCAAAGTGCCGCCGAACTTCCGCCACAGCGTGGCGCGTCCCGGCTGGTCGGGCTGCGCCACGACACCGACGATGCAACCGCCTTCGGCAACCTGGCCGGCATACGCCGACGGAAGCCGTCCGGTCGCGCCTTCGAAGATCACGGCATCGTAGGGAGCTGCCGGCGGCCAGCCATTCTCAAACGATCCCTCGACGACGATCGCACCGCCGTAAGCACCTCTGGACAGAGCAATCTTGGCCGCCGCGACGAAGCGGCTGTCGCTTTCGAGGGCGAATACCGTGGCACCGGCCGACGCCAGGACGGCCGCGCCATATCCGCATCCGGCGCCCACCAGGAGCACGCGCGCGCCACTTGAAATCTGCGCGAACTGCGCAAGGCGCGCGAACACCATCGGCTCCATCAGATAGCGGTCGCTGCCGAGCGGAATATCCTCGTCGACATAGGCGATCGGTCGCAGCGCATCGGGCAGGAAAGCTTCGCGCGGCACGCTTGCCATGGCCGCAACGAGACGCTCGTCGATCACCTTGTTGGTGCGCAACTGGCTTTCGACCATGTTGTGGCGTGCGGCAGCGTAATCCATCGAGGCGGAACTTCCGGTTAGAACCATGCGGCACCCATCGACCGTCGAATCGACAGTCGGATGCCGCGGGTAACTTTATAAGTCTGTCTGGCCCGCGTGACAATCAAAGCGCGGCTAGGTCTTTGAATCCGCGACCTGTCGGACACATCGTCCGGCGATGGCGGATGGCACCGGCCTGTTGACCCCCGGGGTCGGCCTCACTATACGTCCTGCCGTCGCCCGGCGGCCGGGTAGCAAAGTGGTAATGCAGGGGACTGCAAATCCCCTATACGGCGGTTCGATTCCGCCCCCGGCCTCCATACCTGCCCTTTTTTTCGACTGGCACACCGGCCGGATTTTGATATAAGCCTGCCTCGTTTCGTTCCCTGGTAGCTCAGCGGTAGAGCAGCCGACTGTTAATCGGCTGGTCGTTAGTTCGAATCTAACCCAGGGAGCCACTTTCTCGCCAACGGCGGGGGTCGATCAGGGCGGAATGCCCGCCCCTCGCCGGCCGTTGTCGGACGGCCATATGCGAAATCCGTTGCCCATCGCCGTCTTGACCGCCGCCCTCGTCACGGGGTGCACGCCGATGCGTTGGGAGCATCCGTCGTTCGGTCCGGACGTCGCGGGGCGCGAGGCGGGCGAGTGCCGCCAGATGGCCTGGGTCGAAGCACAGCGCCAGTCGTTCATGTTCGGCGGCTTCGGCAGGCGGTCTTTCGCCCGCGACCGGTTCGGGCGCATCCACTACACGCCCTTTTCGGATTTCCACGAGCGCCAGATGATGGAAATGCAGCTCAATGATTTCTGCATGCGCAGCAAGGGCTTCGCCCTCGTGCCCGTCGACTAGAACTTGATCGACATCGAAAGCGCCCCGAAACGGTCGGGACTGCCCTGGCTTTCGAATTCGCGCGTACGCATCACGTAAGTGAAGGTGACGCGGACCGGCGCATAGACCATCGCCAATCCCATCTGGACGTCGCCGACCAGCGGGCGGCGGTCGACCGAATGGCTTCGCGCGAACGTGTTTCCGTCGAGCGTGATGTCGCGCGCGACCGCCCGTCCCTCGATTCCGATGAATGCGTAGGCGGCGAACGGATCTTCAGCGTCCGTATCGAAATGCATCGATCCCGCGAGGCCGGGACGGATTCGCGGCGGCCCGTAATCGACGCCGAGATTGTGGCCTACGCGCAGCGTGACCCCGGTGCCGGCGTAAGTGAACACGTTGCCGACCGATCCGCCGACATGCGGCGAGAAATCGCCCTCGATGCCGGGCAGGATGCTGGAGCGGGCGACGTTGCGCCATTTGCGCTCGTAAAACAGCACGATTCCGGGTTCGTTGCGAAGCTGGTTGCCCCACCCCTGCGGCAGCGGCGAACCGATGAGCCGATGGTACTCGCGCTGCGTCTCGGCCGCGTAGCTCTGCGGACCGATGATGCCGACGTTCAATTCGAGCGTGTCGAGACGCGCCGCATCGCCGGCCTCGCGGCTCGACGTGATCGCCGCGGCGACATAGGTCCAGCCGGAATAGGGCCGGTCGTTCTGGAGGCGCTCGCGGGCACGGGTGTTCTCGGGCGTGTACATGTTCTGGCCGACGGCGTAGCCGACGCGCGTGATGCCGCCGTCCGGAAAGACCGGGACCCAGGCCGCAAGCCGGCGGCCCCATTCCGGCGTCTCGCGCGGCTCGGAAATCCAGTTCAGCCGGATGCCGTTGGTGAAGTTGCGGTCGGTCTGCCTGTCCGAGTTCGGAGAATTGAACTTGTCGTTCTCGACGACGACCGACAGCGTGCCGCGCGGCTCGGGCTTGCCTTCTTGTGCCTGCGCAGCGGTGATCGCCGGGATGGCGGCGCACAGGGCAATTGTCGGCAGCATTCGAATTCGCATCTCGTTCCCTTACCTGAATTCGCCGCGCGGTACTACAATGACGGTCATGTCCTTGCGAATCACAACTCTGCTCGTGGCGTCGGCGTATGGCGTTTTTGTGGCGTCCTGCAGCCCCGATACGGATGTCCTGACCTTGAAGCATCCGACGCTTGCACCGGCCGAACAGGCGGCGATGCGCAACGCATGCGCGCTCGAGGCACAGGGACGGGTTGGCGCCGCCCCGCTCCCGGCATCGCCGGCACCTTGCCGCGAGGACGGCGATGTTTCGGCACGAGATCGTTGTCGCGCGCAGGCCGACATGGCGCTGGTGGCCGAAGCACGCTACGTCCGTCGCCTCGACGCGGAGACCGCAGCCTGCCTTCGCGCGAAAGGTTTCCGCGACTGAAGGCTTCCCTGCCGGGCTTTTATGGCTATTCTGCGGCCCATCATGAATCCAGATTCTCCTTACGACCTTCTCGTCATCGGTGGCGGCGTCAATGGCTGCGGCATCGCGCGCGACGCCGCCGGCCGCGGCCTTTCGGTCCTGCTGGTCGAGCAGAACGACCTCGCCTCGGCGACATCTTCCGCTTCGACCAAGCTGATCCACGGCGGGCTGCGCTATCTCGAGTTCTACGAGTTCCGGCTGGTCCGCGAAGCGCTCTCCGAGCGCGACGTGCTGCTCGACGGGGCGCCGCACATCATGTGGCCGATGCGGTTCGTGCTTCCGTACGATCGAAGCCAGCGCCCGGCCTGGATGATCCGCGCGGGCCTGTTCCTCTACGACCATCTCGGCTGGGTTCCCGGCCGCAAATCGAATCTGCCCGGCTCGCACAAGGTCGATCTGCCCGGAAGCCCGTATGGCCGGGGACTGCGTCCGGACATCGGCGTCGGCTTCGTCTATTCGGACGGATGGGTGGACGACGCGCGTCTGGTCGCGTTGGCCGCGCGCCATGCCGCGGATCTCGGCGCGGACATTCGCGTACGCACGCAGGCGACGTCGGCGAGGCGCGAAGGCGGCCTCTGGCATGTGGCGCTCGCGGACCGCATTTCGGGCCAGACGGCCGAGGTCAAGGCGCGTGCGGTCGTCAATGCCGCAGGCCCCTGGGTCATGCAGACGCTGTCCGGCGTCCTTGGCGCCAATGCGCCCGCGTCGGTCAAGCTGGTCAAGGGCAGCCACATCGTCGTTCCGCGCCAGTATGAGGGCGAGCACGCTTTCATCCTGCAGAACGACGACCGGCGCATCGTCTTCGTCATTCCCTATCAGGGGCAGTTCACGCTGATCGGCACGACCGAAGTCGCGCATGACGGCGATCCGGGCCGCGTCTCGATCGCACCGGCCGAAACCGAATATCTGTGCAAGGCCGTCAGCCGGTTTCTGGCGAAGCCTGTTTCCCCGTCCGATGTCGTCTGGAGCTATTCGGGCGTGCGGCCGCTCTACGATGACGGGGCCGACAACGCGACCGCGACGACGCGTGACTATGTGCTGTCGCTCGATGACGGCGGCGGGCGCGCGCCGGCGCTGTCGATCTTCGGCGGCAAGATCACGACGTTCCGCCGGCTTGCCGAGCACGCGCTGGAAAAACTCGCTCCGTTCTTCCCGGAGATGAAGCCGGCCTGGACGGCCCGCGCGCGTCTGCCAGGTGGGGAACTCGACGGTATTGACGGCAATTTCGAGCGTTTCGGCGACGCGCTCACCGCACGGTTTGCGTTCGTCCCGTCCGAGCATCTTCGTTCGATGGCACGTCGACAGGGCGGCCGCGTGTTCCGCTTCCTCGAAGGGGTGTCGAAACTCGAGGATCTAGGCGCGCATTTCGGCGCAGGCTTGTATGCCGCCGAAGTCGATCTCATGGTCGGCGAGGAATGGGCGCGGACGGCGAACGACATCCTGTTCCGCCGCTCGAAGCTCGGCCTGCATATCGGACTCGCCGACCAGGCGGTCCTCGGCAGCTATCTGGCGAGCAAGCACGGTCTCGGTCGCGTCCCGTCCTGAAAAGGAATGACCGACCCTGAAATGCGAAAGGCCGCGTCTATCCCGACGCGGCCCTGCTTTCCGGTCGTTCCGGAATTCAGTGCTTCGTGTGCGGCAGAAGCCCGTCTTCGACCAGAATCTTCTTGAGGCTCGCGAGCACTTCGGCGATGTCCGGCGTATCGGACTTCGTGCTGGCACCCTTGCGGCGGCTGGTCGGGAGCGTTGCAATCTTGCGGGGCATGATTTTCACGGGCTTCCGGAGTTCGCTTGTAGTCTGATCGGATGAATATCGCATTCAGCTTTGCAAATTGCAAGATCAATTTTTCTAATATTTAAATCGGCCACTTGACGCACATCCTACAAAAATATAGAACAAAACAGGAATTGAACGGACAGGGAACATCAAGGAGACAGCAATGTTCGAAGCGACTTTTTCGCCGCCACCGACGGATGGTTTCTTTCCGGAACATATCGTGCACGAAAGCTTCGCCCGAATGCCGCGGCTCGGCCTGGCTACGCTACCGAGCCGGACACAGTCGAGTTTCGGAAAGATCCGCAACCCCTTGATCAGAAGCACCATGGCAATCCAGTCAGGCCCCCTCCGCCGCCCCGCCTCGACCACGGTCCAGGAGCTGAAAGCCCGTCTGGCTGCTTTCGGCGAACGGGCACAGCCCGGCCGTGCTCCGCTTGCGTTCGGGATCCCGGCGATCGATTCAGCCCTGCCCTGGCCAGGTCTGCCGCGAGGCGCCCTGCATGAGATCGCCGGCGCCTCGAACGACGGAGCCGCTGCCGGCTTCGCGACCGCCCTTCTCGCCCGGCTCGCCGGCGACGGCCCGGTGCTGTGGATCGCACGCCGCCCCGACCTGAGTGCCTCCGGCCTCGCGGCGCTCGGGCTCGAGCCGGCGCGCCTGCTCGTCGTCAACGCGCCCAAGCGCGCCGACGCGCTGTGGGCCTTCGAGGAGGCGCTGCGCAATCCGGCATTGGCCGGTGCGGTCGCCGAGATCGACGACGTCGATCTCACGCAGTCGCGGCGCCTGCAGCTTGCCGCCGAGATGGGCGGCACGATGGCCCTGCTTCTGCGCCCGCCCGGCGAACTCGACCGGGCGAGTGCCGCGCGCACGCGCTGGCGCGTGGCCGCACTTCCGGCACGTGCGACGGACGGCGAAAGCCGCCGCTGGCGGCTGGCACTCGCGCGCGCACAAGGCGGTACGCCGGCCGAATGGCACATCGAACATCGCCGCGACGGATGGACACTTGCCGATGACGAACGAGCGGCGAATTCTGGCGATCTTCCTGCCGCATCTGCCGACCGACCGGTGCGCGCGGCAGGCTGACGACGCGATCGATCCGGTCGCGCGCGCGACTTTCGCGTCCGTCCAGGGTGGCCTGCAGATCGCCGCCGCGTGCGCACGCGCCGCGCGCGCGGGCCTGCGGCCCGGACTGGCGCTGGCGGAAGCGCGCGCGCGGGTTCCGGATCTGCGCGTCGAACGGCACGCCCCGGAAGCCGACCGCGCGCTGCTGCGTCGTCTTGGCGAAGCCGCACAGCGCTGGTCGCCTTCAATCGCGATCGAGGACGACGACAGCGGCCTGCGCCTCGATGCCAGTGGTGTCGCGCACCTGTTCGGCGGCGAAGACGCGCTGCTCGCGGACGTCGCCACGCGGCTGAAGCACCAGCGGATCGCAGCGCGCGCCTGTCTTGCCGACACGCCGGGGGCCGCATGGGCCGGTGCGCGCTTCGCGCCGACGGCCACGGCGCGGTTTGCGCCGGGTGCGACACGCGATGCGATCGCCGGTCTGCCGGTCGCGGGCCTGCGCCTTGCAGCCGGGGATCTTGCGATCCTCGACCGGCTCGGCCTGCGGCGGATCGGCGATCTCTATCCGCTGGCCGACGCCGCCGGCGGCAGGGCCGCCCTCGCCCGGCGCTTCGGGCCGACGATCGCGCACCGGCTATTCCAGGCTTTGGGCGCGCAGGCAGAGCCGCTTTCCCCGGATGCGCCGCCGCCGGCCTTGCGCGTGCGGCTGTCCTTCGCCGAGCCGATCACGGAACCCGCCGACATCGGACGCACGCTCGAACGGCTTGCCCGCGAGCTGTGCGCGCGGCTGGAAAGCGCCGCTCTCGGCGCGCGGCGGATCGCACTCGTCTTCCACCGCGTCGACGGCGCCACCACGCGCATGGCACTGGGCACCAGCCGTCCGTCGCGCGATGCGCAGGCCCTGTGCCGGCTTTTTGCCGAGCCGATCCAGCGCATCGATCCCGGCTTCGGCTTCGAACTCGCCACGCTCGACGCCGAACTCGTCGAAGCACTCGCCCCCGAGCAGCAGCGCTTTGCACACGCGTTGCTGCCCGACGGCGATCCGGCGGCAGGCGAGCTTGTTGCCGGGGCGCCGCTGGTGGCTCCGCTCGTCGACCGGCTTGCCAACCGGCTGGGTGCGGCAAACGTGGCGCGGCTTGCGCATGTCGAAAGCCACCTGCCCGAACGCGCGCAGGCCTTCGTGGCGCCGCTTGCCCCGCTACCCGCCTCCTTGCGCGGCGCCCGTCCGCCCGCCTGCCCGCGCCCGCTGCGCCTTCTGGTCCATCCCGAGCCGATCGACGTCGCCGCCGAACTGCCCGATGCACCCCCGCTGCTGTTCCGCTGGCGCCGGCTTGTCCACCATGTCGCCGCAGCCGCCGGCCCCGAACGCATCGGCGCCGAATGGTGGCGCAGACGCGGCGAGCCGCGCGACTACTACCGTCTCGAGGATCGCGACGGGCGACGTTTCTGGGTTTTCCGCGAAGGGCTGTGGACGCCCGGGCACGCGCAGCCGCCGCGCTGGTACCTGCACGGGCTGTTCGCGTGAGCGACATCCATGTCCTGCCCCGGCGCGCAGGCGGTCCGCGTGCGCCGGTTCCCGTGCCCGGCTATGCCGAGTTGCAGGTCACGACGAATTTCAGCTTCCTGCAAGGCGCCTCGCATCCGCACGAATATGTGGCGCAGGCCAAAGCCCTCGGTCTCGCGGCGATCGGCATCGCCGACCATTCGAGCCTTGCCGGCGTCGTGCGGGCGCATGTCGCGGCAAAGGAAGCCGGAGTGCAGCTCCTCGTCGGCGCGCGCCTCGATCCGCAGGGCGGCCCGCCGCTGCTGTGCTACCCGAAGGACAGGCAGGGCTATGCGATCCTGTCCCGGCTGATCTCGACCGGCCGGCTGCGTGCCGGCCACGGACTAGGTTGCCGGCTCGATCTTGCCGAGCTTGGCGAACTCGCCGGTCGCGCGATCATCGTCGCATTGCAGACCGACGGGCTGGCGGAAGTCGCCCGCCTGTTCGGACGCGATGCCCATCTTGCCGCCAGCTTCCACTACCGGGGCGACGACCATGCCGAGATCGCGCGCCGCGCCGCCGCGGCGCAGGCCGCCGGTATCCGCCTCGTCGCAACCAACGACGTGCATGCCCACGTGCCCGAACGCCGCGCACTGCAGGACGTACTGACCTGCATCCGGGAAGGCCGCACGATCGACGATGCCGGCTATCGCCTGTACGCCAACGCCGAGCGGCATCTGAAACCGCCGGCGGAAATGGCGCGCCTGTTCGCCCGCTGGCCCGATGCGCTTGCCGCCACGCTCGACATCGCCAGCACCTGCCGTTTCACGCTCGACGAACTGCGCTACGACTATCCGGACCTGCCCGATGCCGAGCCCGGCAGCGCGCAGGCCACGCTCGCGCGCCTCACGCACGAAGGTGCCGCGGAGCGCTATCCGGACGGCGTCCCGGACAAGGTGGCGAAGCAGATCGCCGACGAACTCGCGATCATCGCCGAGCTCGGCTTCGCGCCCTATTTCCTGACCGTCCACGACATCGTGACGTTCGCCCGTTCGCGCGGGATCCTGTGCCAGGGGCGCGGCTCGGCGGCCAACTCGGCCGTCTGCTACTGCATCAAGATCACGGCGGTCGATCCCACGCGCATCGACCTGCTGTTCGCGCGCTTCATCTCGGCCGCGCGCAACGAGCCGCCCGACATCGACGTCGATTTCGAGCACGAGCGGCGCGAGGAAGTGATCCAGTACGTCTATTCGCGCTACGGCCGCACGCGCGCCGGACTCGCCGGCACGGTGATCTCGTTCCGCTCGCGCTCGGCGCTTCGCGAGGTCGGCAAGGCATTGGGGCTGGGGGCCGACGCGGTCGCGGCCCTTGCCGGCAGCGTCTGGGGCCGCGGTGCGGAAAGCCTGGAGGACGCGCACATCCGCGAAGCCGGCCTCGAACCGGACGAGCCGCGGCTGAGACTGGCGCTGGCGCTGGCACGCGCGCTGATCGGCTTCCCGCGCCATCTTTCGCAGCATGTCGGCGGCTTCGTCATCGCGCGCGGGCGGCTCGACGAGATCTGCCCCATCGTCGCCGCGGCGATGGACGGGCGCACGCTCGTCGAATGGGACAAGGACGACCTCGACGCGCTCGGCATCCTGAAAATCGACCTGCTCGCACTCGGGATGCTGACCTGCATCCGCAAGGGGCTCGATCTGGTCGCCGCTTCGGGCGGGGCGCAGCTTGGGCTTGCCGACGTGCCGCCCGAGGATCCGGCCGTCTACGACATGCTGTGCAGGGCCGATGCGATCGGCGTCTTCCAGGTCGAGAGCCGCGCGCAGATGAGCATGCTGCCGCGCCTGCGTCCGCGAAGGTTCTACGACCTCGTCATCCAGGTCGCCATCGTGCGGCCGGGCCCGATCCAGGGCGACATGGTGCATCCCTATCTGCGCCGGCGCTGCGGCGACGAGAAGGTCGAATTCCCCTCGCGCGAGCTCGAAGCCGTGCTCCGCAAGACCTTCGGCGTGCCGCTGTTCCAGGAGCAGGCGATGAGCATCGCCATCGTCGCCGCCGGTTTCACGCCGACCGAGGCCGACGCGCTGCGCCGCGCGATGGCGACGTTCAAGCGCTCGGGCCTGATCGCCGGGTTCCGGACGAAGATGGTCGAAGGCATGGTCGCGCGCGGCTACGGGCGCGGGTTCGCCGAGCGCTGCTTCAAGCAGATCGAAGGGTTCAGCACCTACGGATTTCCGGAAAGCCATGCGGCATCGTTCGCACTTCTCGTCTACGTGTCGGCCTGGCTCAAATGCCATCATCCGGCGGCCTTCGCGGCGGCCCTGCTCAACAGCCAGCCGATGGGCTTCTATGCGCCGGCCCAGATCGTGCGCGACGCGCAGGAACATGGCGTGACGGTCCATCCGCCTTGCGTCGACAGGAGCGTCTGGGATTGCACGCTCGAGGATGCCCGCACGCTACGCCTCGGCCTGCGGCAGATATCCGGACTGTCCCGGGCGGCGGCCGACGCGCTGGTCGCCGCACGCCCGGCCGACGGATATAGGGGGCCGGCCGATCTCGCGCGTCGTTCGCAGATCGACCGCCGCGATCTCGACGCGCTGGCACGGGCCGACGCGTTCGCAGGCTGCGGGCTCGAACGGCGCCCGGCCCTCTGGCAGACCGGCGTGCGCGACGAGACCCCGCTGCCTCTGTTCGCGCACCTGTCGCCGGCCGACGCGCGCATCGAGTTGCCGACAATGGCGCTGGGCGAGGCGGTCGCCGAGGACTACGCGCATCTGCGCCTGTCGCTTAAAGCCCATCCGATGGCACTGCTGCGCAGGCACTTCGTGCGCGAGCGTCCGTGCATCGACCTGCGAAGCGCGCGGAACGGATCGCGCGTGGCGCTCGCCGGCATCGTATTGCTGCGCCAGCGCCCTGGGACGGCAAAAGGCGTCATCTTCGTGACGATCGAGGACGAAGGCGGCGTCGCCAACCTGATCGTCTGGCCCCAGGTGTTCGAGACGTATCGCGCGATCGTGCTGGGCGCGCGCCTGCTGCATGTCGAAGGCCAGGTGCAGCGGCAGGGCGAGGTGATCCATGTCGTCGCGCGCAAGCTTGCCGACCGCTCGATGCTGCTCGGCACCCTCGCCGCGAGCAGGGCACGCGCGGACGAAGGGCCTGCACCGGCACACTATCCGTCGCGCGATTTCCGCTGATCAATCGACGATGAAGAGGGTTGCGCCCGTCTCGGTCCGCGAGCGGTGCGCCTCGGCGCCGTCCGCGACCTGATAGCTGTGGCCCGCACCCATGCGGAAAACGCGGCCGTCGGCAAGCTCGGTTTCGAGTTCGCCCGACAGCACGAACAGCACGTGCCCCTTCTGGCACCAATGGTCGGCGAGATAGCCGGGAGAATACTCGACCATGCGCACTCGGATGTCGGCGAAGTGGCGCGTGCGCCAATGCGCCACGCCGGTTTCGCCCTTGTGCTCGGTGCGCTCGACGCCCGACCAGTCGACCGTCGCGAACGGGATGCCCTTCATCTCCATCGCTCGATCCTAGCGTGTCGAGTCGAGCTTGGGCGACTCGGAAGCGATGTGAGACGGTCCCTGTGGATATTCCGAATCGAGTTGGTGTGACATGGTCTTGCGCGCATTTTCCACAGCCCTTATCGCTCTCTCCCTCGCCATTCCTGCGGCACAGGCGCAGAAGCGGTCCGAATATCTCGACGGCATTTATGTCGGCGGGAATGTCGGCGTGCACAAGCCGCAGAACTCGAGCATGAACCGCAGCGGACAGAGTTCGACCGTCAGCGTCGGTACGGGAATCGCCGGCACGGCTTCGGTGGGCTACGGCTTCGGCAACGGGCTACGCGGCGAACTGGAACTCGGGCATCGCGCGGGCAGCGTGCGCAGTGTCGACAACGCGGCCGGAACCGGCGGCGGCGGCCGGCTCGACGTGACGAGCCTGATGGGCAACATCCTTTACGATTTCGCGAACGATACGTCTTTCGTCCCCTACATCGGCGTGGGCGCCGGCGGGGCGCGGCTGCGTGCCAAGGACATCGGCCCCGATCGGGGCAACGCCATCGTATCGGGCAGCACGAACGTGTTCGCCTATCAGGCCATCGCCGGGCTTGACTACCGGATCGGCACGAACACGGCATTGGGCGCGAGTTATCGATATTTCGCTACCCAGTCGGCCAGCATCGGCAGCAGCGCCGGCGATTCGGCCACCATCCCGTATCGCGACCATTCGATCATGGTCGGCATGCGGTATGCCTTCAATCCGACATTGGCCGTTCCGGCCGCGATGCCGGCCGCCACGGCGGTTCCGGTCGCCGCTCCCGCTCCGCAACCGGCAGCGCCAGTTCCGGCGCTTGCCGCAGCGCCGGTTGCAGGCCCTCGCGCTTTCACCGTCTTCTTCGATTTCGACAAGTCGGCCATCAGCGACGATGCCAACCGAGTTCTCGTCCAGGCGGCCGATTCCGCGAAGTCCGGCGTGTTCACGCGGATTCGCGCGACCGGCCACACCGACACGATGGGGACGCCGCGCTACAACATGGCGCTCTCGATCCGGCGGGCGAATGCCGTCCGGGACGTGCTCGTGCGCGAGGGAATACCGGCAACACAAATTGTTGTAATCGGCCGCGGCGAGACGCAGCTTCTCGTGCCGACCCCGGATCTCGCCAACGAGCCGCGCAACAGGCGCGTAGAAATCATTATAGAATAGATAGATAGTGTTCGTTTTTAATCCAATTGGGGATGTGTGTCCAATCGGTCACAGCCTCACGAAACATACCGGACAGGCATCCATATCCCGCCACGCTGTGGTATGAAGCTTCATGAACGATTCCCGGGCGACCGGAATCACCCTTGGTCTTGAACTTCGACGACGAAAAGGATTCACCATCATGCGTTTGCGCACCGCCCTGCTCTCGGCAGCAACACTTCTGGCTCTTGCCGCTCCGGCAACCGCACAGAACGTCTCCGGCTTCTACATCGGTGGCGGCGCAGGGGTGAACTGGCTGCAAGACCAAGGCGGCAGCACCAGCCCGGCCGTCGCATCGCTCGGCACGGACTACAAGACGGGATACGGCCTTCTTGGCGCCCTCGGTTATGGCTACGGCTCGGGCTGGCGCTCGGAACTTGAAATCAACTTCCGCGACAACAACGTCGATGCGGTCAAGCGCAATGGTGGCGCCCTGACCGGCCCGGGTGGCGACGTCCAGCAACTCGGCGTCTTCGGCAACGCGCTTTATGATTTCAACTTCGGCATGCCTTTCAGGCCTTATCTCGGCCTTGGCCTCGGCTGGGTCCGTTCGGCTGCAACGATCAAGGGCAATGGCATCACGGCGATCGACGACACCGACAACCTCATCGGTTATCAGGCGATCGTCGGTGCGGCATACCCGCTCTCGCAGCAGCTGAAGCTCACGCTCGACTACCGCTTCATGTCGACGTTCCAGAAGCCTGAGTACTCGACGACGGCGGCATACCGCGCCGCCTTCGCCAACGAGAACAACTACACGGCCGATCGCCCGATGAACCACGCGGTCATGCTCGGTCTGCGCTGGGAGTTCGGCGCACCGGCACGTCCGGCGCCTGCACCGATGGCGACCCCGGTCGCGGCACCCGCTCCGGCACCGGCGCCGGCTCCGGCTCCGGCACCGGCTCCGGCGGCTGCTCCTGCCCCGCAGATCCAGCGCAACTTCCTGGTCTTCTTCGACTTCGACCAGTCGGTGCTGACGCCGGAAGCCACCCGTATCATCCAGCAGGCAGCCACCACGGCCAAGCAGGGCAACGTGACGCGCATCACCGCGACGGGCCACACCGATACTTCGGGCTCGCCGCAGTACAACCAGCGCCTCTCCGAGCGTCGTGCGGCAGCCGTCCAGGCGGAACTCGTCCGTCAGGGCATCGCGGCGAACCAGATCGTCACGGTCGGTCGCGGCGAAGGCGAGCTGCGCGTCCGCACCGCCGACGGCGTCCGCGAGCCGCAGAACCGGCGCGTGGAAATCGTCCTCCAGTAAACGTCCCGGCTTCGGCTGGAAATGCGAAGGGCCGGTCGAAAGACCGGCCCTTTTCTTTTGGCGACTGGCTGCCGGGAAAACCCGGCTGCGGACTAGCGTGCGAACACGTACTGCATCGCCGGATCGCGGCCGCACAGCTCTCCGAAACGTTGCGGGGTATGCTTGGCCCGCTCTTCGACCGCCTCGCCCAACTTGCCGCGTTCGATGCGCACGACGCTCTCGAACAGCTCCGTCGTGTCATGGCAGAAACTGGGATTGGCCATCGAACGGTTCGATGCGTCGTTCGCCAGCGCCGTCGTGAACGTGTCGTAGCGGCGCTGGGGATTGCCCCCGCCGATGCGCGCGAAATGCTGCTGGATGAGGCGGTTGTATCGCTGGATCTCGGCCGAGTGCCGCTCCACGAAAGCGTTGTACTTCGAGCTCTGGTCGACCGCCCGAACGCAGGAGAGCGTCGCGACCATCAACTCGGTCTGCATGACCCGTGCCTTCACCGCGACGGCTTCGTCCCGCGTGAGGCAAGCCTGCTGGGAGAAGGCGGTTCCCGCACCGACACTCAGCGTCAGCGCGGCGACAGCGGTCGCAAGTCCGAAACGCAATTTTGCCTCCGTCGAAATCGGTGTCATGGACTTATATACGAAGCGCCGGGTCAACCGAACCCCTTTTCCCGAGGACGCTAGGTGCTTCGAAAATCTGGAAATTCCGCCATAATCGCAGACATGAAAATCGGAGTCGTCGGACTGGGCGCAATCGGCAGCAAGGTCGCTTCCATGCTTGCGGCCGGCCGGCCGAATCTGGATCTGGTGGCCGTGACAAGCCGAGATAACGGCAAGGCGACCCGACAGACGATCGAACTGGGTCTCGGCGTACCGGCGATCCCGCTGGCCGGACTTGTCGAGATTTGCGAGACCGTCGTCGACTGCGGCCCGTCGTCGGCCCTGCGCGACACCGCAGTCGCCGCCTTCGCGCGCGGACGCACGCTGGTGACGGTCAATGCCGCGGCCCTTCTGGAGTGCCCGGATGTCTTTGCCTTGGCGGCATCCTCGGGCGGGCGCCTCGTCGTGGCGACCGGTGCCCTGCTGGCACTCGATGCAGTCGCGGCGGCGGCACTCGGCCGTATCGAGAGCGTGACGATGCGCAACCGCAAACCGCCGCGCGGCCTTGCCGGCGCGCCCTATGTCGTGTCGGCCGGCATCGACCTCGACACGATCCGTGAGCCGACCTGCATATTCCGGGGAAGCGCCCGAGCGGCAGCCAAAGGCTTTCCGGCCAACGTGAATGTCGCTGCGGCCCTCAGCCTTGCCGGAATAGGACCCGACCGGACCGAGGTCGAGATCTGGGCGGACCCGACGATCGAACGCAACATCCACGAGTTCGAACTGGTATCCGACAGCGTCAGCTTCTCGGTCCGGACCGAAGGCCTTCCCTCGCCCGAAAACCCGAAAACCAGCGCGATCGTCCCGCTTTCCGTCGTGGCGACGCTGGAGCGCCTGGCGGGTCCCGTCAGGATCGGGACGTAAGCGCGCGCGTCTCGATCCGCTTTTCCGCCGACAGGTACTTGTGGACCGGGCAATGCTCGGCGATCGCGAGAAGGCGCAGGCGCTGTTCGGCATCCAGATCGCCTTCCAGTTCGACCTCCCGGACGATCCGGTCGATCTTCCCCTTCCCGTCGGCGGCATCGACCTTGTCCATGTCGAGCCGCACCGATACCCGCGCGAGCTTCCATCCCTTGCGGTCGGCATACATGCGGATCGTCATGCTGGTACAGGCACCCAGCGCCGACAGCAGATACTCGAACGGCTGCGGGCCCCGTCCGGCACCGCCTGCGGCCACCGGCTCGTCGGCAGTCAGACGATGTTCCCCGACCTCGACGCTGTTTTCGTATTTTGCTCCGGTCTCGCGCACCAGGACGATTTCGGGTTTGGCCATGTCACCCTCTTCGATCGGTTGTCGATGGAGATCTGGCGCTTCGGGCACGCGACTTCAAGCGTCATGCGAATGCGCTTTCGAACTCGCCGATGCCACGATATGCCTGTCCCGTCCCTGCATCGAGGCCGAATCACATGACAGAAGACGATGTCGAGATCCTCTCCCGGGAACGACGCTACGCGGGGTTCCTGAAGGTCGACGAGTTCCGGCTGCGACACCGCCTTTTCGCCGGCGGCTGGACTCCTGTCCTGTCGCGCGAGTTGATGGACCGCGGGAACGCGGTATGCGCCGCACTTTACGACCCGACGCGCGACAGCGTCGTGCTGATCGAACAGTTCCGCATCGGCGCCCATGTCGGCGGCCATCCGGCGTGGATGGTCGAGTGCGTCGCCGGAATGCTCAAGGCGGATGAAGATCCGGTCGACGTCGCCCGCCGGGAGATCGCCGAGGAGACGGGGCTGGCCACGTTCGAGATCGTCCATGCGGGCCGGGCTCTTGCCTCGCCGGGGGGGACGAGCGAGATGGTCGAGATGTTCGTCGCCCGGGTCGACGCGTCGGCCGCCGGCGGGATCCATGGTCTTGCCCATGAAGGCGAGGATATCCGCGTGCTGGTCGAACCGTTCGACGCGGCGCTCGCGTCGTTCTACGATGGCCGTCGCATCGGAAGTTCCTTTACGCTGATGACCTTGCAGTGGCTCGCCCTCAACCGGGCGCGGCTCCGGGTGGAATGGGAGGCACGGACTTGAGCGATATCCGAAACGGCTTCGTCGGCGCCATCGGCAACACCCCCCTCATCCGCCTGCAGAAGGCGAGTGCGGCGACGGGCTGCGAGATCCTCGGCAAGGCCGAGTTCCTCAATCCCGGCGGTTCGGTGAAGGACCGTGCGGCGTTGCAGATGATCCTCGATGCGGAAGCCAAAGGGCTCATCCAGCCGGGCGGCACGATCGTCGAGGGTACCGCCGGCAATACGGGCATCGGCCTCGCCCTCGTCGGCAACGCGCGCGGCTATCGCAGCGTCATCGTGATGCCCGAGACCCAAAGCCAGGAGAAGAAGGACTTCCTCCGCCTGATCGGCGCCGAACTGCGGCTGGTACCGGCCGTGCCCTACGCCAACCCCAACAACTACGTGAAAGTGTCCGGCAGGCTGGCCGAGGAAATCGGCCGCACGTCCCCCGGCGGCGCCTTGTGGGCCAACCAGTTCGACAACGTGGCAAACCGCGAGGCGCACGTGCGCACGACCGGCCCCGAGATCTTCCGCCAGACCGACGGCAAGGTCGACGGCTTCGTGTGCGCCGTCGGCTCGGGCGGGACGCTGGCCGGAACGGCACAGGCGCTGCGCCAGCTCAAGCTCGGCGTGAAGATCGGTCTTGCCGATCCGTTCGGTGCGGCCCTCTACAGCTACTTCACCGACGGCGTTCTGAAATCCGAGGGAAGCTCGATAACCGAGGGAATCGGACAGGGCCGCATCACGAAGAATCTCGAGGGCCTGAAGGTCGATCATGCTTTCCGCATTCCCGACGCCGAGGCCGTGCAGATCGTTTTCGACCTGTTGATCGAAGAGGGACTGTTCGTGGGCGCTTCGAGCGGGATCAACGTCGCCGGCGCGATCGCGCTGGCGCGAGCGCTCGGGCCGGGCCACACGATCGTGACGATCCTGTGCGACGGCGGTGCCCGTTACGCCTCGAAGCTGTTCGATCCGGCATTCCTGCGTTCGAAAAACCTGCCCGTCCCGCCCTGGATGGAAAAGCCGCAATCCAGTTCCGTTCCAACCCCTTTCGAAAAGGTCGCGACATGACGACCCCGCCCCTGGTCAGCACCGACTGGCTCTCCGAGCGCCTCGGCGATGCGAACGTACGCGTTCTCGACGGGTCGTATCACCTGCCGACCGCAAAGCGCGATGCGGCGGCGGAGTTCGTCGCCGCCCACATCCCCGGCGCTTCGTATTTCGATATCGAGGCCGTCAGCGACCATTCGAGCGACCTCCCCCACATGCTGCCGTCGGCCGACGCGTTCGCGGAAGCCGTCGGCGCGATGGGCATCGACAACCAGACCCATGTCGTCGTCTACGACGCCTACGGACTGATGAGCGCCGCACGCGTCTGGTGGATGTTCCGCATATTCGGCCACGATCTGGTTTCGGTTCTCGACGGCGGATTCCCGAAATGGACGAGGGAATCACGCCCGACACAGAGCGGAACGCCGACCGTCGCCGCCCGGCGGTTCAAGGCAGGCCTGCGGCCGGAACTCGTCCGGAGCAAGGCCGACCTGGTGGCAAACATCGCGACCGGAGCGGCACAGGTCATCGATGCGCGGGCAGCAGGCCGGTTTGCCGGCACGGCTCCGGAGCCGCGCGCGGGCCTTCGCAGCGGCCATATTCCCGGATCGAAGAACCTGCCCTTCACGCAACTGCTCGATCCGGCAAGCGGCACGGTCCTGCCGCCGCTCGAGCTTGCCCGCCAGTTCGCCGCTGCTGGCGTCGATGCGACGAAGCCCATCGTGGCGAGCTGCGGCTCGGGCGTGACGGCCTGCGTGATCGCTCTCGGCCTGCACGTTCTGGGTGCCCGGGATGTGGCGATCTACGACGGGTCCTGGTCCGAGTGGGGCCTTGCCGGCGGCCCGCCGATCGAAGCCGGGTGACATTGACGGTGGCCGACGAGATCGACGTCGCCATAACGCATCTCGAGATGCGTGCGCGCCCGGCGCCGTCTGCCCGCGGACAGCGGCGCTATCCGTTTTCCGTGGCGACTTTCCGGGTCGAACATTGTCCGCTCGCCTTCTATCGCTTCCTCTATGCCGAAGTCGGGCGGGCTTGGCTCTGGTACGAGCGGCGCGCGCTGTCGGACGCCGCGCTGAGCGCGGCCATCCATGTCGAGGGCGTCGACATCCTTGTGCTCTATGCCGGCGGGGCACCTGCCGGTTATGCGGAACTCGACACGCGCGAGACGGACGGGCCTGGAACGCAGATCCGGTACTTTGGCCTCATGCCCGGCTACATCGGTAAGGGTCTTGGCGATACGCTGATGGCGGCGACGCTCGACCGGGCGTGGACCGCCGATCCGGCCCCCTCGCGTCTGTGGGTGCATACCTGCACGCTCGACCATCCCGGCGCGCTGGCCTTCTACCAGCGCTGGGGATTCAACGTGTTCGCGCGCGAACAGGCGCGGATCGTCGACCCGCGTCCGCTCGACTGACGGCGCCCGCGCGCCGGGATCAGTGGTTGAGAATCTGCGACAGGAAGAGCTTCGTACGCTCGTTCTGCGGGTTCGAGAAGAACGCTTCAGGCTCGTTCGCCTCGACGATCTCGCCCTTGTCCATGAACACGACCTTGTCGGCCACGGCCTTGGCGAAGCCCATCTCGTGCGTGACGCAGATCATGGTCATGCCTTCGCGCGCCAGCGACACCATCGTGTCGAGCACTTCCTTGACCATTTCCGGATCGAGTGCCGAAGTCGGCTCGTCGAACAGCATGATCTTGGGCTTCATGCAGAGCGACCGCGCGATGGCCACGCGCTGCTGCTGGCCGCCCGACAGCTGGCCCGGATACTTGTTCGCCTGCTCGGGGATGCGCACGCGGTTGAGGAAGAACATGGCCGTCTCTTCGGCTTCCTTCTTCGGCACCTTGCGGACCCAGATGGGGGCGAGCGTCAGGTTCTCGAGCACGGTCAGGTGCGGAAACAGGTTGAAGTGCTGGAACACCATGCCCACTTCGCGGCGGATCGCCTCGATGTTCTTGAGATCGTTCGTCAGCTCGATCCCGTCGACGATCAGGTCGCCCTTCTGGTGCTCTTCCAGCCGGTTGATGCAGCGGATCATCGTGGACTTGCCGGAGCCGGAGGGCCCGCAGACGACGATCTTCTGGCCGCGCCGGCACTCGAAGTCGATGTCCTTCAGGACATGGAACTCGCCATACCACTTGTTCAGCTTCTTGAGCTGGATCATCGGCGGTTCGGACGTCTTGGCGGCCTGGATTGCGGTCATGTGCGGGTCACTCCGTCAGTAGCGGATGGGAAGATCAGCGATGGCGATTCCGGTTGAGCTCGTGCTCGACCTGCTGGCTGTATTTCGACATCGCGAAACAGAACACGAAGTAGATCAGCGACACCCCGAAATAGACGTCCGGGCCGAACCCGCGCCAGGCGGGATCGCTCACCGCGGTCTTGGCCGCGTTGAGAATGTCGAGCAGGCCGATGATCAGGACGAGAGACGTGTCCTTAAACAGCCCGATGAAGGTGTTGACCATCGGCGGAATGACCATGCGAAGGGCCTGCGGCAGGATGATCTTGCCGGTCGCCTGCCAATAGGACAGGCCGAGTGCGTCGGCCGCCTCGTACTGGCCCTTCGGAAGCGCCTGAAGGCCGCCGCGCACCACTTCGGCGAGATAGGCCCCGGCGAAGCCGATGATGGCGATCTGCGCGCGCAGCAGCTTGTCGATCGTAATGCCTTCCGGCAGGAACAGCGGGAACATGACGGATGCCATGAACAGAAGGCTGATCAGCGGCACGCCGCGGATCAGTTCGATGTAGACGACGCAAAGCGTCTTGATCGCCGGCATGCTCGACCGACGCCCCAGCGCCAGCAGGATCGCGAGCGGAAACGCGAGCGCGATGCCGAAGGTCGACAGGATCAGCGTCAGGACCAGCCCGCCCCAACGCTCCTGCGGCACGTAGCTGAGACCGAGAATGCCGCCCCACATGATCACGGCGATCGAGACGAGGCCGACGATCCAGACGATCGGCAGGCGGCCGTTCCAGTTCGCCCGCATCGCGC
>JBIKWI010000119.1:0-10833 GCA_044356395.1 Tagaea sp. | reverse complement strand
GAATACGCCGCGATGATCCTGATGAGCGGGATGACGACCATCCTGTTCCTCGGCGGCTGGCTGCCGCCCTTCGACGTGGCACCCTTCAACTGGATCCCGGGCCTCGTGTGGTTCGCGCTCAAGACGGCGGCGTGCCTGTTCGTCTTCCTGTGGGTGCGCGCCACAATGCCCCGCTACCGCTACGACCAGCTCATGCGTCTGGGCTGGAAAGTGTTCCTGCCGTTCTCGCTCTTCTGGGTCGTGCTGACGGCCGGTGTGCTGATGGCCACCGGCTGGATCCCGCGCTGAACCGGAAGGGAGAAAAGGAAACGATCATGGCCGCCAGTCTCGACCGAAGTGCGCGCACCATGCTGCTGTCCGAGCTCGTCTCGGGCATGGCGCTGACGCTGAAGTATTTCTTCAAGCCGAAGGTCACGCTCAACTATCCCTACGAGAAGGGGCCGATCAGCCCGCGCTTCCGCGGCGAGCACGCGCTGCGCCGCTACGCCAACGGCGAGGAGCGCTGCATCGCGTGCAAGCTGTGCGAGGCCGTGTGCCCGGCGCAGGCCATCACGATCGAGGCCGAGCCGCGCGACGACGGCAGCCGGCGCACCACGCGCTACGACATCGACATGACCAAGTGCATCTACTGCGGCTTCTGCCAGGAGGCGTGCCCGGTGGACGCGATCGTCGAGGGTCCGAATTTCGAGTTCTCGACCGAGACGCGCGAAGAACTGATGTACGACAAGGCCAAGCTGCTTTCGAACGGGGATCGCTGGGAGGCGGAAATCGCCAACAGCCTCGCCGCCGACGCGCCGTATCGCTGAACCGGGACAGGCACACACCGATGCTCCAAGCGATCGTCTTCTACCTGTTCTCCGCCGTGATGGTGGCCGCCGCGGTCATGGTCATCTTCGCGCGCAATCCGGTCCACTCGGTGCTGTTCCTGATCCTGTGCTTCTTCAACGCCGCGGGCCTGTTCGTGCTGATGGGCGCCGAGTTCCTCGCGATGATCCTCGTGGTCGTCTACGTCGGCGCCGTCGCGGTGCTGTTCCTGTTCGTCGTCATGATGCTGGACGTCGATTTCGTGGCGCTGCGCGAAGGCTACGCGAAGTACCTGCCGGTCGGGGCCGCCGTCGGCCTCGTTCTGGCGGCCGAGCTTGTCTTCGTGCTCGCACCCTGGGCCTTCTCGGCCTCGGTGCCCGAGGCGATCGCCCTGCCGATCCCGGACCCCGGCCAGATCCACAACACGCGCGCGCTGGGCCTCGTGATCTACGACGACTTCGCCTACGTGTTCCAGGCTTCCGGCCTGATCCTTCTCGTGGCGATGATCGGCGCCATCGTCCTGACGTTGCGCGAGCGCGAAGGCGTCAAGCGCCAGTCGATCCCGCGCCAGGTCGCGCGCACGCGCGACGAGGGCGTCGAGACGGTATCGGTCAAGTCGCGCCAGGGGGTCGACGTCTGATGGAAATCACGCTCGGACATTACCTCACCGTCGCGGCGATCCTGTTCACGCTCGGGATTTTCGGCATCTTCCTCAACCGCAAGAACGTCATCGTGATCCTGATGTCGGTCGAGCTGATGCTGCTCGCCGTAAACATCAACCTCGTCGCCTTCTCCACGCATCTGGGCGATCTCGTCGGGCAGGTCTTCGCGCTGTTCATCCTGACCGTCGCGGCCGCCGAGGCGGCGATCGGTCTGGCGATCCTCGTCGTGTACTTCCGCAATCGCGGCACGATCGAGGTCGAAGACATCAACATGATGAAGGGCTGAGGGGTACCGAGACGATGTACACGGCTGCCGTCCTTCTCCCGCTGCTGGGCTTCGTGCTGGGAAGCCTCGTGCTGATGTCGCCGCTGCCGGCCGAAAGCCGCGACCGGCTCGCCCAGATCGCGACCACGGGGTGCGTCGCCTTCGCGGCCGTGCTGTCGCTGTTCATCTTCGTGCAGGTCGGCATCAACGGCCAGACGCGCACGGTCGAGCTTTTCACCTGGATCAGCTCGGGCTCGTTCGTCGCCAACTGGGCGCTCAAGTACGACGCGCTCTCGGCCACCATGGTGTGCGTGGTCACCATCGTCTCGTCGATGGTGCATCTCTATTCGATCGGCTACATGTCGGAAGACAAGTCGATCCCGCGTTTCATGTCGTACCTGTCGCTGTTCACGTTCTTCATGCTCTCGCTCGTGACGGCCGACAACTTCATCCAGATGTTCTTCGGCTGGGAGGGCGTGGGGCTCGCCTCGTACCTGCTGATCGGCTTCTGGTACGAGAAGGACAGCGCGAACGAGGCCTCGATCAAGGCGTTCCTCGTCAACCGCGTCGGCGATTTCGGCTTCGCGCTCGGCATCTTCGCCGTGTTCATGGTGTTCGGCACGGTGCAGTTCGACCAGGTTTTCGCGGCCGTGCCCGCCGCCGCCGACTGGAACATGACGTTCCTGTCGTGGGAATTCCACGCAATGACGGCGATCTGCCTGCTGCTTTTCATCGGGGCCTGCGGCAAGTCGGCCCAGCTTTTCCTGCACACCTGGCTGCCCGACGCGATGGAAGGCCCCACGCCGGTTTCGGCCCTGATCCATGCCGCCACGATGGTGACGGCAGGCGTGTTCATGGTCTGCCGGCTTTCGCCGATGTTCGAGTACGCGCCCACGGCACTTGCCGTCGTGACGATCGTGGGCGCCTCGACGGCGCTGTTCGCGGCATCCGTCGGCCTCGTGCAGAACGACATCAAGCGGGTGATCGCCTATTCGACCTGTTCGCAGCTCGGCTACATGTTCTTCGCCGCCGGCGTGTCGGCCTATTCGGCCGCCATGTTCCACCTGACGACGCACGCCTTCTTCAAGGCGCTGCTGTTCCTGGGCGCCGGCTCGGTGATCCATGCGCTCCACCACGAGCAGGACATGCGCAAGATGGGCGGCAACGTCCACACGAAGATCCGCCAGACCTACGCGATGATGTGGATCGGGTCGCTGGCGTTGGCCGGCATGGGCATCCCCGGTATCGGCGGCTTCGCGGGCTTCTACTCCAAGGACATCATCATGGAGAGCGCCTGGGCCGCGCACTCGGCCGTCGGCCAGTACGCGTTCTGGCTCGGCCTCGCGGCCGCGACGATGACGGCGTTCTATTCCTGGCGCCTCATCTTCATGAGCTTCCACGTCGCCCCGCAGACCGACCATCATGCGGTCGACCACGCGCACGAATCCCCGGCGACCATGATGATCCCGCTCTACGTGCTGGCAGCCGGCGCCATCTTCTCGGGCATCGGCCTCAGCTACCTGTTCGTCGGCGACGGGCGCGCGGCGTTCTGGGGCGAGTCGATCAAGGTGCTCGACGACACGATCGAGCACGCGCACCACGCCCCGGGCTGGATCCCGCCGCTGCTCGTCGCGGTCGGGCTTGCCGGTATCGGCGTGGCCTACGGCCTTTACATCAAGAACCCGTCGAAGCCGGCGAAGATCGCCGCCGCGAACCCGGGCCTGTACCGCTTCCTGCTCAACAAGTGGTACTTCGACGAGCTCTACGACAGGCTGTTCGTGCGCCCGTCCTTCGCGATCGGCCGCTTCCTGTGGAAGCAGGGCGACGGCAACGTGATCGACCGCGGCGGCCCCGACGCGATTGCCGCCGGTACGCTGCGCCTTGCCCAGCGCGCGAGCTGGCTGCAGACCGGGTACCTCTACCACTACGCCTTCGCGATGCTGATCGGCATCGTGATCCTCGCCACCTGGTACGTGCTGCGCGCGGGCCATTGAGAGTGTCATGACAGACTGGCCGATCCTTTCACTCGTCACGTTCCTGCCTCTCGTCGGGGCCGTGTTCATCCTGTGCGTCAACGGCACCGCCGAAGTGGTGGCGCGCAACGCGCGCTGGGCGGCACTCTGGACGTCGCTTGCGACCTTCCTCGTGTCGCTGGTGCTGTGGTTCGATTTCGACCGGTCGAGCACGGCATTCCAGTTCGTCGAGCGCAGCGTGTGGATCCCGGGCTACGGCATCGGCTACCACATGGGCGTCGACGGGATCTCGGCACCCTTCATCCTGCTTTCCACGTTCCTCACGCCGCTGTGCATCCTCGCGAGCTGGCACGTGACCGAGCGGGTGCGCGAATACATGATCGCGTTCCTCGTGCTCGAGACCTTCATGGTCGGCACGTTCGCCGCCCTCGACCTCTTGCTCTTCTACGTGTTCTTCGAGGCCGTTCTGATCCCGATGTTCCTCATCATCGGCATCTGGGGTGGCAAGCGGCGCGTCTATGCCGCGTTCAAGTTCTTCCTCTACACGCTGCTGGGGTCCGTGCTGATGCTGGTCGCGATGCTCGCGATCTACTGGCACACCGAGACGACCAACATCGTCGACCTGCTCGAGTACGGCTTCCCGCGCGACGTGCAGATGTGGCTGTGGCTCGCCTTCTTCGCGTCGTTCGCGGTAAAGGTGCCGATGTGGCCGGTGCACACCTGGCTGCCCGACGCGCATGTCGAGGCGCCCACCGCCGGATCGGTGATCCTGGCCGGCGTGCTCTTGAAGATGGGCGGCTACGGCCTGATCCGCTTCTCGGTGCCGATGTTCCCGGAAGCGAGCGAGTATTTCACGCCGCTGGTCTTCGCGATGTCGATCGTCGCTGTCATCTACACCTCGCTCGTGGCGCTGGTGCAGGAGGACATGAAGAAGCTGATCGCCTATTCCTCGGTCGCGCACATGGGCTTCGTGACGATGGGCATCTTCGCCGGCACCCGCCAGGGCGTCGAAGGCGCCATGTTCCAGATGATCTCGCACGGCGTGGTGTCGGGTGCCTTGTTCTTGTGCGTGGGCGTGGTCTACGACCGCCTGCACACGCGCGAGATTTCGCGCTACGGCGGCCTCGTCCATCGCATGCCGGCCTACGCGGTCGTGTTCATGGTGTTCACGATGGCCTCGGTCGGCCTGCCGGGCACGTCGGGCTTCGTGGGCGAGTTCCTCGTGCTCGCCGGCACCTACCAGACGTCGACCTGGGCGGCCGCACTGGCCTCGACCGGCGTCATCCTCGGGGCGGCCTACATGCTTTTCCTCTACCGCCGGGTCGTGTTCGGCAAGCTCACGCGCGAGGACCTCAAGACGATGCTCGACCTCGACTGGCGCGAGAAGGCGATCTTCGCGCCGCTGGTCGTGGCGACGATCTGGCTCGGCATCCAGCCCAAGCCCGTTCTCGACATGATCGGGCCGACGGTGCAGGCGATCGTGGAGCGGTACGAAGCCGATCGCGGCGGCCATCACAACCATGCCCAGGGCACGGGTGCGGCCGTGGCCGTGCTGGCACCGGAGGCCGGCCGATGAGCGATTTCCTTCCCGGCATCGCCCGGCCCGAGATCTTCCTTGCCTGCGCCGGCCTGTTCCTTCTGATGCTCGGCGTGTTCGCCGGCGAACGCGCCACGCGCATGGTGTCGTGGCTGGCGATCGCGGCCCTGCTGGCGGCGACCGCCCTGATCGGCGCGCCCGACGGTGCCCGCGCCGTCGGCTTCTCGGGACTGTTCGTCTCGGATTCCTATGCGAGCTTCGCCAAGGCGCTGGTGTTCCTCGCCACGGCGGCCTCCCTGCTGATCAGCATCGAATTCAACGAGCGCGAGGGCTTCGCGCGCTTCGAGTATCCGGTGCTGATGCTGTTCGCCGCCCTCGGCATGTCGATGATGGTGTCGGCCAACGACCTGATCTCGCTCTACATGGGCATCGAGCTGCAGAGCCTGTCGCTCTACGTGCTGGCCGCCATCCGTCGGGATTCGGTCCGGGCCACCGAGGCGGGCCTCAAGTATTTCGTGCTGGGCGCGCTCTCGTCGGGGCTGCTGCTCTACGGCGCCTCGCTGATCTACGGTTTCTCGGGCACGACCAACTTCGACACGCTCGCCGCCACGATGATCGACCAGGCGGGGGCGACACCGATCGGCGTCATCTTCGGCATCGTGTTCGTGTCGGCGGCACTCGCGTTCAAGATCTCGGCCGCCCCGTTCCACATGTGGACGCCGGACGTCTACGAGGGCGCGCCCACACCAGTCACCGCGTTCTTCGCGGCGGCCCCCAAGGTCGCGGCGATATTGCTCTTCGCGCGCGTCCTGGTCGGCCCGCTCGGCCCGCTGGTGCACGACTGGCAGCAGATCGTCGTTTTCATCGCCATCGCGTCGATGGCGATCGGCGCGTTCGCCGCCATTGCGCAGACCAACATCAAGCGGCTGATGGCGTACAGTTCGATCGGGCATGTGGGCTACGCGCTGGTCGGCCTTGCGGCGGGCGACGAGGCGGGCGTGCTTGGCGTGCTCGTCTACATGGCGATCTATCTCGCCATGAACCTGACCGCCTTCGCCGCGATCCTGTGCATGAAGCGCGACGGCAAGATGGTCGAGACCATCGCGGACCTCGCCGGCCTCGCGCGCACGCAGCCGCTGGTCGCGGCGGCCCTCGGCATCGCGATGTTCTCGATGGCCGGCATCCCGCCGCTGGCCGGCTTCTTCGGCAAGATGTACGTGTTCCTGGCGGCCGTCTCGGCGGGGCTCTACGCGCTCGCGGTCATCGGCGTTCTCGCCTCGGTCGTCAGCGCGTTCTATTACCTGCGCATCGTGAAGATCATGTATTTCGACGCCGGCACCGCCGGCTTCGACAAGCGCCTCGAAGCCGGCCCCGCGGCCGTGCTCGGGGCGGGCGCCATCTTCACGCTGATGTTCTTCGCGTGGCCCGCACCGCTCGTGAGCGCTGCCGGCGTTGCGGCAGCCGCCCTGTTCGGCGGATGACCGTCGTGGCGGAGGCTCCGCGTCTTCCGCCCGCCTATCGTCTGGTCGCGCGGGAAGCCGTCGGATCGACCAACGACGAGGCGCGCGCCCTTGCCCGCGAAGGGGCCGAGGACGGCACGCTCGTGTGGGCGCGCGAGCAGACGGCCGGGCGCGGCCGGCAGGGGCGCGAATGGGCCTCGCCGCCGGGCAATCTCTACCTGTCATTGGTCCTGCGCCCCGAATGCCCGCCGCGCGAGGCGGTCCAACTCGCGTTCGTTGCCGCCCTTGGTGCCGCCGGCATGCTGGGCCTGCATGTTCCGCCGCTGATGCCGCTGCGCTTCAAATGGCCCAACGACATCCTGCTGGGGCCGCGCAAGGTGGCCGGCATCCTGATCGAAGCCGAAGGGCAGGGCGACACGCTCGATTTCATGATCCTGGGTGTGGGCGTCAATCTGGTGTCGCACCCGCCCGAGGCGCGCATCCCGGCGACGGACCTCAAGACCGATACCGGCGAGACGGTGTCGGCCGAAGAAGCGCTCGAAGGGTTCGCGCGCCACTTCATGATCTGGACGAACCGCTGGCTCGAAGGCGGCTTTGCCCCCGTCCGTGAGGCGTGGCTCGCCCACGCGGCCGGCAAGGGCGAGCGGATCGAGGTGCGCCTGCCCAACCAGACGCTGGCCGGCACCTTCGCCGATCTGGATGCCACGGGTGCCCTGCTGCTCGACACGGCCGAAGGCCGGCGCACGATCACCGCCGGCGACGTGCACCTGGCGGGGATGTGAGTGCCATGCTGCTGGTCGTCAACTCCAACAACACCAACACTGTTTTCGGTGCCTTCGAGGGTCAGGAGAAGCGCGCTTCGTGGCGCATCTCGACCGACCCCAAGCGAACTGCCGACGAATACGCGGTGTGGCTCACGCACCTGATGGCGCTGCAGGGCATGACGCTCGACCGGATCGACGGCGTGGTCGTGTCGAACGTCGTGCCGCAGGCGATGTTCAACCTGCGCGACTTCTGCCGGCGCTATGCCAAGGCCGACCCGGTAATCGTCGGCGAGAAGGGCGTGCGCTACGGCATCGAGATCAAGATCGACCGGCCCGAAGAGGCGGGTGCCGACCGCATCGCCAACGCGGTGGGCGCGCGCACCCGCTACAACATGCCGGGCGTGGTGATCGATCTCGGCACCGCCACGACCTTCGACGTGCTCGACGCGGCCGGCAACTACACCGGCGGCACGATCAGCCCCGGCATCAACCTTGCCTTCGAGGCGCTCTACATGGGGGCCGCTAAGCTGCCGCGCATCGAGATCCGCCGCCCGGCCAAGGTCGTGGGTACCACGACCGTCGGCGCCATGCAGTCGGGCATCTTCTGGGGCTATGTCGGCCTGATCGAGGGCATCGGCAAGCGCATCGCCGACGAGCTGGGCGTGCAGCCGACCTTCATCGGCACGGGCGGCCTCATCTCCATCGTCGCGGAGCACACGCCGCTCATTCAGCATGTCGACCCCGACCTGACGCTCAAGGGCCTCGTGGACATCCACGCGCTGAACGCCGGCCGATGAAGCGCGACGACGGACTCTACTTCCTCCCGCTCGGCGGTTCGGGCGAGATCGGGATGAACCTCAACCTCTACCGCTACCGCGGCAAGTGGCTGATGGTCGATTGCGGCGTGACGTTCGGGGACGGGACGGCTTCGGGCGTCGACGTCATCACGCCCGACCCCACCTTCATCGCCGAAAACCGCGACGACCTGATCGGGCTGGTGCTGACCCACGCGCACGAGGACCATCTGGGCGCCGTGCAGTATCTGTGGCCGATGCTGCGCTGCCCGATCTACGCCACGCCGTTCACGGCGACGTTCCTGAAGCTCAAGCTGCAGGAAACCGATTTCGGCCGCTCGGTGCCGATCCACACGATCGGGCAGGGCTCGACGCTGAAGCTCGGCGATTTCGAGATCGAGCTCCTGCACATCACGCACTCGATCCTCGAACCCAACGCGCTGGCGATCCGCACGCCGGCGGGCACCGTGCTGCACACCGGCGACTGGAAGCTCGACGACGATCCGGTCGTGGGACCGGTGACCGACGAAGCCGCGTTCCGGCGCGTGGGCAATGAAGGCGTGCTGGCGCTGATCGGGGATTCGACCAACGCGATCAAGGACGGCACGTCGGGTTCCGAAGGTTCGGTCGCCATCGAGATCGAGAAGCTGATCGCCCAGGCGCCGCAGCGCGTGGCGGTGGCGTGCTTCGCGTCCAACGTGGCCCGGGTCGAGACGATCGCGCGCGCGGCCAAGAAGGCGGGGCGCGAATGCGCGCTGGTCGGCCGCTCGCTGTGGCGCATCTACGAGGCGGCGCGCGAGAACGGCTACATGCGCGACCTGCCGCCCTTCCTGACCGAGAGCGACGCCGGCTACCTTCCGCGCGACCGCGTGGTGATGCTGTGCACGGGGTCGCAGGGCGAGCCGCGCGCGGCGCTGAGCCGCATCGCCGAGGACCAGCACCCGCACGTGGTGCTGGAAGAGGGCGACTGGGTGCTGTTCTCCTCGCGCACGATCCCTGGCAACGAGAAGCCGGTCGGGCACATGCAGAACCAGCTGATGCGCCTGGGCGTGAAGGTCATCACCGACCGGGACGCGCCCATCCATGTCTCCGGGCATCCGTGCCGCGACGAACTGGCCGCCATGTACCAGTGGATCCGCCCGCGCATCGCGATCCCGGTGCATGGCGAGCAGCGCCACATGGAGGCGCACGCCGAGCTCGCGCGCGCCTGCCAGGTGCCCTACGCGATGGTGCCGGCGAACGGCGACATCATCCGGCTCGACGGGCCCGACGGCCCCACGCTGGTGGAACAGGTGCAGGCCGGGCGCTGGGGCGTGGACGGCGACCGCATGCTGCCGATGGATGGCGCAGTCGTGAAAGGCCGCGCCAAGCTCCTGTGGAACGGCGCCGTCGTCGCCACGGTCGTGGTCGACCGCAAGGGGCGCCTTCTGTCCGATCCGCGCGTTTCGGCACCCGGCCTGATCGACCCGACCGATCCTTCCGACGAGCTTGCCGACGACCTTATCGAGGCCGTGCGCGGCGCGGTCGCCCGCTGCCCCGACAAGGCGCCCGACGACACGCTTGCCGAGGCGGCACGCCGCGCGGTGCGCAAGCTCGTGTCGCAGCGGCGCGGCAAGAAGCCGGTCGCCGAAATCCACGTCGTGCGCATCTGAATTGCCGTCATGCCCGGCCTTGTGCCGGGGATCCACCTCTTTGCCAACCCCAAGTCGTGGATGCCCGGGATGAACCCGGGCATGACGATCAGCGGGAATTTTCAGTTGACGGCAGTTGACCGTCAACTCGCAAGCCTTTGATTTGGCTCCCATGTGACGGTTGTCGCTGAAATCCGGTTGACCAAACTTTGCGGCTTTTTCCTGCGCAGATCTCATTCAAAGATTGTACAGGAAATTACACCATAGTCAATTAAATAGTCCTATCGCCGGACCGGCATCGCAATGCTATCTGTCTGGCCATGATCGGACGCCTCAATCATGTCGCCATCGTCGTGCCGGACCTCGTGGCCGCCTCGAAGACCTATGCGGGCACGCTCGGCGCCAAGGTGTCGAAGCCGCTCGACATGCCGGCCCACGGCGTGACGACGGTGTTCGTCGAGCTGCCAAACACGAAGATCGAGCTGCTGCACCCGCTGGGCGCCGGCTCGCCGATCGCCAAGTTCCTCGCCGAGCATCCGTCGGGCGGCATGCACCACATCTGCTACGAGGTCGACGACATCCTCGCCGCGCGCGACCGGCTGAAGGCCGAAGGGGCGCGCGTGCTGGGCGACGGCACGCCGAAGATCGGCGCCCACGACAAGCCGGTGCTGTTCCTGCATCCCAAGGATTTCTGCGGCACGCTGGTCGAGCTCGAACAGGCATGAACCCGTTCACGATAGTGGCGACCTACATCATCGTCTGGTGGATCGTGCTGTTCATGGTTCTGCCGGTCGGCATGAAGTCGAACCCCGACTCGTTCGGGCGCGGGCAGATGGCCGGCGCCCCCGAAAAGCCGATGATGCTGAAAAAGGTGATCTGGACCTCGATCATCGCCGCCTTGCTGACGGCCGCCATCGGCTTCGCCAGCCAGTACGAGCTGCCG